>NZ_JAKFGB010000009.1:331555-663111 GCF_022267515.1 Rubinisphaera margarita | reverse complement strand
CATGCTCGCTGCCGAACCGGATGTTGGTGTAAACGGAGACCGGGGTGTTCTGAATCGGATAGCGGGCGTAGTTCAGGTAATGATCCTGGCTGCTCGCGAAGTCCGAACCACCCTGGACCTGAGCAGAACTGTTTGCTCCCAGGAACGAACCGCCGTTCCAGACGGAACCAGCTTTCTCACCCACAGCGATCGTGTTGGACGTTCCGTCTTTGATCGAGGCCATTGTCGAAGCGGGCGCGGGATCGATGGTGAAGAATCCGCCCGAGGTCCGCATGTTCGTGCCATCACTCCAGTTGAACGGTCCGGTCGACCCATAGTAGCTCGTGCTCGGCACCGACGACATGTAGTTCAGGTTGCCGTTGGTGTGAAAGGCACGACGCGGGCTACGATCGGAATCGCTGGGGCAGATAACAACTGGAGGAGAGATCAAATTCTGGATGACGGTCTTGTTGTTTCCCTGGAACACGCCGAGCGAGAAATCGAGCTGATCGTAGGTCGGCCCCTGCTCCATGAACGGAAGCAGCATCGCGCCCCAGCTGAAGCCGTTGCCGAATTCCTGGTCGGTCGTCGAGTTCGGCACATCGAAGAAGCCGCGAATCTGTCCCGGGGGGAACACAGAATGCGTGTCGTGGTAGTTGTGCAGAGCCAGTCCCAGCTGTTTCAGGTTGTTCTTACAACTCGAGCGACGTGCCGCCTCCCGGGCCTGCTGGACGGCCGGCAGCAGCAATGCAACAAGGATCGCAATGATTGCAATCACAACAAGCAGCTCAATCAGGGTAAAACCGCGGCGTTTCATCGATACGTCCTGGCGAGAAAAGGGAGGATGATTCCGGGGGGAAATGACAATCGATCGGGCGGAATCAAGACCGATCTACGATGCGGATTATCACCACGGCCAAATCATAATGTCAAGAAATTTGCCTCCTCGCAGACAAAGAATTTTGACCAGCCCGGAAAACCGTCCCCTCCAGCATGGTCGCCCAGTCGGATCCTGACATCCAATCGCCAGAAATGACAAAAGAGCGACTTCCGGAATGCAGAAGTCGCTCTTTATCAAAAAGGGATCGCTTCAGCGTCCTGTGCGGGACATCCTGCTCAGGGCGTCGAGCACTTCCCTTTAGAACTCGCCGATGGTCAGTCCATCATTCTTATGGTGGAGACGCTGCCAGATGCCCATAAAGCCCGCCAGGGCGGTCTTATTGTTCCAGGCGCCGCCGGTCCCGTCTGCACATCCCCCCGGGTTATTCGTCCAGAGACAACCGGCTCCACGGGCGGCTGTTTCAGTCGCGTGACCTTCGGTCTCGAGAGTGTGGTTAATGTTTTCCGAGATGAATCTCACGGAGCCATCCGCCATCACAAACTGCGCGCCGCCGTCGTGTTCGCTACCGTATCGGGTGCTGGCCGCATACAGCGTCGAGTTGAACTGGTTCGTCAGCGGAAAACGTGCATAGCCCAGATACCAGTCGGGACCATTGCAGAAGTCCTGTCCCCCTTTGGCAATGCTCGAGTGGTTGTAACCGAGGAACGATCCTCCCCCCCAGACCGAACCACACTTCTCTCCGATGGCAATCGTGTTCGACGTCCCATCCTTTACAGTCGCCATCGTCGAAGCCGGGGCGGGATCGGTCGTAAAGACTCCACCCGAATACTTCACGTTCGAACTGTCGGCGTAGTTGAACGCACCGGTCGAAGCGAAGTAACTCGTGTTCGGAAGCGACGTCATATAACCGGGTTGTCCCGACGTATTCGCAGCCCGCAACCGGGGACGATCGACGTCGCTGGGACAAATCGCGAAGTCGAAGAAACTGAGATTCTGAACGAACGTCTTATTGGTGCCGAGAAAGATGCCCTGTCCAGCATCAAGTCCATCGTAGACGGCGGACTCTTCCAGGAACGGAAGCAGCATGGCTCCCCAGCTGAACCCGTTGCCATGCTCTTCATAGGCCGGACTCGCCAGGGGACGATATCCCCGAATCTGTCCCGGAGGAAAGACAGAATGGGTGTCATGGTAGTTGTGCAGAGCCAGTCCCAGCTGTTTCAGGTTGTTCTTACAACTCGAACGACGTGCCGCCTCACGGGCCTGCTGAACGGCCGGCAGCAGCAGTGCGACGAGGATCGCAATGATCGCGATCACGACGAGCAACTCAATCAGGGTAAAACCACGGCGTTTCATCGATAGATCCTGACAAGAAAAGGAAGAATGATTCCGAGGGGAAAGGGAAATCGATCGCAGGGAATCACAAACGATCAACGATGCAGATTATCACCGTGGCCAATTCATTCTGTCAAGGAATTTGTGACCCCGCCGAAAAAGATTTTCGACCTGTCCACAAGCTCCCTTCATCCCTTCGTGGTCGCCCACGTAGATACTGCCCGGACCTGACTTTGCGGCGACGGATCGATCAGCTTTTCGGTCACGCGCCGAACTGGAACTGGCCCCGGACTTCGGTTGCCAGGAATGAGAAATGGGCGACCTCCGCAATGCAGAAGTCGCCCATTCTCAGAGAGATTTCGGTGTCGTGTCCCGTACCCAGGGCAGCTGTCGATAAGCGGCTAGAACTCGCCGACCACCAGACCATCCCGCTTGTGGGTCAGTCGCTGCCAGACACCCATCAGATTGGCGAGAGCCGCCTTGTCCCGGAAGGCTCCGGTGGAACCGTCCGCACATCCGCCGGCCCCATTGCGCCACAGACATCCGGCTCCATTGGCTGGTTTGTGCCACATGTCGGCGTCCGTCGTATCGAGAATGTGATCCACGTTCTCGGAGATAAAGCGGACGGCTCCGTCGGCCATCAGGAACTGGGCTCCACCGTCGTGCTCGCTTCCGAAGCGAATATTCGCCCCATAAGGAACCGGCAGCTTATTCGAGATCGGATAGAGCGCGTAGTTCAGGTACCAGTCCTGGCAGCAGGCTGGATCGGAGTCGCCGATCGAGTGCGTGTTATGCTGAAGTCCCAGGAACGACCCACCAGCCCACACTGACCCAGAAGCTTCTCCGACGGCGATGGTGTTCGAAGTTCCGTCTTTAATCGTCGCAATCTTTGATGGCGCAGCCGGATCGATGGTAAAGAACCCGCCAGACAGCCGCGGGTTCGTGCTGTCACTCCAGTTGTTGAAGGCTCCGGATGATCCGAAGTAGCTGGTATTCGGCAACGACGACATGTAGTTCGGCGTTGAACCTCCATGGACGCTTCTCAGCTTGGGACGCTCGGTATCACTCGGGCAAAGAACAGCATCGATCGGCCCCAGTCCAAGGATCAGAGTCTTGTTGGATCCTTCGAAGATTCCGATCGTGAAGTCCATCTGATCGTAGATGGCCCCCTGCTCCAGGTAGGGAAGCAGCATGCAGCCCCAACTGAAACCGCCCCCCATTTCCCGGGTGGGACTGGTCATCCGACCGCGGATCTGTCCCGGCGGAAAGACGCGGTGAGTGTCGTGATAGTTGTGCAGTGCCAACCCGAGCTGCTTCAGGTTGTTTTTGCAGGAGCTGCGGCGGGCGGCCTCGCGGGCCTGTTGCACAGCCGGCAACAGGAGGGCCACCAGAATGGCGATGATTGCGATAACAACGAGAAGCTCGATTAATGTAAATGCTCGACGTCTCAGGATCATGTTCGTGTCTTTCGTGATATGAACAGAAAATATGTGGCGATGTTCGACATGAATGAAAACGCGTGCGGAGCCGACTGTCGTTCAGTCAGCTCTGCACGCCGGCCCGTGGCCAGAAAACCCGTTGTGCTCTTTCCTCCTTCTGTGCTTGCGGATTCAGAAAACAAGAAATAACAGTTTTCGAAGGGATGCTTGATCGGGTTTAGAATTCGCCGATCACGAGTCCATCCCGTTTATGATGCAGCCGTTGCCAGACTCCCATCAGACTCGACAGAGCCGCTTTGTTATCGAACTGTCCGGTACCCCCGGAACCGCAGGACTGGTTACTGTCAGTCCGCCAGAGGCAACCGGCTCCGTTGGCAGCTTTGTGGTTCGCGTCCAGATCGGTTTTCTCGAGAATGTGATCGATGTTCTCGGAGATGAAACGAACGCCGCCGTCAGCCATCAGGAATTGAGCGCCTCCGTCATGCTCGCTCCCGAAACGAATGCTCGCTCCGTATGGAGCCGGAGCCTGATTCGTGATTGGGTACAGAGCGTAAATCAGGAACCAGTCTTGGCAGCACGCAACATCCGCACCCGGAATCGTCTGGGTATTGTGCTGAACTCCCAGGAATGAACCTCCGCCCCAAACCGCCCCGGAAGCTTCGCCGATGGCGATGGTGTTCGAAGTGCCGTCCTTAATGGATGCCATGGTTGATGGCGCAGCCGGATCAATCGTGAAGAAGCCCCCGGAGAGCTTAGTACTGGTACTGTCACTCCAGTTGTTGAATGCTCCCGAGCTCCCGAAATAGCTCAAATTCGGCAACGATGATACGTAATTTGGTGTCGTGGAAGCATGGATGTTGCGCAGTCGAGGTCGCTCCGTATCGCTTGGACAAAGCGCTACATCGATCGGCCCCAGACTCTGAATCAATGTCTTGTTAGCTCCTTCAAAGACGCCGATTTCGAAATTTAACTGATCGTAAATCGCACCCTGCTCGAGATAAGGCAGAAGCATCGATCCCCAACTGAATCCGTTACCGTACTCCAAGTTAACAGACGAATTTCGGCCGCGAATTTGTCCGGGTGGAAAGACTGAGTGCGTGTCGTGGTAGTTGTGCAGGGCGAGGCCGAACTGCTTCAGATTATTCTTACAGGCGCTTCGACGAGCCGCCTCCCGGGCCTGCTGAACGGCGGGCAGAAGCAGTGCAACCAGAATGGCGATGATCGCGATGACGACGAGAAGTTCGATCAATGTAAATGCGCAACGTTTGGTGACCATGAGGGCCCCTTTCAAGATGTATTCGATAAAACTGTTGCGTCTGACAGGTTTTCGTTACACAGAACGCACTCAGACCGGGCGTTCTGGTGGCGGGCTAACAGCCCTGGCATGGATCGATGGCATCTCCTTTAACTGAGAACGGGAAGAAGCGCTGTTACGGGTTATGAAGGTTCCAGAGCAGAAAGCGTGAGAGACGCGAGAAATTCTCTTTCGCGCAGTCACATTCGAAGGAAAACAGGTTGAACATTTCCAAAGCCCGAATCGGGCAAGGCTACGCGAGAAATCACGCCGCCAGAAACGAAAAAAGATCGCTTGCCCGGAGAGCGAACGATCAGATCGATGAACAGGAAAGAAAGGAAAGACGGTCATCGGCCACGACATGTCGTGCGGATGACCGTCTTGAGTTAACGTCAGACCAAGTCATGATTCCATTGAGCCGCGAACCGGATGCCACCTGAATCGGTGAGACCTGAAAGCAGTCCGCGTTGAATCTTGTCGTTAAAATTCGCCGATTACGAGACCATCCCGCTTGTGATGCAGCCGCTGCCAGACACCGAAGTGATTGGCCAGGCCAGGTTTGTTATCAAAGTCGCCAGGTGTCGTCGCACACGAATTGGCCTCAGCCCGCCAGAGGCAGCCGCTGCCGTGAATCGCTTCGTGCTTTACCGTTGACGTATCGTTGTTGGTCTTCTCAAGAACGTGATTAATGTTCTCGGAGATAAAGCGAACTGAACCATCCGCCATCACAAACTGGGCACCGCCATCGTGCTCACTCCCGAAACGCCACGATGCGTAGGTCGACACGGGCCCCTTATTGGTGATTGGATAGAGGGCGATCTTCAGGAACCAGTCCTGACAGCAGGCATTATCGCTGCCACCGATTGTCTGCGTGCCGTTCTGAACGCCGAGGAACGAGCCGCCCGTCCAGACTGATCCCGAAGCTTCGCCGACGGCGATTGTGTTCGAGGTTCCGTCTTTAATCGAGGCCATGTTGGAAGCGGGAGCCGGATCGATCGTAAAGAAACCACCAGACAGTTTTGTGCTCGTACTGTCGCTCCAGTTGTTGAATGATCCCGAGCTACCGAAATAGCTCATTCGTGGAGCTGATGAAACGTAATTGGTCGCCGTACTGGCATGGATCGAGCCTTTAACCGGACGCTCAGAATCGCTGGGGCAGAGGAAGACCGGAACGGGAGCCAGGGAGTTGATCAGGGTCTTGTTCGTTCCTTCAAACAGTCCGATCTGCCAGTTCATGGCGTCGTAGATCGTGCCCTGCTCCAGGAAGGGGAGCAGCATCGCGCTCCAGGCAGCCCCGTTGCCGTACTCGCCGGCGGTCGGAGTGGATCGATAGCCGCGCAGCTGACCCGGAGGAAAAACCGAGTGGGTGTCGTGATAATTGTGGAGAGCCACACCAATCTGCTTCAGATTGTTTTTACAGCTTGAACGGCGGGCCGCTTCCCGGGCCTGCTGGACGGCCGGCAGCAGCAGGGCGACCAGAATCGCGATGATCGCGATGACAACGAGCAACTCAATCAGAGTGAACGCGGAACGGAAAGTTGGATGACGACGCGAAAACAGAGCAAAACGCGATTCCATGGAACCACACTCCAGAAAGGATATGAAACGGACCGAAGACGCTTCGTGTCCCGTTTAAACACCGACAGGTGAAAATCGATTCGCGCCAAAGAATCAGAATGATTCGATTTTTTGATACTTACTGAATCTAAATCTGCGTACCCAAATGTACAAGCAAAAAGAACTCGCAATTCACCCGGCACCGATTATTTCGCTGGACTGGTCTTATCAGTTCCCTTCCTGGAGACGCGGCTCGAGTCGCCGCTGCAGCCGAATGGCTCATCTTTCGTTATCGACCTGTCTCACAGGGATCTGGACTTCAAAGTAGCGGTTGAACGGCAACACGAATGGACTGTTGTAAGCCATCGTGCGCATCGCTCCAGTTGCTTCATATTCCGCACCTTGCGTCTCCAGCCATTCCTCCAGCCGCTTGACCGCGAAGTCAAGTTCGCTACGTCCGGCTGTGCCCCGGCAGCCGATCGACACAAACTTCCCGGCCGGCACGTCGACCACTTCCACGCGCTCGTCGGCGGGGTCGGCTCCCGTGCTGCCCATCTCCGGCTTTCGATAAAGGAAGGCCATTGATTCCTGATCCGCGTCCGGCCCGGTCGACTCGTAATTGATCTCAACCGGTACCGTCATCGCGATTTCGTTCCGCTTGATGTGGCCGAAAAGCCTCATGAAGGTGCCGTCCTGGCCATTGGTCATACCAGCTTTGGCAATTCGGTAGCCAGGATAAGTTTTCACTTCGATGACATTCACCGGCGTGATCTCAGGGAAGCCCTGCGGCAGCTCGCCTTCGACCACAGGGACGAACGTCAGCGATTCGCGAGCCCACTCCAGCTCCCGCCGCATTCGCTCGATCATCTCACTTTCCGTGGACTGTTGCTGTGCCCGCTCAACCGCCTCCCGCAGCATGGCGACGCCGTAATGGTCCTCGGGCAACATCTCGCCAGCCCGATGGGCAACCTCCTTCCAGTCCTCCATTGTCGAAGATTTCTTCAGAGAACGATCCTGCAGAGCCTGCTTGAGCACCTCGGCGGCTTCGAGAACCTCCTCAGGGATCTGGTCACCGGCCCGTCCGAGCCCGGCAGCGAACACGAGAGCAACAACAGCCGAGACACTGGCGAGAACACGTTTTCGGAACATGGAACCTTCTCCTGAGTGCGAAAGACACGATACGACGTCACATGTTCGTTCTAGACACCCTCTGAGGTGGAACAAGGGAAAGCCTCAGGAAGCCGCCTCGAACTTCTGTCGGATCTCATCAATCCGCTTGCGGTTCACATTGAAGTCCCAGGTGCCGAGCCGGGCGGCGGATCGGAAATGAATGACCCCAGCCGCTTCGTCGATTACGAACTCGATATCATCCACGAACCGAAAGACGAGACTGCGAGCCTCGGCGTGCAGATAGTCGTCCCGTTCCTCGACAATCTTTGTACGGGGCAACGATTCCAGAATGCTTTTGAGCCGTTGTCGAGCCTCATCGACAGAGCCTTCAAACGGGATCGGCTCCATTTTCTGCGAATCGAGGGTCGCCTGGGTCGAAACGCAGTTCGGAGTTTCCGGGCAAGGTTTCAGCGTCATCCCATCAACTCCTGTTTCGCGTAGGGGTGTCATGGCAAATCGAACCAGAATCGCCAGGACGCAGAGAGTGACAAAGATCAGGGCCAGATGCAGCCGCTTTCTTCTTCTGGTTCTGGCGGACGGTGGTTCGCTCATGACTGGGAAATCGCTCCCCACTGGTACGGGTCATGATCGAACAGCAGCCACCAGCCGCGATCCTGAATCAGCTCCATCAGCTTCAGCTTGTTCTGCCGGGTCTGCAGCTGATACATGTCGTATGCCATGCACCACGCCATCGGACAATGAGCGGCCGTGGCACAGAGATCTCCTGCATAAACCGCTCCTTCGTCGCCACTTTCCAGCAGGATCGACTGATGCCCGAGCGTGTGCCCCCCGCTCTGCCAGACGCTGATGCCGGGAACAATCTCGTCGCCATCCGATACGAGCCGCAGTTGTCCGGTTTCCTGAAGGATCTCGAAGTCGGCGCGGAAGTAGGAGCCTTTCAGCTCTTCGGCATCACTGCTGGCGGCTTCCCACTCACTGCGGTTGACCACGTATTCGGCGTTAGGAAAGGTCGCCACGATCGTCCCATCGTCGGCCTGACGCGTTCCACCTCCGGCATGGTCAAAATGGAGATGCGACAGAATGACCCGGTCGATCCCCTCCGGAGAAACCCCTACTGCCTCAAGGTTCATCACCAGGGCGTTCCCATCCTCGATGGCATGATGAAAACGGAACTTCTCAGGCAGCTTGGAGCCGTAACCGGTGTCGATCAGAATCCGTTCCGTTCCTGTTTCGACGAGAATGCAGTTCGTTTCCTGCAGAATCGTGTTTCGCTCGTCCGGCTCGAAGTGCTTCGACCAGAGCTTTCGCGGGACGACACCGAACAAAGTGCCGCCATCCAGACGGTACGTTCCCCCGGAAACGGCTGTTATGCGTAGATCTCCCAGTTGCATGGTGCGCGAGGCGGGAGCGGGACGGAATTTCTCAAGGGGTGCATTGGACGACAATCGGTGGCTCCTGTATTCTGGTCCGTTCACTTTTTAATGATAGCCTACCCGTTTTGATTTGAAATCACAGAACCAGCCTGAAGCGGCTCCGCCCGAGCCGATGCGTGAAAACAGAGAGTTTCCTCCCATGAAAGCGATCGCCGTCCATCCCGGTAAGGCGCACACTATGCACCTGCGGGACATCGATAAGCCCAGCATTTCGGATATTCCGAATGGTCGCGGCGTGCTCGTGAAAGTTCTCCAGGTCGGCGTCGACGCCACGGACATGGAGATCAACGAAGCCCTCTATGGAGCCGCGCCGGCCGGCGACGATTACCTCGTGATCGGTCATGAAGCCTTCGGCATCGTCGAAGAAGTCGGCAGTTCTGTCACCCACGTGCAGCCGGGCGATTACGTCGCCTGCACCGTTCGCCGTCCCGGCAAGTCGATCTACGACCGCATCGGTCGGTCTGATATTACGAGCGAGGAAACGTACTTCGAACGCGGCATCAACCTGCTGCACGGCTTCATGACGGAGTACTTCGTCGACGACGCCGAGTTCATTGTGAAGTACCCGGGGGCTCTGAAGAATCTCGGCGTACTCGCGGAACCAGCCAGCGTTTGTGCCAAGGCCATCGAGCAGGCTTACGCGGCTCAACAACGTCTGCAGGTCTGGGAACCGAAAACGGCCTGGGTGATGGGAGCCGGTCAGATCGGCCTGCTCGCTACGATGATGCTCAAGCTTCGTCGGCTCGATGTCTGTACGATCGCTCGCAGTCCGGCCGAAGGAAACCTGAAAGCCGAGATCGCGGAGAGCTTCGGGGCTCGGTATGTCAGCACCAAGAATCAGAGTCTCCACGATGTCGCTCGCGAACATGGTCGTCCCGACCTGATCATCGAAGCGACCGGGAACAGTATGATCGCCTTCCAGTGCATGAACGTCCTGAATCTGAACGGGGCCCTGGTGTTGACCAGCGTGACCGGCGGATCGCGAAGCACGGAAATCGAGTCGGACAAAATCAACCTGGAGTGGGTGCTCGGTAACAAGCTGCTGCTCGGTTCGGTCAACGGAAACTTCCGTCACTTCCAGTCGGGCATTGCCGATCTGGCCCTCGGCTCATCGATGTACCCGGGTGTGCTCGAGCGAATTCTGACGCATCCTGTCGATGGCATGGAGAAGTACGAACAACTTCTGCCGCTGCTTTCCGATTCGAGTGTACTCAAGGTGTTCGTCAACATCGCCGAAGGTTAATGCCGCTGGCGAACCGCTGCCTGAATATCGTGTCCTGAGGGCGTTTTCATCGCCGGAGTTGACTCCGGTTCCTTACGCACCGAAAGGATGACAGCATGTCTCAGCAGCGCGGTCGACTTGAGCAGAAGCGGGCAGTTATTACGGGCGGCAGCGACGGAATCGGACTGGCGATCGCCGCCGCCTTCGTGGCTGAAGGTGCGGAAGTCTGGCTCATTGCCCGTAATCGGGACAAACTCGAGGAGACAGCTCGCTTCCTCACGACTGCCGGCGGAACGGTCCGCAGTATCGCAGCCGACCTGACCGATCCCGTGCAGGTTCAGATCGCCGCCGAGGAGATTACATCGGCATGGGAGCGCTGCGATATTCTGGTGAATAACGCCGGCATGGCCCGCTTCACCCCGTTCGCCGATGTCCCTCCCGCCGAGATTCAGGACCAGGTTCAACTGAATCTCCTCACGCCGTATGTGCTCACGCAGGCTCTGCTTCCGCTGCTTCAGAAGGCGGGAGGGAACGTAATCAATATCTCTTCGACCTCGGCTCATCGGTTAATTCCGGGACGGCCGGCTTCGGTGTATGCGATGACAAAGGGCGGCATTAATTCGCTGACCAAAGCACTCGCTCTGGAACTCGGGCCGACTGGCGTCCGAGTGAATGCGATTGCCCCCGGTACCGTGCGGACCCCATTAACGAAGAACATGATCGCCGGTTTTTCCGATGAACGGCGGGCGGCTTACGAAAAGTTTGTCAGCGAAGCGTTCGCGATGGGGCGGCTCGGCGAGCCCGAGGAAGTCGGGCATCTGGCGGTCTATCTGGCCTCCGACGAAGCTCGCTGGACGACCGGCTCGGTGTTCGTTCTGGATGGCGGATTGAGCACGAACTGATTCTCTCTCCCAAATGCAACAGGCTGAGGTCCTGCCCTGGACCTCAGCCTGTTGGCGCTTCCCAAAGGAGGGGAAAATCAATAGCGGAAGATTGCGGCGACACCGTCCTCGCTGAAGGACTGATCGCCATTAATCAACCGGACTTCGCCGTCGGCTCTCAAAGTTTTGAGGGCAGCGACGTTGCAAAGGTCGTAGTTGTCGGCTGCGTTTTCATCCGCATTGGAAATCGAACGCTGCTCTTCATCGAAGGTTCCCCAGATCGGGTGCCCTTCCTGCAACAGCAGCGTTTCCACTCGTCCATCCTGCGCAGCGATGAGAATCTCGGCAATCGACTCCTTGCCGGCCGGCGACGTGCGGGCTTCGCCCCAGCGATCCAGAAGAAGTTGCTCATCCTCCCCGATCTGCTTCTCGACCATTGGCCAGGCGAGTTTATGCAACTCCGCCGGGTTCATGTTGTCGTGATTTCCCGAGATCGGCTCGGACACGAGATGCGGATAGTCGCACTCCTTCCGAAAATACGAGAAGAGCTCATCGACTCCCGCGAACACCAGCGGCTTATGGCTGTTGTAGAGATACTCATTGAGCGGCTTTGCGACCGCCTTAAGAAACTCCTTGTATTCCGCGTGCCGATCGTGTTCATAGTGTCCGTGCGGCACAGCCTGATCTTTGGCCCCCGGCTGTCCCCCGAAGGAATGCAGAGCAAATCCTTTCTGCTGATGGCCATTGATGACTTCGATCAGCGAACCGGGCAGATCATCGAGTTCCACTGCGGTGAGCCCCGTCCGCGAACCCTCAAACAGTCGGACCTGATTCTGACTGACATCGAGCAGACAGAATTGTCGATCGTGCTGAAGGGCCCCGAGCAGCGGAAGCACATGGAACCGCGGAGCGATGATCGTCTGCTCCTGAACTTCATCAGGCAGCGAGAAAATCTGGTGTTCCTGATTGGGTGAAACGAAGATTGCGAGCCCTGCCCCCTGATGCTGCCAGAACTCCTGAGCCTCGGCTGGACCGTCGCTGCGATGCAGATCTTCGAACGGCTGGAACAGAAGTCGGATTTCTCCGCCGGGCATTCCCCAGTCGGCCAGCTGTTTGCTTGCCTCATTAATGCAGTTCCTGAGACGAATCGGATCCTCTCGCGTTTCTGGTCCCTTCTCGTGTGTGGGCAGGTAGATCGACACACACGGCTCGCCTCCCTCTGCGGACAATTCTCTCACGTCGTTCATCTTCGGTGTCTTCAGCATCGCTCTCCCCTTCGTGCACGTGTGCGTGTAATTTCGGATTCGCAGTCGGCTGATACACTTCAAAGTCGCTCGGACTCCCCCTCGATCTTACCCGGAATCTTCCGAACCGCAATTCCTTCAGCGTCGACGGCTGCGCACCAGGCGTCGTCGGGCACTGAAGCAGCAGGCTGATCGGTCATCCTCCAGTCGAAGGCGTTTCTCGCAGACTTTTTTGCGACAGCGAACTGCAGAACGATAAAAACGCAAACTGCGGACCAAAACCGGACCGATTCCGGGTGCCGGACCTGCTGCATTCGAGCCCTGCTCTCCCGGACTCAACCCTGTTTTCAACGTATCCTCGATCGCATTCCGTGTCCGAAGTATCTTTCCGGAATCGCAACGAGCTTTGAATCCTGCACTGGCTCACAGCGCGTCTGTGTCCAGTCGTGAGGACGGGAAAGATTCTGAAATGAACCTGTCTCGCGCCACTTTCTCTTGGTATTATCTATCGTGCTTCGCATGGCCATACGGATTCAGACGAGCATGACAGCATCAGAAAGTTCCTGGAGAACGGATAGGGTTCGTGGCTGAGGATCGGCTTCAATCGAAACTGTGTGCGGAAAAGCTCAAAGCGTTGGGCGAACCGATTCGCGTGCGAATTGTGGACCTGCTGCGGGATGGCGAGAAAACCGTGACGGAGATCGCGGAGAGCCTGAGCGAGGAAATCGTCAACATCTCCCACCATCTCGGCATCCTGTATCACGCCGGGCTGGTTGAAAAGACGAAGCAGGGTCGCTTCATGCTCTACCGGCTGCATCCGGATGTCTCGGCCGTCAGCCGCGGCGGAAAGCAGCATCTCGATTTCGGCTGCTGTCGTCTGGAAGTGCCCGACGAGTAACCACGGAAACCGTGATGGAGTCCTGTTTTGAGTACTCCCCTTGCCGAGTCAACACCCGCAGCTGCATTTGCGACCCGCCCCGGCGTCTGGTGGCTCGTGTTCTTCAGTCCGCTGCTCAGCTTTCTTACGCTCGCCCTCGCTGGATGGGCGCGACTTCCCGAACTGGCCGTTCAGGCTGCTCTGATCGCCACGCTTCTCAGTCCGCTGGCTGCTATCGTTTATTGCCTGCCAGTCATCTGGTCGCGGTATCGCGGCTCGGGAAGCCGAGCGGTCGGACTCACCGCGGTGCTGCTCGGGATTCTCCTGCAGTTCGCTTTCGTTCTGGTGATTCTCGCAGCCGTAGTCACGGCGATGATCAGCTACGCTCAATGAGCCGTTTCTTCCCCTTCGCTTCGGAAGGCGGGGGTTTCATCCTGAAGTGTCCGGTCTAGAATCGAGCGGTCGGCCTTCAGTCTCTCAGCAATCAGGCGTTTTCATGTCGTGGATGGAATGGTATCAGAGTCTCGCCAAACCGGAGTGGACCCCGGCTCCATCGACGATCTCGCTGATGTGGCAGATCCTGTATCCGATCATCGTCATCACGTTCGGATACGTTTTCGTGCAGGTCGCCCGGCGGAAATGGCCGGTGCGGGTCGCGATTCCATTCGCCATCAATCTGGTGGCCAACCTCAGCTTCACGCCACTGATGTTCGGACTGCAAAGCCTGCCGCTGGCGACGATTGATATCCTGATTGTGTGGTCGACGATTATCTGGATGATGATCGTCGTCTGGTCGTCCAGCCGCTGGATCGCTCTGGTCCAGCTTCCGTATCTGACATGGGTGTCGATTGCGACGGTGCTTCAACTGTCGATTACGGCCATGAACTGGTCGCGGATATGATTCGGTTGGGCCTCTGCTGTACGTTCCGCGATGAACCGATCAAGTTCTGCACGACGACGGTCGCAGCCGCAAGCAAAATGGAACGGGCCGATTCGCTGCAGAAACTGAGTCGGCTCTGCCTGTCGAATGCCGATGCGCTCTATGCCGCGTTGCAATTCTGTGGCGAGAACGGCATCGGCTGCTTTCGGGTGAACAGTCAGATCCTGCCGCTGAAAACGCACGACGAGTGTGGCTACGACATCGCCGAACTTCCCGATGCGGAAACGATCATCGCCCGCTTCAAAAAGTGCAGAGCATTCGCCCGGAAGAACAATCTGCGAACCTGTTTTCATCCCGATCAGTTCGTAGTTCTCAACTCGCAGCGAGAGGATGTTGTCGAACGTTCGCTGCTGGAGATCGAGTATCAGGCCGAGGTCGCCGAGTGGATTGGAGCCGATGTCATCAACATTCATGGCGGAGGCGCTTTCGGCGACAAGCAGCTCGCACTCTCTGAATTCGCCCGCAATCTGAACCGGCTGTCCGCGCGAGCCCGCAAACGGCTGACCGTCGAGAACGATGATGTGACCTACACTCCTGTTGACCTGCTTCCCCTGTGCCGCGATGAGGGGATTCCGTTCGTTTACGATGTCCATCACCATCGCTGCCGCCCGGATGAATACTCCATCGAAGAAGCGACCGTGCATGCTCTGGCCACATGGAAAAACCGCGAGCCGCTGTTCCATATCTCCAGCCCTCTCGAAGGCTGGCACGGCCCGAAGCCGCGACGGCATCATGACTTCATCGACGTCGCCGACTTCCCCGACTGCTGGAAAGAACTCGACCTGACCGTCGAAGTCGAAGCGAAAGCAAAAGAGGTCGCCGTCCTTGAGTTGAAGAGCAAGCTGTAGCGGCGGCTTGCCAGGACGACTCGCGACGTTCGTTCGCTGTGATCTCTGTGTCTCTGGTGGTTTTCTTCTGTCCTCGCGTTTCTCATCCCGGCATGGGCGCCTAACAGGACGATGGCTCCGTGCATCCCCGCTGCCTCTTGTCGCTGTCGCGATCCGCCCGCTAAGGCGGACGGGCCACCCTCGATGATCTCTGGCGGATAGTGCTACCAGGGCATTTCCATCAGGTCGACAATGCGGCGAGCCAGGCGGGTGATGGCTTCGTGCTTGGCGGTTGCGAAGGACTGACCGACTTCCGGGGCGAAGTTGGCCTGCATCAGCAGTTGTCGCGTCGGGGCGTCGATCGGCACCTGATGGCGGGCGAGCAGCTGTCCGGTGTGGTTCTCTTCCCAGAGGACTTCGACACCAATCCCGAGCTGCAGCTGTCGGGGATCGTCGAAGGCGGTTTCGCCGAGAACGTCCTTGCGGACTTCGACCACATGGCCAATGAGCACGGTATCGGCATGCTCGGCGGACGAGATCTGGAACGGGGTGCGGGCCCGGATCTCTTTCTGCACCGCTTCGGTCAGCTCGATGTTGATATCACGACGGAACAGGTCCGAGGTGAAAATCGGAACGTGGACCGACCGCACTTCGGGGTCATACGGCCCGCCGATTCTGTAGCCGCAGCCGGCGATCGCGCCAACAGCCACACAGCTGAACAGATTCAGGAAATCTCGACGGGTCATGACCTCAAATCAGACTATTTCTGCGGCTCTTCGCCCAGTGTCAGCGTCGCACGTCCGGGTGCCATTTCGCCGGGACTCGGATTGAAAGGCGGAGCGTCTCCCGGTTCAGGCGGAGCCGGTTCGTCGCCCTGGAAGCCCGGAATTGGAATCGGCTTCAGCTTGGGAATTCCCCACGATGGGAAGTAACGCGGCTTAGCTTCTTCTTCCTGAGGTTCCGGAGCGGCGGGCGCAGGTTGCGTCTGCGGTTGCTGAGGCGGCATCGGCGGAGCTTCCGCAGTCTGCGACGGCATGTTGTCGACCGACGGGATGTCGTCGGCGGTGATGTGCTGCATCGCCAGGAGCAGCGTATTCTGCTCTTTGTATTGCGGCAACAGAGTCAGCAGTCCGCGTGCCTTGCCAGCGTATTTGGAACTCGGATAGGTATTAATGATGTGATGGCAGTGCATCTCGACCGCTTCGAATCGACCGCGATTCAGCCAGTAGAGTGCCCCCGCAAAATCACGGGCCACGGTCGCGTCATCGACCTGCTGCAGTTCGGCTTCGAGCCGCTTCCGCTCTTCTTCATCGAGGTTCCCCAACGAATTGAGAGCGATCAACCGCAGTTGACGAGCTTCGGAAAGCTCCTTGCCGTCGTAATGAGCCCCCTGATACGAAGCCTGCGTCACGTGGGCTCCCAGCAGGTAGGCGTCTTTCACGTGCGGACTGTCCGGGAACTCTTCCCGCAGCAGACGATAGGTCTCCGCGGCTTCAAAGTTTCGGCCCGTACGAAGGTAATGGCTGGCGGTCAGCATCAGGGCGTCGTCAGCGAGCGGCCCGGTCGGGTCGTTCAACCAGATCGCCTTAAGGCATTCCAGAGCGCGCCCTTCGGTGTCGGTGAATGGTCGCTTGCGATCCGTCAGATTAAAGAAGCTGGGGCGATCGTAGTCGGGATCGTTCACAACTTCCGGCTTGCTGGCCCGACCGGCATCTTCGTAGGCGGCCAGTTCGACATCCTTGTTCGTGGTCGGCTTGAACTGCATCCAGATGCGGGCGATGTCGTACAGTCGCTGCGTCGAGGTTTCCAGGTGCCGCGTGTGCGGATAAACCTTGAGCAGGCCAAGGTACATGTCCTGAGCGCCGGGATACTCCTTCTGCTGGTACCGACATTCGGCAACCATGAAGACGGCGTCTTCCCGAATCGGACCATCGGTGTAGCTGGCGACCCGTTCGGAAAGCGGTTTGTACCAGTTCGAGAATCTACGTTTGCGATACTGACCATTCTCGTCGAGTTCGAGACGGTCGGCCAGCTCCTTGAAGGCCGTCTCGGCTTCGGAGTACTTGCCGGCATCGTAAAGCTGCTTGGCCGCCAGGTATTCCTGGAAGTCGGGGGTGTTCTGATGAGCGGCCAGATCGACGATCGACTGACTGCGGTTGGCCAGCAGCTGTTTTTCCAGCGGGCCCTTCACGCCATCGATCGAAGTTTCGGCGGAAATCGGCGTGGCGAGCGGACCGCCCTTGCCTTCGCTCTCGCCATAGCGGAACGTCTGGCAGCCGACAGCGCAAAGCATGGCCCCGGTCAGGCTGGTTTGCACCAGAGACCGCTGGCAGCGGAGAATCATGCGGTAAATATTCATAGGATCGACCTTGCCCTCAGGATGGGAGTGAGGTGAGGTGGGAGGTCACCAGCAGGACGCCGGCGAAAATTCAGAGAAAGGACGGGTGCGAAGTCCTGCTCGAGGGATTGAGACAGACTGCGCAGGAGGGTGGCTGGAAGCCGGAGGAGTTCGACCGGAACGGTCAGAACTTGAGGTAGGCGAGCATCTTGGGTCGACGATCGATAATGTTCGAAATCAGAGCCGTCAGCAGAGGACGGATGATGCGGAGTTGTATGTCGGGAATGGGAGGAATTGTCTCGTCGGCCATGTCGGAATGGCTCAGTCGGCGCAGCGTCGACAGGACCTCGCCGGTCAGCGGTCGCGCGGACGCTTCGTGATGTCGACATTGCGAACACAACAAGACTCCCTGTTGAATCCACAGCGACCAGCGTTCGGAATTTTCCTCGACTGGACGTCCGCACTGACATTGCTCAAATTCCGGCAGCAGCCCCAGTTCCGCCAGGGTGACGAGCTCGAATCGGATCACGGCCTGTCTGAAGTCGGCATCCGACTGCAACCGGCTCAATGTGACGACCGCGGCATCGTACCAGCGGGGGTAAGGGTCGAACTCCTCGGAAAGGGACTGAAGCAGCTCGGCCACGTAGAGACCGGCGTAGTACGCATTCACCTGATGCGACTCCGCCCGAAACCGGTTAACGAGCTTGGCTTCCGTAAGAATGTCGAGACTGGATGTGGATTTGTGGAGGAAAACTATCTGACATCTCGTCAACAGGTCAATAGCAGCCTCGAACGCGCTCTTGAGCCGCCTGGCCCCCTTCGCCAGGACCGAGATGCGACCGTAGTCCCGCGTGAAAAACGTCACCACGCGACTGGTCTCACTGAAGTCGACCTGTCGAATGACGATTCCTTCTGTCTTGTTTCTATCCATTGTCAGTTCAGGACTTACGTGTAATCCAACGCGAAAGAATCGACAGGAAAACGGGCGGAATTCACCGTCTCGGCCTCGGAACACCCCACCATGGTTCCTCGTCCTGATCCGGAAAGACTTGAGAGAGATTTTACAGTTTCGGCGACCATGGGCGAACCCGCAGCGGACCTTCCGGACAGGTGCCGCGAATCAACAGCCATGATGACAAATCGGAACACACACGATTTGGCCGGGCGAGAAGCCGGACGCCGGCGACGGCGATTTCTGCCTTCCGCCATGAAAAATGCGCGAATTCCGGAGTCATTCGGTTGGGATTGTAGCGACTGGGGGCTCTGTACGCCCCGAAACGAGCGTTCCCCGACAGGAATGCGACTCACGGGATGACAGATGGTGTCCCGGCATTCAAACTGCATTGAAGAACGGTGTCGGGACGATGGAGCAGTTCTCGCCCCGCCACTTCGACAGAAGCCGCTGCGTCCAGGGACGAACCAGCCGGCGGTTCTGCCTCACCGTGTCTTTATGTGCGGGTGACGTGATCCCACGAATCACCCTCCCTGATAGTCAGGAACGGTCTATTGAACCTCTCGCATACTGTTGACGCCGCCGCCCAACTCGTGGCGCACGCCGACTGTCTTGTCCAGCATTCGCAGTTGATCAAGGATGCTCCGCTGCATGCCTACTGGTCGTACTCGCGGGAGTTGACGAATACGTGGATGCAGAATCTGGCGATCTGCCAGCGGGTCCTCGAAGACTCCAATCCCATTCGCCGCCGGCACTGCTGGCTGGAGTATGAACCGGATCTGCGAGATATTCTGCGCGCTGATGTTCTGCATCGCGTCTGGTACACGATTCTCCGCTCCGCCGATCAGGCCGCCGGAAAGCGGCATGTCGAACCGATCGCCCGCAGTGTGCTCGCTTCCCAGATGCAGGTACGGATCCGCTGTCTGAAACTGGTTCTGGCTGGTCACAGCATCGACGCGGCTCGCATGCGGAGCCTCAATCAACTCCGGAAGAACGCCGAGATGTGGTCCGACTTCCTCTGTGCCCACCTCGCACTCACGCACGAGGTCGACGACATCTTCTACAACAACCGCCGCGCCCGCGAATGGGGCCAGCAGCGTCTCTCCGTCGTGTTCCCCGAACTCCGCCTGCCCGAACGTCTCCCGACGTCCGATCTCAACTGGCAGATGGTCTCCGGCATCCGCAAGAACGACTCGCTCAACGCTCTGCAGCAACTCATCCGCAAAATGCTCGACTGCTTCCCCGACACGGCCTTCGACAAAAACGGCCTGCTTCGCGGCGAAGAAAAGTAAGCAAACCCGTACCCGCGACTTATCCACAGCGGATGACACAGAGATTCATCTCTGTGTTGCAGGGCAACAGGAGGCTTGTCTTCAGCGGCCGTCGGAATGACAGTGCTGAAACCCGACGGCCCCGGAAGGCTCAACCAGTGACGTGCTTACTCAATCGGGAAGTACGGCCCACAAAGCACGCCGCACGCATTTCCCCCTCACCCTAACCCTCTCCCCCAAAGGGGGAGCGAGGGAACTTGAAGGGCCACCCGGGGTTCACGCCCGACGTAAAAAAAGCCGCGACTCATGCCAGTCGCGGCTTTTTTCTGTGCTCACCGGAATTACTTCATCAGTTCCGGCGGCGGATCCGGATGCATGACTTTGTCTTTGATCTCGGCTTCGCTCGGACGACGCAGCGGGCGGATTACGCGGAAGCCGACGTGCAGAGCGTCAGTGTGATACCACATGCTCTTGGGCAGCTGAGGATCGCGAACCTTCCAGAGCGGATCAGACTTCTGGCGTGATGCGCTGCGGAGGAAATCGGGATCATCGTCCCAGGAGCCGCCACGGACCACGCGGGGATACAGCGTCTCAACGACGGCCATCGGGTTGTCGGCAACTTTGCCGTCGAACTGCTTGTAGAAGTCGGGCTTGTACTGGTCGAGGCACCATTCGGCCACGTTGCCGTGCATGTCGTACAGTCCCCAGGGGTTCGGCTTCTTCTGGCCGACCTTCTGGTACTTTTCGTCGGCGTTGTCGTAGTACCAGGCGTAATCGTCGAGATCTTCCGGATCATCGCCGAAGGAGTAAGCGGTGGTCGTGCCGGCTCGGCAGGCGTATTCCCACTCGGCTTCGGTCGGCAGACGATAATAGTCGCCCGTAATTTCCGTGAGCCATTCGCAGTAGGACTTCGCAGCCAGCTGGGTCATGCAGATGGCGGGATAGCCATCGTGTCCCATGCCGAACGTCATGTCGCGGTATTCTTTGGTCGGTCGGGTGACGGCATCGGCCTTCACGTCGATGTCGGTAGCATCCAGTCCGGCCAGTTCGCGGCGCTGCACGTCGAGCTTGTAACGGTACGTGTCGTACTCGTCCCAGGTCACTTCGCATTTGCCCATCCAGAACGGTTCGATCTTCACCTTATGAACGGGACCTTCATCGTCCTGGCGGTCGACTTCCTCTTCAGGGCTGCCCATCTGGAACTCGCCGCCGGGGATCGGCACCATATCGAACGTGATCTCGGTGTAAGGAAGTTCGACGGTGAACGGCTTAAGTGTCACGTCTTCTGCCGGCACAGCCTTGTCGGCCGCCTGCAGGGGCGAAACAATGACTGCCGTAGTCGCCCAGAGGCTCAACGACAACAGGATTCGTGAAGTATGTTGCATCTATTCGATCTTTCGAGAGTTCTTCCGCAAACAACTGGAGGGATTGTGTGGAGGGATTGTGAACGGGGACCATCCGCTGTTCAAGTGAATCTTCGCTCCCGGCTGCAAGATCGAGTCCGGTCCGCACTGATTCACGGGTTTGCGTCTATCATAGTGGTCATGGGACTTGAAAACTGTCAAGTACGTGCATCCGAAATCTCCGATACCACTCCGGCCCGCTATCAGTTTCAACAGGTCTGCATGGGAGTCCCCTGGCGAATCGAGTTCGAAGCCGACTCCAACGAAGACGCTCTTGCCGCCCAGAAGGCCGTGTTTGCCCGCGTTCGCGAGATCGACCGGGCCCTCTCCGATTACGACCCCGACAGCGAGCTGAATCAGCTCTGCCAGCAGGCGAAAACAGGCGAGAAAACCGAAGTCAGCGAGGATTTGTTCACTGTATTGTCAGCCGCCCAGACAATGTCCTGCCGCAGCGGCGGGGCATTCGACGTCACCGTCGGCCATATCACTGATCTGTGGCGGCGGGCCTATCGCAAGAATGCGCTGCCAGAGGAGGCGACTCTCAAAGACGCTCTGAGCCGCACGAGCTTCCGCTTGCTGCGACTGCATCCGGAATGTCGGACAGTTGAGTTTTTGAAGGACGATTTGCAGCTCGATCTGGGGGCGATCGCCAAAGGCTATGCAGCCGATGAAGCCCTCGAAGTCCTCAAAAACCAGGGAATTGACCGAGCATTGATCGACGCGTCCGGCGATATCGTCGTCGGCGACCCGCCCACCGGAGCCGAGCATTGGGTGATTGGCATCGCCCCGCTGAAGAGCCCTCAGGGGGAGCCGGACGTGTTTTTGAAGCTCGCCAACTGTTCCGTCGCCACATCCGGCGATGCGAGCCGTTATGTGGAGATCGACGGCACGCGATACTCGCACATCGTCGACCCGAAGACCGGAATCGGCCTCACCGAATCGAGCAGCGTGACCGTCATCGCCCCGGACGGCATGAATGCGGACGCCCTCGCCTCGGCTCTTTCCGTGATGGGCCCTGAGAAAGGATTGGCCATTCTGAAGAAGTACTCGGCCTCGGCCCTCATCGTGCTTGGGACAGACGATGGTTTCGAGCAGCACTCGTCAGCCGGCTTCGAGAAGCATCTTCTGAAGGAGTAAGCTCTCTCCCTTCCGGGGGTCCACTCGGGAATCTCTCTCGACCAGTTGCCGCAGGTTCTCTATTCTGCACGACACTCACGACAGCCATCGTGCGGTTGCGTGTGAATCACAGGGAACGCTGAGGAAAGAAAGTTTGCCCATGGCCGGTCAGAAGAAGCACGCGACAGCCCCCTACGACATCGAAACCATGCCTCCGGGCATTCCTTATATTGTGGGGAACGAGGCTGCTGAGCGCTTCAGCTACTACGGCATGAAGGCGATCCTGACCGTCTTCATGACTTCCTTCCTGCTCGACATGCAGGGAGAAGTCGCCCCGATGTCCAAAGAAGAAGCCCGGGAGTGGCTGCACGGGTTTGGCTCGGCCGTTTACTTCTTCCCGATCTTCGGAGCCATCCTCGCCGACTGGCTGTTCGGGAAATACCGGATCATCATCTCGCTGTCGATTGTGTACTGCTTTGGTCATGTGGCCATGGCTCTCGTCGATTTGCCTCAAGTGACCGGCGTCCATCCACGAACGATGCTCTTTATCGCCCTGGCCCTCATCGCCGTCGGGTCCGGGGGGATCAAACCGTGTGTCTCCTCGCACGTGGGGGACCAGTTCGGAAAACGCAATCACCACCTGCTGCCGCGGGTGTTCCAGTGGTTCTACTTTTCGATCAACTTCGGCTCCGCCATTTCGACGCTGCTCATTCCGGTGCTGCTGACGCAGTTCGGTCCGAGTGTCGCCTTCGGAATTCCCGGAGTGCTGATGGCGATTGCCACCTTCGCCTTCTGGATGGGCCGCAACAAATACGCTCATATCCCACCGGCCGGAACGAGCTTCTTCCGGGAAACCTTCAGCAAGACCGGTCTGCTGGCCATTCTGAATCTGATCCCGCTCTACTTCTTCATCGCGATGTTCTGGGCTCTGTTTGATCAAACCGCCTCGGCCTGGGTGATTCAGGCCCAGTCGATGAACCGCTCTGTTGGCGGGTGGGACGTGCAGCCGTCGCAGTTGCAGGCGATCAATCCCGTGCTCGTGATGATCTTCATCCCGCTGTTTTCCTACGTGATCTACCCGGCGATGGGCAGGTTTTTCACGGTCACGCCGCTACGCAAGATTGCGATTGGACTCTTTCTCACCGTCCCGGCCTTTGCTCTGCCGGCATGGCTGGAGATGCGAATCGCTGCAGGAGAGACGCCGCACATCATCTGGCACTTCTGGGCTTACGTGCTGATCACCGCAGCCGAGATCATGGTGTCGATCACGTCGCTGGAGTTCTCCTACACGCAGGCTCCGAAGCGAATGAAGTCGTTCATCATGGGGCTGTATCTGTTGAGTGTGTCGCTCGGCAACTTCTTTGTCGCCGGCGTGAACCATTACATTCAGAACGAAGACGGCACGAGCAAACTGACCGAAGTGCAGTACTACCAGTTCTTCACCGTTTGCATGCTGGTGACGGCCGTCCTGTTCGTGATCTTCGCCCAGTTCTATCGCGGCAAGACTTACATCCAGGACGAAGAACTCGCCATGGAAGCCGAGCACCGTCTCGACGATTACCAGGATGATGTGATCGACAAGCAGGTTGACGAAGAAGGCACGACTGGCACCTGACTGAGCCACCACTCCTGAATTCTTTGAATCCCAACCCGAAGCACCGCGCTTCCGGTTGGGATCTTTTTTTCTGCAGAGCCGAGTTCGTGTAGAACACGCGATAGTTCCCACAGCCATTCCCAATCCCGAAGCGCGTTTCGGCCTCTTTTCGAAAAACTTTCGGAAAAAGTCCGTCACTTCTGTCCCCTGCTCCGCCTTTGCTTCGCTTCTAAAGGCAGGACACAACACACAACACTGGCGAGTCATCGCCGGGCCCACTCACAAGACAGGAGTGAATTACATGAATCGCCTCATCGTTTCGATCTCGACCCTCGCCGTTCTCACCGCCTTCATCGTTCCGGTTGCCGAAGCCGGCAGCTGTTCTTCGAGCGGCTATCGCACTTCGCACTACCGCGTCAGCACCCCGAGCTGCGAAGTTCGCCGCCCGGTCAGCTGCAGCAAGCCTCCGAAGCTCGGCTTCTACGGAGAGATCTGCCGACACGGCATGAAGGTTCACGATGTCGAACGTCGCTCGCTGGCCTGGTACGCCGGTCTGGAAGAAGGCGATGTCATCAAGCGGGTCGATGGCGAACGCATTCACTGCGAGCGGGACTGGGACGACGCCATGCGGCACGCCTGCGATGAACTCTGCCTGATCGTCATCAAGTGCGATTGCGGCAAGATCGAAGAAATCCACATCGACCTGAACCGGAACAATCGACGCAGCTACTAGACGAGCCACGACGATCCGAAAGGCTGGCTCAGACGCGTGCGTCTGAGTGGCAGAGCCACAAGAGGTCGCTGACCGACGCTCTCTGCCGACGCTTTCATCCGACGAGTCAGTAGTGATTCTACGATGAATAGCTACTTCCCGGGACTTGGTCACCCAGACGTACACGTCTGGGCCATCCTGAAAGTTAATCGAATTCGCTGACCTGCAAGGCCTTTGCGACAGGAGTCGTGAAGGCCTTGCTGCATGGATGGGCGTTCTTCGAGCCGCGCGAACGCTTTCGCGAACGAACCGTCATCGGGTACAGTCAGGCGCAAGGAACATCGGCCGCTTTCTACCGGCTGTTGAGGCGAGAACTCCACTCGACTCGATTCCCCCGTCCTCTCTGCACTCCGGGAGTTCCCATGAGACACCGCGTCTGGCTGATTTTGTTCGCCCTGCTCTGCACGATCCCATCACTCTCACACGCCGCCGATCAGCCGAACGTGCTGATGATTACGGTCGATGACATGAACTGGGACTCGGTCGGCGTCTTCGGCTGTCCGCTGAAAGGGATCACGCCGAACATCGACCAGCTCGCCGCGGACGGCATGCGTTTCAATCATGCTCATGTCACGATCGCCATCTGCCAGCCAACCCGTTCGGTCTGGATGACGGGGCGTTATCCGCATCGCAACGGAGCCCTCGGCTTCGATCCGATCGATCGTGCCGTCCCTACGTTGCAGGAATCTCTGCGAGACGCCGGCTACTACAACGGGATTCTCTCAAAGATTGAACACCTGGAGCCGAAGGAGAAGTTCTGCTGGGACTTCGAAGGTGCGATGAACGATCTGGGGCGGGGTCGCGATCCCGAGAAGTATTTCGAGTTGACGAAGACATTTCTCGCAGCGGCCGATCAGGCGGAGAAGCCGTTCTTTCTGATGGCGAACTCCAACGATCCGCATCGGCCGTTCGCGGGAAGTACCCAGGAACAGGGACGCCGCGGCAATAAGAACAAGAAGCAGGCCCGGGCGCCCGCTTATCCGGAATCGGAGCCGTTCTGCTCGCCGGACGAAGTCATCATTCCCGGCTTTCTTCCTGATCTGTCCGACATTCGTCAGGAACTGAGCGAATACTTCACCTCAGTGCATCGAGCCGATGCGATTACCGGAGCCGTGCTCAAAGCGCTCGACGAAAGTGGGCATCGTGACGATACCCTCGTCGTCTTCATGAGCGACCACGGCATGCCGCTGCCGTTCGCTAAGACGAACTGCTACCTCAACAGCACGAAGACGCCGCTGATCGTCCGCTGGCCGGGCCGAATCTCGGCGGGAACGGTCGACGATCAGCATATGGTCTCGGGGATCGACTTCATGCCGACCGTTCTTGAAGCACTCCAGTTGACTCCCCCGAAAGGAATGGACGGCCGCAGCTATCTGTCCATTCTGCGCGGGGACACGCAGAAGAATCGCGATTGGGTCTTCACGAGCATCAACACGCTTTCCAGCAAAAAGCCGTTCCCGATGCGGGCCATCACGACTCGTACGCATGGCTACATCTTCAATGCCTGGTCGGATGGCGAAACGGTCTTCAGGAATGAATCGCAAAACGGGTTGACGTTCAAAGCGATGCAGCGAGCCGCGGAGAACGATCCGCAGATCGCCGAGCGGGTGAAGCTGTTTCAATACCGCCAGCCGGAAGAACTCTATAACTACGAACAGGATCCGGCTGCCCGCGACGATCTTTCTGATGACAACGGAAAGCGGGAGATTCTGGAAGATCTGCGTTCTCAACTGGAAACAATCATGACAGAAACGGATGATCCGCAGCTGGAGAATTACCGTTCGTATTTGAAATCCGCGGAAGAATAGATCCCGGCTACACGAAATCGTCCCGAAAGAGTTTCCCTCCGATGCGAATCCTGCTCTCGTTGTTGCTCACGTCCGTCTGTTTTCTGCAGCCCGCCATGGTGCAGGCTCAGGAGAACTTCCGTATCGAGCTCGATCCGCCGGGGCAGCGGGACTTCATCCTCGACCGGGCCAATCTGATCACGCCGGAAGATGAAGCCGAGATCAAAGAGCTGGCCGACAAACTGCTCACCGACACGGCTGCTCCGCTGGTGATTGTCACGATCAACTCCATGAGCGAGCACGGCGGGATGGGCCTGCGGATCGAGACGTTCGCCCGACTGCTGTTCGACCAGTGGCAGATCGGTCCGGCCGAAGTGAACAAGAACGTCTGGAACAAAGGGATTCTGCTGCTCGTTTCCAAGAACGACCGGAAAGCCCGGATCGAGCTGGGAGCCGGCTGGGGACGAGAGAAGGATCAACTTTGCCAGAAGATTATGAACGAACAGATCATCCCCCGCTTCAAGGAAGGGGACTACTCGGCTGGCATCAAAGCGGGAGCCATTTCGCTTGAACGGATGGCTCGCGACCTGAAACTTCCCGCTGCTCCCAAACCGGCCTGGTATTACCCGGTGATGATCGGCGTGGTCGCCCTCGGGATCTTCACCGTGGTCTCGATGATCCGCAGAGGAACCGGCGGGTGGGCGTGGCTGTTCTGGGGCTTCCTCTTCGCCGCCATCGGCACGGTGCTGTATCACATGGCAACGAGTTCCGGCAGCAGCAGTGGCGGCGGGTTCTCGGGAGGCTCGTTCGGCGGAGGCGGCTTCTCCGGCGGCGGAGGAGCGAGCGGCTCCTGGTAACTTTCGCTCTGAACGATTCGATTCACGCACACAGTTTGACGAGACATCAGGACTTGCGATGACAACCGCACTCGAAAAGCAGTTTGGCCAGCCGGAACAGGCGGAGATCACAGCCGCCATCGCGGCTGCGGAGAAGAAAACGTCCGCCGAGATCGTTCCGGTCATCGCGGAAGCCTCAGGGCGTTACGATCGCGCGGAAGATGTCGCCGGCGTCTGGCTCGGTTTGATTCTGCTGGCAATCACGTGGGCTCTCTATCCGCCCATCGATACGGCGGAAGGAAGCTGGGCAGCCGGACATCCCGTCCAGCAGCTCGTCGCCTTTCTGCTCGTGACACTGATCGGGTTTCTGGTCGGAGCGTCGCTGGCAAGCCAGTTCAATGGACTCCGTCGACTCTTCACGCCAGTCGATCAGATGGCCGACGAAGTCTGGCTGAAAGCGCGGGCCATGTTCTTCGATCAGCGGGTCCATCACACCGCGGGAGCGACCGGGGTGATGATCTACGTCTCGCTGTTTGAACATCGGGCGGTCATTATTGCCGATCAGAAGATTCTCGATCAACTCGGTCAGGATCGCCTGAATGTGCTCTGCAACGAAATGACCGCCGGCTTCCGAACCAGCGGGATCATTCCCTCGATGAAATCAACGATCGACCAGCTCGGCGACGAACTCGGCAAAGTCCTGCCGCGAGAAACCGACGACGTCAATGAACTCTCCGACGCCCTGATTTTGCTCTCGTAAACAGACACCACCACGGTGGACTCTCAACCCGAAGCGTCGCGATGCTGCTATTTCAGCTTTTGCGCCAGTTCTTCGAATTGTCGGTCGAGCACTTCTGAGCCGGTGGTGGGGTAGAGCAGTTGTGTAATCTGGACCAGCTTCTTCGCTTCCGGCTTCCGGTCGGTCAGGAGGCAGGCGCGGGCCAGTTCGAGGCGGGCTCGGTGCCAGTCGCGGCTGCCCTGTTTTGTGGTCGAGACCTTCCCCTTCCAGAAATCATAGAGCTGTCCGAAGCATTCGGCATTGTTGCATTCCCGCAGCAGTGAACTGAGCCGCTGCGTAATGGGATCGGCTGGCCCCGTCGATTTCGCCACTTCCTGATAGATGGGAATCGCCTGACTGAGTCGACCCAGTGTGTAGTGGGCTTCCGCTTCGCCGAGCCGCAGAGCAATCAACTCTTCTGGAGCCAGTGCGTTCGCTTTGTCGGGCGACGTCAGATCGCGGATCAGCTGCAGCTGAATCTCGGCGAGGATCTGTTCCGACTGAGGATCGGGCGGATTGACATCAGCCAGCTGGTGAACCAGAAACAGCGTTTCCGAGGCGTCTCCGGCGGTGACGCGATCGTTGCTGAAAAGCGCCATCGCTTCCTGGGCTCGCCCCTGCCGGGCCAGCATGATGCCCTGATACGCAGTCACCATTCTCAGCCAGCGTTGCCTTACCGCTGGTTCAGAAACGGCTGCAATCGGGGAATCGGTGATCTGTAATCTTTGCTCCAGGTGTTTCAACGCAGTCGGGAGAACGGGATGAAGGCCGGTTTCGTACTTCAACAACAGCCGGCAGGCGTTCAACAGGGCATCGACGTGAGCGGGCGACTGCAGATTCTCCCAGTCGGTTCCTTCAAGCAGCCGGTTGCCGAACAGCACGGCTTCTTTCATCACATCGAGCGAAGCGGTCGCGTCGCTGGAGAGCAGTGCGTCGTAGCATTGGCCCAACCGGAGTTGAGCCGCGTAAAAACGTTCGTGCGTCCGCGGGAACTGCATGTACTCAAGAATCGCGTGCCGATACTGCTTACGGGCAAAGGTCAGTTCCGCCTGCAGCCAGCGGGCTTCGAAGCTCGACTCACGCTCGTCGTATCGTTGCAGATGATCGGCAATTGCAGCGGCATAGGCGTTCAGACGTTCGACACTCGGCCCAGCCGAGTATTGCCGCTGCAGGCTCGTGATCCAGAGCAGATGAACCTGTTCCATACCGGGAAGATTTGGAGAGCTTCGCCAGATCGACTCGAGTTGACTGGCCGCCTGATCGAACATCCGCTCCTGAAAATAAACCGCGGCAATCTCACGAGCCAGCTCGATCAGTTGCTCAAACCGCCCCTGGTTTGTCGCCACCGCGATCCCGGCTTCGTACTGCTTCCGAGCCTCCGCAGCGTTTCCCGCTCGGGCCGCTTCACGAGCCAGTCGCACAATCTGAGCCAGTTCCGGGCCGAACTGATGAATCGCGTAACTCTCACGTAATTCGGTCGCGACCAGCTCGGCGTCGAATGTATGTCCTTCCCGGGCGAGCTGAGCCATCCGGGCTCGCACTTCCTGAATCAACTGCTCGGCGAGTGCATCGTTACCCTTCATACGGACTTCAACCGACATGGCGATCAACGCCTGCAAACGGAGCCCCCGCAACTGCGGAGACAGCTCGCCATCGGGACCGGCCAGATTCGGGACGAATTCCGCCGCTTCGGTCGGGCGGTTCTGTTCGAGCAGATAGCGAACCCGTTCCGCCCCGGCTCGCTGACGAAACGGAATCGAATCGGATTCCGCACGAACGGTGTCGTACAGGCGATCGAATTCGCCGCGTCGGTTTTCAAGACGGGCAGCTATCAGTAGCAGCAGCTGAGCTTCCAGGTAATTCTGATCTGAAAGCAGCGAACGCCGCATCCCATGCAGAGCCGTTCGGCCTTCCGACAACAGACGGTTCCGTTCGGCGATGTTCTCCCGCATTACCTCGGCCAGTCGGATGTGAACGCGGCCCAAAGCAAGATACAACGCTTCCTCATCGATTCCGGCAATTCCTTCATCGCGGCCTAGTTTGCCGGATTGCTTCTGCCGATCGAGAATCTGCCGGGCGTCGGCCAGTTCCTGCAACGCACGCCGTCCGATTGTCTGCAACTCGCGGAGCAGTTCGGCGTTCTTCGGATCGAGCTGACGGACCCAAAAAATCTGCTCCAGCTTCGATGCCTGCAACAGGGCGGCTTCAAAGCGGCAGCGTTCGGCATGAGATCCTCGCACGTCGAGAGTTCGGGCGGCCTGCTGCCAGAGTTCGACCGCTTCCGACCAGGGAACGGTGTGGGCATGGTCGCGGAATGTGCGGGCCAGCTCGAGTCGATAGATGAGCTGATCCCCCGGCCGCATGGCCGAGTCATTCAACGCCCGTTGACAAAGAAGTTCGGCCAGTTGAAACAGCCGCCGTTCCCGCAGCGAAGCGAAGTAACGTTCCTGGGCATCGCCCGGATTGACGATGACAAACTCACGATCATCGGCCAGTGAAACAGAGCACGCACCGTCCCCACACAACAGCATCAGTCCGCAGAGGAGTGGGAAGAAAACCTTCATGAAACCAGTTTCGCTCTGGTTTGAGTGACGATAACAGGGGGAACCCCGGTTGATTCAACCGGGGGCGGCCCGATGTCGGTTCAGCAATCAGGTTTCCGAGGTTACGGCGGACTTGTTCAGGCAGCGGTCGATTTGACGGACGGCCTGACGGAGTCGGTGGACGTTCTCGACAATGGCCAGACGCAGATAGCCTTCGCCATCTTCGCCGAAACCGCGCCCCGGACTCACGGCGACGCCGGCTTCGTCCAGAAGTTTCATTGAGAAGTCGATGGAACCCATCTGAGCCCACGGCTCGGGAATTTTGGCCCAAACGAACATCGTTCCTTTCGGGCGTTCGATTTCCCAGCCGATCCGTTCGAGACCATCGCAAAGAGCATCGCGACGAATCTGATACTCCGCGGCGACACTTTCGACAGCCGATTCGCAATGCCGCATCGCCACGATGGCGGCGATCTGAGTCGGCTGGAACAGGCCGTAATCGTAATAGCCTTTGATGGTGGCCAGAGCCCGGACCATTTCCTGGTTACCGGCACAGAAGCCAACGCGCCAGCCAGCCATGCTGTAGCCTTTGCTCATCGTCGTGAACTCGACCCCGACATCACTGGCTCCCGGAGAGGAGAGGAAGCTCGGAGCCTTGTAGCCGTCGAAAACGATGTCGGCGTAGGCGAAGTCCGAAATGACCATGAACTCGTACTTCTTGGCGAGCTTCACGAGGTCATCGTAAAAGTCCTGCTCGACAACGGTCGTGCTCGGATTGTGCGGGAAGTTGACGATCACCAGCTTCGGCTTCGGATACAGATGTTCGCAGGTGTAGGCGATGTTCTGCAGAAACTTCTCCGGCTCGCGGCAGTCGAGCGAAATCACGTTTCCGGCGGCCAGAGCCACAGCGTACACGTGAATCGGGAAGTAGGGAGCCGGCACAATCGCGGTATCACCCGGCCCCATGAGCGCGAGGCAAAGGTGACTGAACCCTTCTTTGGAGCCGATACAGGTGACGATTTCGTTATCGGGATCGAGCCGGACGCCGTACTTTTTGAAGTACCGGGCGGCCACTTCCTTGCGCAGGTTCGCGATGCCATTCGAAACCGAATAGCGGTGGTTCCGAGGATCGGACAGCGCTTCGGTCATTTTTTCGACGATCAACGGATCGGGCGGATCGGTCGGATTGCCCATGCCCAGGTCGATTACATCGACGCCCGCCACCCGTTTCTGGTACTTCAGCTTATTGATCTTGCCGAACAGATAGGGCGGCAGCCGCTTGACACGGTCAGCAACAGGAATGGAGAACGGATTGTCCGTAAACGGGACTTCGGATTCACTTCGCATGGTCGCGGTTCAATGGTCCTGGAGGATTGGAGTGGGTGCGGCAAGGCGCGGCTTTCATATCATACTCACTCGAATCCGAACAGGACAGTATTTCTCCCGATCAGGTTCAGCAGGTTTTCGACGGGAAACGCATCCATCGAGGTGGATGAGTCGGAGAAGTGGCCCGGCCAGGTTCGCTAAAACCGCGTCGGGTTCTTCTGGATTTCGTCCAGCCGAGCTTTGAGTTCTTCGGCTTTCTTCGGCTGCTCGTCGATCAGATCCTTCGTTTCCCCCGGGTCGTTCTTCAGGTTGTAGAGCTCGACGAGTCCCTTACCCTTCTTTTCGAAGGTCTTCCCGGCTGCTTTGGCGTTCTTGTAGACGACCAATTTCCAGTCGCCATGGCGGAAGCCGAGGGAATTGGTCCCCTGCTCCACATTCTCGGTTCGCCCTTCGGCATCCGGCTTGTCGAGCAGAGCGGGCAGCACGTTCAGGCTGTCGGGGAAGGCCTTTTCCGGCAGCGGCTGGTTAACGAGAGCCGCCATGCTGGTTGCCAGGTCGATCGTGTTTACGATGTGACTCGACTCACCCGGCGAAACCGTTCCCGGCCAGCAGGTGATGAACGGCGTGCGGGTTCCGCCCTCGTAGCCGCTGTATTTTCCACCCCGATACGGCCCGGCCGGCTCGTGCTCGCCGAGCTGCTCGACTGCTCCATCTTTGTAGCCGTCATCGAGAACCGGGCCATTGTCGCTGCAGAAGATGATCAGCGTGTTCTCCGCCAGGCCGAGGCGGTTGACGGTTTCCCGAACCTGCCCGACCTGCCAGTCAAGTTCCAGAATCGCATCGCCCCGATAGCCGAGGCCCGACTTCTTTTGGAACCGCTCATGCGGCATGCGGGGCACGTGGATGTCGTGCGAAGAGAAGAAGAGGAAGAACGGCTGATCCTTGTTCGCTTCCATGAAACGGTTCGCTTCATTCACCCACATGTCGGCCAGATCTTCATCCCGCCAGCGAGCCGCGTGTCCGCCGGAGTAGAAACCGATGCGGCTGATCCCGTTGTGAATGGTGTCGTGATGCCCGTGCGACCAGTCCATTTTCAAAGTGTCGCGATGCGTCAGTCCGGTCGGTTGCCCGTCCGGATTCTTGCGTCCGACCCAGAGCGGATCAGCCGGATCGAGGTTCACAACGCGATGATTCTTCACGTAAACCTGCGGCACGCGATCGTTGGTCGTCGGCAGGAGGAAGCATTCATCGAATCCGATTTCGAGCGGCCCCGGCTTCAGGTCGCCGTTCCAGTCCGGCTGCTGCCCTTCGCCCAGTCCGAGATGCCACTTTCCGACCACAGCCGTTTTGTAACCGGCGTCGTTCAAAACCGAAGCAATCGTCGGCGTGCCCGGCTGGATGAGCGAGGTCGCGTTCGGCGGAGCAATTCCGGTTCCCGGCTGACGGAAGGCGTACATTCCGGTCAGAAACGAAAACCGTGTCGGCGTGCAGGTCGAAGCCGAGCAGTACCCGTCGCGGAAGAGCACCCCATCCTTCGCCAGACTGTCGATGTGCGGCGTTTCAATCTCCGTGGCTCCGTAACAGCTCAGATCTCCGTATCCGAGATCGTCGGCCATGATGACGATAATGTTCGGCCGCGGAGAATCCTTCGCCACTGCAGTGGACTGGCACGAAAGAGCCGCGATGAGCAGCAGAAGTGGAAGTGCAAACGAAGAAATGCGTCGAGCCATGGGAACCCTCAGAAGAGCACGAGAAATCATCGAACGAGAGGACTCGATTCTGCAGGGTGGGATTCGGGAAGTCAAACTAGAGCATTTTCATGCTTCGCCTGCAGTCCATTTTGAATCTGCTCTTGAGTTGCCGGAGCAGCCGATCATCCCGCGACCTTCCGTTGCTCGTTAACACAAGCGGGTCACGAAGAACGTCACCCGAATTTCGCCCTCACGCTAACCCTCTCCCCCCACGGCCGATGTCGACCAGCCCCCTTCGTACGCACGCCCAACCCGCAAAACCGGCACATCTGGCAGGATAGACACTCTGCGTAAGCCGAAGGATCGGGAGTTCGGTAGGCATTCGTGATGAAACATTTTCCTCTGCCTGTCTCTTTGCGATACAATACGGCGGAAGTTCTACTGGACTTGCGCGAATTCCGTCGTTCGTTTAGAGGCGGGTTTTCGCGCTCGCGCGCCGCAGCTGGATCTTGAATTCGACGAACTGGTAATAAGACGAAGCATGAATATGAGCAGTCGCTGGAATCGGACAACAGGTCGTCTTTGCGGTCTCCTCGTGCTTGCGGTTCTGTGTCAGTTATTCATGGTCACCCCGGCAACCGCTGCTCCGGCGGATGAGGAATACACGCTGGCGGTCACCCTGTACGGCCAGAAACGCTGGGAACTGGCACGCGATACTTTTCAGAGCTATCTGAAATCGTACCCGGACCACAGTCAGGCTCCACTTGCGAAGCTGTATCTGGCACAGAGCCTGGTCAATCTGCAGAACTACAAGGATGCCCGCAACGTGCTGCGGGACTTCCTCAAGAATCATCCCGACAACAAGAACCTCGGGCAGGCGATGTACCGCGTTGCCGAGTGCAGCTACTTCCTCGACGACTTCGACTCGGCAATCACCGACTTCGAAGCCTTTCTGAAGAAGGCTCCCGATGACCAGCTCGTTGAGTGGGCCCTGCCCTATCTGGCTGATGCCTACCTGCGGACGAACAAACCGGTCGAAGCCGAGAAGCAGTTTCGGGCCTCGCTGGAGAAGTTCCCGAATGGACGTTTCGTCGAAGACAGCCGCTTCGGACTGGCCCGGTCGCTGGAACTGCAGAACAAGAACGCTGCGGCGATCGATCAGTATCAGCTGTTGACCGAGATGAAGGGGGCGCAACGGATTGATGAGTCGCTCTTCAATCTCGGCATGCTCTACTTCCAGGACAACAAGTTTCAGGAAGCGGCCGGGACCTTTACCGATCTGGCGACCCGCGATCCTGAAGGACGCCTCGCAGCTCTGGCCCGACTGAATGCCGGCTATGCCCTGTATTCTCTGGAAGACTGGGACAAGGCCGTCGAGCAGTTTGCTGCAGCCGAGCAGAGCGAACAGTACGGCACGACGGCTTCGTACTGGATCGCCCAGACTTACAAGCGATCAGGCAATCTGGAGCAGGCTGCTCAGCGACTCGATCAGTTGCTGAAGAACACTCAGGACGGAGATCTGCTGCCGAAGATTCACTATCAGCTGGCCGACTGCCGTTTCCAGCTGGCCCATTACGATCAGGCGTTGCCGCTGTTTCTCGACTACCTCGAAAAATATCCGAACGGCGAATCCGCGGTGGCTGCTCGACTGGCGGCGATTGAAGCCTGCCTGCTGACTGGTCAGCTCGGCCAGGGGTGGGGACTGGCGGAGGAAGAATTCTCAACGAAGCCAACCGAGCGTCAGACCAGCGAAGCGACGCTGCTCAAAGCCCGACTGCTAAGTGCGGAAAATTCCGGGAAGGATCCGCTGCCGGAATCACTGGGTGATCGCTCCACGCGACTCGCGAAAGCCACCGAATTGCTGGATGGCGTGTTGAAGTCGGTTTCCGACCCGACCGAATCGTTGACTCAACAGACGCACTATCAGGCCGCCCGCGTGCTGCAGGAACGGGGCAATCACCCGGCTGCGATTGCGGTCATCAGCCCCGTCACCCGCGATTTGGAACCAGAGAAACTCCAGTATCCGGAAAGCTGGCTGCTGCTGGCGAACAGTGAATACGAGACCGCCGCTTACGACTCCGCTCTGAAATCGCTTGATCAATATGAAGCGTTGATCGGCAACGACGCTTCGCTCACGCAGGCGAATATCGTGCGGATGAATGTGCTGATCAAGATGGGCGACGTCGCACCGGCTCGCGAGGTTCTCGAGAAATTGCGTTCCACGGGTATTGCTCCGTCAACGCTTGCCGAAGCGACCTATCAGCTGGCCGAACTGAGTTACGCCCGGCAGCAGTGGGAGACCGCTCAGGAGCTCTACCAACAGGTGATCGATCTGAACCTGTCGGAAGACTGGACGATTAAAGCGCTCTCGGGACAGGCCTGGAGTTATTTCGAAGCGGGCGACTTCGCGAAGGCGGATGAACGATTCGACAAACTCCAGCGTGACTTTCCGAAGTCCGCACAGGTCGCAGCCGAGGCCGGCTATATGAAAGGCATGTCGCGACTCAAGTCCGGCGAGCAAATCGAAGCCGCGGAGGCGTTCATGAAGACGGCTCAGGCTCATCGCTCGCCCTCCGATGTTCCGACCGGGAACGAAGTTCATCACGTCGCTTACCGAGCGGCTCGGGAAGCGGCTCGCATTTACCGCCAGCAGAAGCAGGTCGATCCGTCGGCCGAAGCATACCGGATCGCGTACGAAGAGCTCCGCAAACAACCGGAGAGTCGACGTTCGGAACTGGATAAACTGCTCGATGAATGGGCTCTGCTGCACTACGAAAGCGAACAGTTCGCCCAGGCCGATCAGGTCTTCGAGATTCTGCTGAAGGAAACCCCGAACAGCGATCGCGCCGATGACGCCCTGCTTTCACTCGCCGAGAGTGACTTCGTCGATGGCGAGATTGAGTCGGCCCGGCAGCGGCTCGACATGCTTCTCGAACGGCAGCAGATCGACGACTTCGTCAAACGGCGAGCGCTGTATCAGCGGGTGATGGTCGCCGCGAGTGAAAACAACACTGAAGCGGTGCAGGAGTATGCCACGCGTTATCTCAAGGAAGCGGGCGCGAGTCCCGGCGACGCCGCCGAAGTTGGCGAGATCGAACTGCAGCTGATTCAGCTCTTCATGGATCAGAATCAGCTGGCAAAAGCCCGGGATCAGCTTGCCAGCTTACGCGAACGGGCTCAGGCGATTCCGGATGATGATCGCCCCGAGTGGTTCCCGCGGATGTACGTCCAGACGGGAGAACTGGCCCGCCGCAGCAAGGACTATCAGAAGGCGAAGGAGGCTCTCGAAGTTTTGCGGGAGCAGTATCCGAACACGCCTGAACGTGAAGAACTGGAAGTGATTGTCGGACGAATTCACATCGCTGAAGCCAACTTCGAAGCCGCCGAACAGGCGTTTCGGGCCGTTCTCGATCGAGCCGCCGGTACGAAAACCCTGGCCGCCGCCCAGAGTCAGTTCTATCTGGCTGAGACCGCTCTAATTCAGAAGGATTACCGGCTGGCGATTAAGGAATATATTCGCATGGCCATTCTCTTCCCCGGCTTCCCGGAGTTGCAGTCAGCTGCTCTGTATCAGGCCGGACAATGCGACGAGGTTCTGGGAAACAAGGAACAGGCGGTTATCAACTACGAGAATCTGATCCGTCTGTATCCCCAAAGTGAATTCGCAACCCGGGCCAGCGAGCGGGTCGAGGCGTTGAAACCAGCGGGATGATTGAAAGGCTTCGTCGCGGCGGCTTCCGTCGCCGTCGAATTCAGGGACGATTCAGAACCTTACACATCGCCCCGGGTAATGAACGTCCATTCGGCGCAAAGAGGCCACCGCGACCGGAATTCAACAAGCAGGGAAAGCTGGAAAACCTGGAGAGTGTCTGACTCTCGCAAATCCGGTGGATTGAGAAAATGGGGATCACCTGCAGCCTTTGTGCGTTCGATATTGATCAGGGTGAGTGATTGACGTGAAGTATTTATCCGCGGCGTGGGATTTCCCGACAATGAAGCAGTTTCGACTCCTCGGCCTGGCGATGATCATCGTTCTGGGCATGACCACGTCTGGAATGCGCTTCGCGACCGCTCAGGATGCTGAAGTGCAGCCTGGTGCCGGCCCCGCTGCGCCCGTAGAAGCCGCTCCGGGACAGAATCCAGCCGCTCAGCCGGAACGCAGCGTGATTCCGGTGACACCCGCCCAGGCCGTGACCGCTCTTGGCTGGTGGGGACTTCCTTTCGGTCTGGCCACTCTGATTTCCCTTTGGTTCAGCACGGAACGTCTCGTTGTTCTCCGTCGGGCCCGCGTGATTCCGAAGCCGTTTGTCGACCGCTTTCTGCATCATCTGCGAGAAGGCACCATCGAACCGGACGAAGCCCTGCAGTTGTGCGATGAGAACGGCAGCCCGGTTGCTCAAATCTTCGCCCACGGCGTCCGCAAGTGGGGCAAGCCGAGCGTGGAAGTGGAACAGGCCATCATCGACGGCGGTGAACGTCAGGTGAGCCAGATGCGAAAGCACCTGCGGGTGCTCAACGGCGTGGCGACTGTTTCTCCGCTGATCGGTCTACTGGGCACCGTCTGGGGCATGATCGACGCCTTTAACGGCATCGCCGGCAGTGCCGCGATGGGCAGCCCGGAAAAACTCGCCGCGGGCATCGCTCTGGCTTTGCTGACGACCGCAGCCGGCCTGATGGTCGCGATTCCCTCGCTGATCATCTACATGTACCTGTCCGGCCGCGTCGACCGACTGGTGATGGACATGGACCGACTCGCTCAGGAAGTCGTCTACAGCATCTCCGCCGAAGCTTTACACGAACGCACGCGATCATAAAGCCGGAACACGAGTCCCAACCGCTTCGCCGCCCCGATAGAATCTTTCGGAGCCACCCTGACGCACGCAGCTCTCATGTGACGGTATCCGGGTGAGTCGCGTCCCGTGACGCACAGACAGGGATGTCTGCGCCACGCTGCCGAAAGAGGTTAGCCCCGATTGCTCCGCTGCCGGGGCACTCCGTGACCCGTTCTCTTCGTTACGAAATGGGCTGCTTCTGCCAGAGGCCGCGATAGATCGGCCAGCCAGCGAGACGCTTTTTCCGCTCGAAACTGGTCTGATAGTCCATGTGATGCTGCGGGATCCGCTCCTCGGGAGCCTGTCGCTCGGCGAAGCCGCCGTGATCGGTAATGTGACCGGTCATCAGCTCCCAGTAGTCGAACACGTCGGTCCAGCCATGCAGATGGCCGTCGGGCACGAGCACGTCGTAGATCTGCTTCGTGAAGTCCTCGGTGAAGACCCGTCGTTTGTGATGCTTGGCCTTCCACCAGGGATCGGGGAAGTAAACATGCACCGCGGCGACCGACTGCTTCGGCACGAGCTGATCGAACGCCCGGTGGACGTTCCCCCCCAACACGCGGGCGTTGGGACGTTCCGCTTTCTTAAGACGCTTCGCGCCTCGACGCCCTTCCTTGAAATCGATCTCGATGCCGAGATAGTTCACGTCCGGGTTCCGTTCGCTGGCGTTGAACAGAAACAGACCTCGTCCGCATCCGACATCGATTTCGACGGGATTGTCGTTTCCAAAGAACTCCGACCAGTTCAATCGACCCTCGATATCCTCGAGCGTGAGAAACCAGGGGCTGAGATCTTCACGTTCCGTTTCCGCAGACGAAGCGGAGTCAGCAGCATTTTCCAGATTCATGAATACGTCAGACAGTCAATACAGTGTCGGGTGTTATCGGGTGTGAGAAAGGAGCCAGTCGTAGATCTTCGGATTCGCGTAGGTTTGCGTCCACGAATCATGAGCCACGCCGGGATAGATGGTCTGTTTGATGTCACCGTCGGTTTCCTGAATCGCTTTCACCATTTCCAGCGTGCGTTCCACGGGCACGGCTCGGTCCTGGTCACCATGAAACGCCCAGATCGGCACGTTGGCCAACTGATCGGCCCACTCCGTTTTGCCGCCCCCACAGACGGGAATCAGCGCCGCGAACCGTTCCGGCTGCTTGGCCCCCAGTTCCCAGGTCCCGAATCCGCCCATACTCAAGCCAGTCACGTAAATCCGCGACTTGTCGATGGCGTACTTCTCTTCGAGTTCGTCGAGCAACATAATGAGATGATCAACGTTCCACCAGAGTGGCCCCTTCGGCAACTGTGGCGAAGCCACGATGAACGGCATCTGCTTCCCCTCGGAAATCAACCGGGGTGGACCATGCGTGAGCACGAGGTCCAGATCATCGCCCCGTTCTCCGCGGCCGTGCAGAAACAGCATCAGCGGAGCAGGCTTGTCTTCCGAATACTCCTGCGGCAGATACAGCCAGTAATCGAGCGGGCGGTCGTTTGTCAGTTCCAGACTCTGTTCCACCTGCTTTCCGGGAGCAGGTTCCTCTGCATGAGCAGATCCAGCAACCATCAGCACGACTCCCAACGCCATCGTCGACAGATAAAACCACAGATTGTTATTCACCGGTATTTCTCCAGGGAGAGAAGTTATTTGAGTTCACGATCGCAATGCTGACAACGCGGTTTGAGGGCATCAGTTTCTTTCCCGCAATGCCAGCAGGTCAGTGTCGCGTTCCCCTGAAACAGGGCCTTCCAGAATCCCGGCCCCGATTCGGAGTTCGATTTCGATCCGGTTCTCATATTCAACCGGACAACGATGCCGATCAGAACGCCGACGATCAGCAGCAGTTCAATGAACCCAAGGGCAAACACTGCAAGTGGAAACAGGTTGACCTTGAAATCCATCGCACTGGCTCTCTGGAAGTCACGACACGGGAACCAGTCCATCGTATCGAGAGGGAGCCGTCAGGTAAAATCTGCAGCGTCTGAACGACGGAAGACGCCGCCCGAGGACTGTCCTCCCCGCAGGCCCAACTGCGTTCCTCATTTCAATCGGCGGCCACCCGGCAACTCGCAGAGCATGGTTGATATTAAGTTTTCGTGAAGATCATGAACTTGAGTCGGTGCTGTTTAAATTGAAGTGGTCGACGGGTGATAAATCGGGTTGAGCCCGGCTATACTCCTGTGAACACATCTCTTCACACGATCGACGGGCCATCGATCGACATTTCCAAATCGCTTCCAATGGTTTGTTGTCCTTATTGCGCGCCAGGTGCATTCAGTCGCCACGCGCGTTTTGGTAACGAACGACGCCAGTTTCTGCCGACCGAACTGCGTCGGCTTTTCCGTCCTTCGAAGGAGACCCCGATGACGAGACCACGGCCCCCATTCTTCCTCATGCTGATGCTGTGCGCCCTCACAGCGAGCTCAGCGACGGCTCAGGACAAACCCAATATTCTGGTGATCTTTGGGGATGATATTGGCCAGTCCAATATTTCCGCCTATACGATGGGACTGGTTGGCTATCAGACGCCGAATATCGATCGCGTCGCCAGAGAAGGAATGATCTTCACCGACTACTACGCCGAGCAAAGTTGCACTGCGGGGCGATCCACATTCATTACCGGCCAGTGCACCTATCGCACAGGGCTGGCGAAGGTCGGTATGCCCGGCGCCAAAGTCGGTTTGCAGGCCGAAGACCCGACGATCGCCGAACTGCTCAAGCCGCAGGGCTACGCCACAGGTCAGTTTGGCAAGAATCATCTCGGCGATCTGGATGAGTATCTTCCCACCGCACACGGTTTCGATGAGTTCTTTGGAAACCTCTACCATCTGAACGCCGAAGAAGAACCCGAGAACCGCAACTATCCGACCGATCCCGAGTTCCGCAAGAAATTCGGTCCTCGCGGCGTTATCAAGGCGACGGCCGATGGCAAAATCGAAGACACGGGTCCGCTGACGAAAAAGCGGATGGAAACGATCGACGACGAAACCTCCGCCGCGGCGATCGACTTCATTGAACGCCAGACGAAGGCCGAGAAGCCCTTCTTCTGCTGGTGGAATGCGACTCGCATGCACTTCCGTACGCACGTTCGGGAAGAGCATCGCGACAAGCCAGGCGTGACCGCCCGCACGGAATACGCCGATGGCATGATCGAGCACGACAACCACGTCGGCACCCTGCTCCAGAAACTCGACGATCTTGGAATCACTGAGAACACGATCGTCATCTATACCACGGACAACGGCCCTCATAAGAACACCTGGCCGGACGCCGCAGTCAGTCCGTTCCGCAATGAAAAGAACTCGAACTGGGAAGGTGCTTTCCGCGTCCCCTGTATGATCCGCTGGCCCGGCAAAATCAAAGAAGGCAGCATCTCCAACGAAATCGTCAGCGGACAGGACTGGCTGCCGACGTTCCTGGCCGCCGCCGGCGACAGTGACATCAAAGAAAAACTTCTTAAGGGACACAAAGCCGCGGGGAAACAATTCAAGGTTCACCTCGACGGCTACAACCTGTTGCCGTATCTGACGGGAAAAGAGGAAAATTCGCCCCGGGAGTCGTTCTTCTACTTCAATGATGACGGCCAACTGGTCGGTATGCGATTCAAGAACTGGAAGCTCGTCTTCCTCGAACAGCGAGCGGAAGGCACGCTGCGGGTCTGGTCCGAACCGTTTACCACGCTCCGCGTTCCCAAGATCTTCGATCTGCATGCGGATCCGTACGAACAGGCCGATATCACGTCCAATACGTACTACGACTGGCTGCTGGATCACGCCTTCATGCTTGTGCCGGCTCAGGCCTACGTGGGAGAGTTCCTGCAAACGTTCCAGGACTTCCCGCCCCGCCAGAAACCGGACAGTTTCAACGTGCAGGAAGTCATGAACAAGCTCCAGGAAGGGGCCACTCACTGACGTTTCGATCTGACTGACGAGACACAATTGAACGGGACGTCTTCTTCAGGCGGCCCGTTCTTTTATTTCGAATCAACTTCAGCTTCTCTTGACGCATGACAACAAATCTCAGGACGCTGACCGCTCTTTTCATTGTTCCTCGGGAGCAGCCGGGTACGATAAACGGGTTCTGATTCCAGACTCCGCTCTCACGGGAAACCCGCGCGATGCTCAACTGCTCCCTTCGCTTTCTCGCCGCCCTGCTCTTAAGCACTCTCTCAGGCACGCTCCAGGCCGCCGAACGGCCCAACGTATTGCTGATCCTCGTCGACGATCTGAAGCCGGCGCTGGGGTGCTATGGCGATCCGATTGCGAAGACGCCCCACATCGATAATCTCGCCGCACGCGGGATGCGGTTTGATCGTGCCTACTGCAATCAGGCGGTTTGTGCTCCGTCTCGGTTTACATTGATGCTGGGCTCGCATTCGACGTCGACCGGGCTCTACGGACTTGGCAGTGAGTTGAGACAGATTCTGCCCGACGCCATCACCATGCCTCAACATTTTGCGAAACATGGCGGCTATCGCACCGAGTCGCTGGGCAAAGTCTTTCACATTGGCCACGGCAACAACGGGGATCCCGAATCCTTTCAGGTGCCGCACTTTCACGACAAGGTGATTGAGTATCTCGATCCGGCGAGCACCGGCGGCCAACTCACCCGGGAAGAGGCGTACTTCACGAATCAGAAACTCAACGCCATCCGCTCGCTCCCGCGTGGAGCGGCCTTCGAATCGCCGCGAGTGGAAGACACCGAATACGCCGATGGACGGGTTGCCGCCGAAACAATCCGTCGATTGCGAGCCGCCCGCGAACGCCGTCAGAACGACGGGACTCCGTTCTTTATCACAGCTGGATTTGCCCGTCCGCATCTGCCGTTCAGTGCGCCTCAGAAGTACTGGGATCTGTACGATCCCGCCTCGCTGCCGATGCCGGAACGTGAAACACTGCCGGACGAAGCTCCGCCGGTCGCCGGGAAACGGGGTGGCGAAATCACCAATTACAAACCGGTACCGACGGAACCGGACGCGGAGTTCAGCGAGGACCTGAAACGCCAGCTGATTCATGGCTACTACGCGAGCACCAGCTTCGTCGATGCCCAGATCGGAAAAGTGCTCGATGAACTCGAACAACTTGGCCTCGCCGAGAATACAATCGTCGTCCTCTGGGGCGATCACGGATTTCATCTCGGCGATCTGGGCATCTGGACCAAACACACCAACTACGAACAGGCCAACCGGATTCCGATTCTGATCGCTGCGCCCGGCATCACGAAGCCGGGCACTTCAACGCACCAGCCGGCCGAGAGCGTCGACATCTTCCCGACTCTTGCTCAGCTCGCGGGACTGCCGGCTCCGGAAGGGCCGCAGCCGATCGATGGAGTCAGCCTTGTGCCGGTTCTGAACAATCCGTCCACCCGAGTCCGCGACCATGCTTATCATGCCTACCCGAAGAAGAAGCTCGGCCGCGCGATCCGAACCGAACGCTACCGCCTTGTGGAATGGCAGGCGTTCAATGACGGAGAGGAATCAGCCGAGTACGAACTCTACGATTACGAGACCGATCCACTGGAAACTCTCAATCTCGCCCCCAGCCAGCCGAAGGTCGTTTCGAAGTTGAAGCAGATTCTCGACCGCTACCCGGAACCGGTCGATCGCGACCGACGCCGGGCTGATGAGAAGACTTCTCACCCCCCGAACGCGGAAAACGTTTCCATCAAGACTCCGGAAATCGCACTTCGCCCCCTTTCGATTCAAGGACGAGTGGAAGCCGTTCAGGGAGACGGCGTGATCGTGGCTCAGGGTGGACGCGAACATGGCTATGCGGTTCATATTCTCAAAGGCCGTCTGACATTCGATGTCCGCGTCAACGGCAACGTCACTCGAGTTTCAGCGTCCGATCCGACTCCGAAGAAGTTCGACTTCAAAGCCGTCCTGACTGAGGAAAAGATCACCCTCATTCAGAAAGGGAAAACGGTGGCGACGGGAGACTCGCCCGGCTTCATCCCCGTTCAACCGAAAGACGGATTGAACGTGGGACACGATGAGCTCTCAGCGGCAGGCGACTACGAAGCTCCCAATCCGCTGAATGGCCGTGTCGTCGAGTTGAGCGTCACCTCCTCGACGCCCAATGTCGTCCGAATGGCTCCGAAGGACGAGGACGATGCGACTCAGTTTCCGAAATTAGCTTTTGAACAAGTGGCGACCGATCGCAAACCACGTCCTGTTATGGATGCGGCGACGATTCACAAAGGGCTGAAATCACATGATCGAGCCCTGTATCTCAAAGCCGGGTGGATCCGTGATCCTTACATCACGCTCGGACCTGACGACAGGTACTATCTGACGGGAACCCAACCTCGCGAAGGGGACGCACGAGCTGACGAGAATCCCTACAACATCGGCCTGGGAGACGAGAGCATCGTCGGCGATCAGGTCCGGGTCTGGCGAAGTGACGATCTTGTGAACTGGGAGGATCTCGGCCCGATCTTCACCGTCGCTGACACCTGGAAGTCTCGCCACGAGGGCAAGAATCCACGACGACTGATCTGGGCGCCGGAACTCCACTGGCTGGGCGATCGCTGGGCTCTGGTCCACTGCCCGAAAACGCATTCCAGTCTCGCGACGACGGAAGGCCGCGAACTGGCCGGTCCGTGGACCCATCCGATGAAAGGCGACCTGGGCCCGCGGCACGATCCTTCGCTGTTCACCGACGACAATGGCACACGCTACCTCCTTTGGGGGAACACGCTGGTCGCTCCACTCAGCGAGGATCTCACCTCATACACCGCAGAGCCTGTTCGGATTGATCCAGCCGGTTTCCGCTCTGGTCCCGATGGCACGCCGATCAACCGAATCGGCCACGAGGGAGCCACGATGATCAAGGTCGGCGGCAAGTACGTTCACATGGGAACGGCCTGGTCGACCGATGAAGGCCGCAAAGGCTCCTACAATCTCTACTACTGCGTCGCTGATCAGATCACCGGGCCGTATGGCCCTCGTAAATTCGCCGGCCGCTTCCTCGGTCACGGAACGCCCTTCACCGACAAGGACGGGCAATGGTGGTGCACGGCGTTCTTCAATGCCAACGTACCGCCCCTTTCCCGGAAAGGAATCGCGAACCGGGATCTGAGTGAGAACGCGCAGACCATCAATGAGCAAGGGGTCACGATCGTCCCGCTCGATGTCCGTCTCCTCGACGACGGCGAAGTCTTCATCCGTGCCAAAGATCCCGCCTACGCCAATCCCGGCCCCGACGAAGCACAGCAATTCCCGGCCGTCGCAGCAGATCGATAGCACTCTCTGCACGGCTGATCGTTCCGGCCTCAAGGGATCAGATCGTTACTGAAGCCCCCGGCATCGGCCTGACGCCGCGATAGCGAAAGGCTGATCTGATGGATCGGAAGAAGTTCATTCCCTGCGGCGACTGTTCTTCAACAAGGTGGCCTTCTCGGACCATGAGACCGCGCGATCGAAGATGACCCCGTACTTCTCATAGTCGTTGTAGTCCACAGCATTCTCCCGCCATCTCCGCACTTCTTCGTCGTACAGAGCCCGCATCTCCTGCAACTGGGAACGCGACTGACTGTCTTTCGCCAGATTCGTCAACTCCAGTGGATCTTCCGCGGTGTTGTACAATTCTTCGGTCGGCGACATCCCGTCAGCTGCATGCGGCCAGAAAATATACTTCCAGTCTCGCGTGACAACCGCCAGCGAATGCACCGCAGCCGGTCCCCAGACATTGATGAGCGGTAGCGACTCGTGAATTGTCGCCTGCGGGTTGTCGTAGACCGCCATCAGATTCCGCCCGTCCATCTCGGCTGGGCACTCGATGCCTGCCAGAGCGCACATGGTCGGAGCAAAGTCGATATTGCCCGTCAGGGCGTCCGTTCGGAGCTGTCGTCCGCTGTTGCGATGCCGCGGATCGTAGATAATCAACGGCACGCGGGACGACTCTTCATACGGAAGCACCTTTGAGCCATACCCGTGGGAACCGCAGAGGAACCCATTGTCGGATGTGAAAATGATCACAGTGTTATCGCGAACGCCGGCTTGTTCGATTGCCTCTCGAATCATCCCCACGGCGACATCGATCGCGTAAACCTGCTGATGATAAACCGCCATCACCTCGTCGTACCGGTCGGAATAGTTCCACGAATGAAAGCGTTCATACTGGCGTCCCCGCCGGCTCTGCTCTGAAAAATGGAGGCCGTGCTCCCGTCCATAGTTGTCCGGCTTCTGAAATACTTGACCTTCGTAGATCGCATTAAATTTCGGATCCGGCGTCGCGGGCTTATGCGGGGCCTTGAAGCTGATTGACAGGCAGAACGGTCTGTCTTCAGCGGCGGCGTCTCTGACGAAGTCCCGTCCGAACGCTCCGTACGACAAAGTGGAGTGCGGGTACTCGTCGGCATATTCGACCATCGATTTGTTCTTGCGGGTTTCGTAAAACGTCTGTCCCGGCCCGCCGCCCCAGCGATCGAAATCGCCTTCGGGAAGCCGACGATCTTTCGAGGTTGGAGAATCGACGACCTCGAAGCCAAACTTGCCCGCAAAAGCTGTTTGATACCCGGCGGCTCGCAACAGCATCGGGTACGACTTCTCCCACTTCTCCTGCGTGAGCGGGCCATGCTCGAAATTGCAGCCTGTCTTGTATTCGAGCATTCCCGTCATCACGTTCGCACGGCTCGCCATGCAGATCGCGGTCGTGTCGTAATGGTTGTCGAAGACAAGCCCGTCCGCAGCCAGCTGGTCGATCTTCGGCGTTTCAACATCGGCGTTGCCGTAGCAGCCGAGACTGTAACAGCACTGGTCATCGGACATCAGAAACACAATATTCGGACGGCCTGCAACTTCGGCTCCCAGTACGGGAAACGCCCCCAGAAGACCAATGACCGTGAGGAACATTGCGTTCAGAACAGTGCGTCTCATGCTCTCGATCCCATTCACCTGACCAGGCCGCTGATTGTCTCCCGCATAATCACCGGAAACGACAGAGAACGTCAACATGCGTGGGAGGTTTCTCAGCCGTTTCTACAATAATCAGTCCGATCCTGCGGCAATCGCGCGAGCCGCCTGCGTCGCGGCCTGCCGACTGTAATCGATCGACTCGGCGAGAATTCGGGCCGATTCCTGATCGGCATGAAACCCTTTCGAGTTTTCACTGCTGATATAGTCAAGCCTCCACATCGCCTTTCGCTGCAACTCGCGAATGGGAGCGACACGCCCCCGCCTGCTGGACTTCGGTCACCCGCTTTGTAACCTCCTGATCGCTGAGCATGAAGGCGTGACCACGAGCCTCACGATAGTCGATGCTGAACGCGTAACCGGCATAGAGTCGTTTCAGCCACGGCTGCTCTTCCAGTTTGCTGGGAGGCAACGCGTGATTGCCGCCATAGTCGGTGTATTCCGAATCCGCCGTCCGTAGATAGGTTTCATATTGCACGGGGTAGTTCAGCCCCCACGGCTCCGGATCCGTGCTGATCTCAGTCACATCCACAACGCGGACGATCGGCGAGCGTGCCTCCTGCTTCCGCTCAAAAATATTGATTAACAGAGCGATCACGCCGAAGGTCGCAAAGCCCACCAGAACGGTCATCAGGGTAAACCATCCGGCCGTTGATTTTGGTATTCCCATTGATCAGATCCTGTTGTCTCTCTACTGGGGATCGCGGGCAGAGGCAGAACGCTCTGGAGTACCGAGCTGCGCGGATACGATCCCTCATTCGCCAGCCACTGGAACACAGAGTACGTCTTCGGTTTCCGCCGTGGACACCACATCGTTCTCGATACCGCTACAGGAACACTCTTGCGAGAACAGCCTCTCTACACCGGAGCCACAGTCTGGAAGTGGAATGCCAGTGCCGAAGACTGGTCCCGGCAGACCGATGTCGCCGTGAAAGCGGGCAAAGGACACCCCAATACGAATCAGGCCAATATCGTGATCGGGGACTGGCACTGGTTTCTACCGCACAACGTCCGCTACCTCGGACGTGTGCACGTCGAAACCGGCCAGGTCGAGTATCTCGAGTTGCCTGCCCAGTTGATGCCCGACGAAAACTCCCGTGAAAATGATGTCTGGCTCTGGGGACGGGGCCACGCCGGCAATCTCCCACGCAATGCCGGCGGCTTTGCCGTGGGAGATCACGGTCATACCGGAACCGGTTGGGGACACATCTCGGCGGCAAGCCCGACGCGTGTTGGTCGATACCTGTTTCTGCCGGTCGTGACCGGGACGGTCTATGTCATCGATACCACGGTGAAGTTACTCTCGCCTGCCGCTCTCGTCGCCATCAACGATCTCGGTCCCGGCGGCGAAACGTGGACGCTGGCAACCGTGACCTGCGCCGGAGATCGTCTCTTTGCGCATACGATGAAGGAGATCATCTGTATTCAATCCCCCGCTCAATCTGGTTCGGACACACAGAAGAGCGACTGATCCCGGCCAGAGTTCAACCGGCTTACAGAGACGGCGAGTGGTCGATGACGACCTTTCCCATTGCCCGACCGCTTTCCAGTCGCGCGTGGGCGTCGCCCGCCTGTTCCAGAGAATAGTGGTTCTCATCGAGGACAGGCTTCAGTCCTCCGTCGTCAACGATTTCGGCAAGCCGCGTGAGGATCTTCGCGTGGTCTTCCCGTCGGAAGTTATGCAGCATCGGAATCAGCATGAAGACGACGTGGAGCGAGAGCCCCTTGAAGTGTGCCGGATTCAGATCGAGTTCGCACATGGAAACGGTTGTCGCAATTTGTCCGTTGAGTGCTGCGGCTTCAAAGGAGTTCGTGAGGTTGGCCCCGCCAACTGAGTCGAAAACAATCTCGAAACCGGCTCCCTCAGTGTGTCTGGCGACGTAGTCTTCCACCGATTCGGTTTTGTAGTTGATGCCGGTCGCGCCGAGTTCTCTGATCAACTGCAGTTGCGGTTCACCGCCGCCCGTCGAATAAACGTCGGCACCAAAGTACTTCGCCAGCTGAAGAGCAACATGCCCCACGCCGCCTGACCCGCCGTGTACGAGGACCTTCTGTCCGGCCTGAATACCAGCTCGAGTCAGCCCCTCATAAGCGGTGATGGCAACCAGAGGCAGAGCAGCAGCTTCCCGCATGGAAAGACTCTTCGGCTTCCGGGCAATCAGATTGCTGTCGACCACGGCATACTCGGCCAGCATACCAGGCAAGTCGGCCAGGCCGCCCGCGCAGCCGTAGACTTCGTCCCCAACGGCATAGTTCGTGACTCCCTCGCCGACCGCCTCAATAGTGCCGGCAAAGTCCATCCCCAGGATTGCAGGCGGATCAGGCGAGAGTGGCAGTTCTTTGCCCATCGTGCGAATCATGGTGTCGACCGTATTGACGCTTGAAGCCGCGATCTTGACCAGCACATGCCCGGCTTTCACACTCGGCTTCTCGACCTCCGCCGCCTCAAAAGTTGCATCCTCGCCATAGTTGTTGATGACCATTGCTTTCATGAGATCTGCCCTCGCTCTGCGACTTGGTTTCCGATTTCGTTGTGCTGGACGGTCTGTCCGCATCACTTGTGAAATGGATACTACGGGACGTTGCCGGCAAGACAAGTACGCACTTTTCGGACTGCTAGGCACAGAAAGGATACTATTGAGGCTTCTCTCACAAGCGGTGAGTCCCCAGGCAGCCCGTGCCCGCATCGGAAATGGAATTCCCCGAGGCTCGATTGACCGGTCATAGCGTTAAGCCGATCAGTACGACGAAAAGAGTGCAGGGGCCTGCCCGCGTCTCGGCCAGCAATCCCTAGAATCAAGGAGCAGGTCAATCATACTCCGGCGGTTGAGGCGACTTGTCTCTTCGAGCGTCTTTCCCGAAAGGCACTACTCAGGGACTTAATCGTCGCCAGTTGAAGATAGGCGACATCCGAATACAGACTGTCAATCTGATGTTCCTGCAGCTGGCGACTGCGAAACAGTTGCCCATTGGTGAATGTCCATTTGAAGCTGAACGGGATTCGCGACTTGCGGAACTGCCGGTCGTTCAGGACGACCGTGCCAATGCCTTCGAGTCTGGAAATCGCTCTGCGGATTGCCAGCGAATGTTCGACAAACAGCTCGGGATCGCTGATGAAATGCACAAAGCAGTAAGGCACCCGCCACCGCGTCACACGGCTGTAGACGACAAGACAGCGGCGATTGTTGACGCTCACCTCAACTTGGGAAAAGAGGGGCGTGGGATGGTCGAGAAGGATCTTCTGCAGATCTGGTTCGGAGGACGGCGCGATCTCCTCAGAAGTCACTCTTCGGCATTCGATTTTGTGTCGAGCCGGCACGACGGAGGGGCAGGGCAGAAGGACCCGGAGGCTTGAGTCCAGCGACTGGAACCCGAGTCGTCTGGAAATCTGGCGGACGGATTCGGTGGGCGTGAAATCGGTAACAGTATGGTCAGTCAGCGAGAGAGCCGGACGCATGAGCCGAAGACTGTGTCCGCGAAATTCGGGATCGACTTTCCAGGTGTGGAGATTGCATAGCTGCACGAGATCTCCGTTGATCCGCCGTTGACTGAAAAGCATCCCGAGAATTCCGACGAGCTTTCCTTCTGCTCTGAGGACATAGCCCGCATAGTCGTTTCCGAACTCCGGCCGGGGACGAAACAGAGCTTGCCACTGCTCACGTGTCGTCAGTTCATCGTCGTCACGCAGGAACGTGTCGTAGATGCTGTCGAAATGTTCGGAAGTGATTTTCTCAAGATCGGTCACAGGGGCCTCGTCTTGCTCGAACTGGAAATGAGTCGGTCTGAGTTGCTTTCCACCAGAACTTCGGCCGGCGTCGGATGGCTCAGGAAGCCGGTTGGACTTGAGGTCAGACCGTAGGCACCCGACTGGAAGACCCCGATCAGATCGCCGACCCGCGGCTGGGGAAAAGGGAGCTGACGAGCCAGAGAGTCGAGCGGCGTGCACAGCGGGCCGACGATATCGACCTTGGTATCGATCGCCGCGTCAAGACGGTTCACGAGGGCGATCGGAAAGTTCCGTTTGATGGTCTGACCCAGATTGCCGGAAGCCGCAAGCTGATGATTCATGCCCCCGTCGAGCAGGACGAAGGTGCGGCCTCGCGACTGCTTGCAGTCGATGACGCGGGCCACATAGATTCCAGATTCCCCGACAAGAAACCGTCCTGGTTCGATCACCAGATCGGCCAGCTTCAGGAGAGGATCGCGTTCCGTTTCCCGGATGAGAGGCGCGAGGCCTTCTGCAAGCTGGTTGAGATCGAGCTCAGACTCGTGCTCGAAGTACGGAATCCCCAACCCGCCACCAAAGTCGATCGTCCGCAGCGGATGGGGAAGCGTTCTAGCAACGCGACGCGCAAGTTCAATCGCCTTCCGGTACTGCTTCAGCAGAATGTCCGCATCGAGAATCTGTGTGCCGGTGAACTGGTGGACGCCGGTTATTCGTAACTGCTTTAATGTTCGGATCTCCGCAAGCACCTCATCAAGGACTTCCTCGTCGAATCCGAACGGCGACGGCTTACCCCCCATCCTCATCGCGCCTCCCTGGACCGATGCGTCAGGGTTGATTCTCAAGGCGATATCGACGACCGATCCCAGCTCCTGGGCGATCCGATTGAGCCGACGGGCTTCGCCCATCGATTCGACATGCACTTCCCGGATCGGTAACGAGGCCGCGAAACGAAGTTCCTCATCCCGTTTGGCGGGACCGGCGAACAGAATCCTGTTTGGTGAACATCCCGCAGAGAGAGCCGTCTTCAACTCACCGGCGGAGGCAACTTCAAGACCGCAACCCCGTTGCAGGAAGCTTTGAACGAGAGCCGGGTTCGGATTCGCCTTCATGGAGTAGAAGATTTGAAAGCGATTCCCGTAAGCACGTTTCAGTCGATCGTGCGCTGAGCTCTGAACATCTTCCGAGTAGACGTACAGAGGCGTTCCGTACTGTTCTGCGAGAGCCTCGATAGAACGTCCCGAGACCGACAGAACCCCACGGTCCTGCTGAAAGCATCGGTCAATGATTCTGCGGGCGCAGTCGGACTTCGGCGGGGTCGAAACGTCTTCAACGTTGGCAATCATGTTGCACCATTCGTGGAAAGTTGAAGTTCAGAGCCTGTCTGGCCCCGATCTTCCAATGAGATCCCCTTCAGGACCTTGTAGTCAATTTTGCCGCTGGACGTCTTCGGAAGACGGTCCAGAAACGACACACGCTTCGGAACCATATGACGGGGGAGCAGGAGCGCGCTGCGGGCGATGATCTCGGACGCTTCCAGCCGGGCCCCTTCCCGAAGTACGGCAAACGCGTTGATGTGCTCGCCGATCAGGTCGTCCGGCGTGCCGACCACAGCGATCTCATGGATCCCCTCGATCTTCATGAGGGCCTCTTCGACTTCAGTCGGACTGACACGGAAGCCGCACGTTTTGATCTGATTGTCTCTGCGGGCGACAAAGTAGAGAAATCCGTCGTCGTCCAGGGTCACAAGGTCGCCGGAATAGCAGACGCGAACTCCGTCGTCGTTGCTGGACATCGGGAAGGGATGCGGCCGCAGGACCCGAGCGGTCAGTTCGGGATGTCCCCAGTAGCCCATCGAAACCGTCGGACCGTGATGAACGAGTTCTCCGACTTCACCGGGTTGGCAACGTTTCCCCTGTTCGTTGATGACCAGGATCTCCGTATTGGGAATGGCCCGGCCCATAGAATTCGGCCGCCGATCCAGTTCCTCAGGAGGGAGGTACGTCGACCGAAAGGCTTCGGTGAGTCCGTACATCAGGTAGATATCGGTCGAAGGAAGTTCTCGCCGCAGCACCTCCAGGGTCGGGCCGGGCATATGACCTCCGGTATTGGTAATGTACCGCAGCCCTTTCATGCCTCCCGATGTGAGCCCAGACCGGGGCTGAATCAGAAGATTCCAGAACGGAGGCACCCCGGCGAGTCCGGTGATGTGCTCCCGTTCGACGAGAGAGACCACTTCGCGTCCGAACGTAAATCGCATGAGGACGAGCGTGGCCCCCTGTTGAACGGCGGTTGTCAGCTGATTCAGCCCGGCATCGAAGCTGAACGGCAAGACCGCGAGAATTCGGTCCCGCTCTGTGATCCGCAGGTAGTTCGACACGATGCTTGCACCAGCCACGAGATTGGCATGACTCAGCATCACCCCTTTCGGACGTCCCGTCGAGCCCGATGTGTACAGGATCGCCGCCAGATCTTTCTCAGTGACGGTGTCAGAAAGCGATCCGGTAAGTTCTCGATCAAGCAGAGAATTCAGCGGGTAGATCTGATGGGAGTCGCTCTCTCGTTCCCCCGAATCGCTGAGAACAACCCGCTCGATCGCGGGCAATTGTTCCAGCGCTTCCTGAAGATCGTCGTACTTCCCGGAAGAGACAATCAGTGTGGTGATGCCGCAGTCCGCGCAGATATGCGAGACTTGCTCGGCCATCAGGCTGTGATGAATGGGGACGAAGACCGCTTGAGCCTGTGAGACGGCAAAGATCGAAAGGACCTGCTCGACCGAAGGATCGAGAAGAACTCCAATTCGGTCGCGTCGCTCGACGCCAATCTGGCACAGAGCTTCCGCGTAGCGAGCGACGCTCGCTGAAAGTTCGGCATAACTCAGTCGGGCTTCCCCGCAGACGAGTGCCTCTTTCTCGGGGAAGCGACCAGCGGCTGACCGAAGCATGTGGTGTACGAGATAGTCCATGAGTGACTGCCATCTCCTGGCATCGAGCCGGTTCGTTGGTTTTCAGGACCGCTTCGATGCGACAAGGTTTGCGATCGTTGAGATCGATTCGAAATGCTCGGCGACCAGATCATCGTCGTCGATGACAATGTGGAACTCCTCTTCCAGAAAGGCGACCACATCCAGCGTTCCCAGAGAATCGATGACTCCGTTCTGAAGCAACGGATCGGTTTCGCCCAGCTGTTGTTCCTGAGCCAGCGGAAACTGCTTGTAAATGAAGTCTCGGATCGATTCGTTCAGGGGGCTGTTTTCAGTGACGTGCTGCATTGGTGTCTCCTTGGGAACAATGAATCCATGAGGCAGTGTGAGCTTGAAGTCGGCGAAAACAGAAACAGATGCTCAAGGTCGAAGCCTGTTCCGTTCGCGATGTCCCTATTCCGGTTGTGGTCGATTCCACACGTCTTTCCAGAGCAGCCGCGCCTTAGAGGGGCGTCTGCACGGGGGCGTCTACCATTGAAAGGAGGTCTATTCTGAAGAATAGATGAGGGAATCCGGCCCAACGGACTCAACGCACGTCCCGTACGCGATTTCTTTCAGGAAGAGCGAGGAGTGCGGAAAACTTCGAATTTCCGGATTGTGAGCACTGCGGCCGGGATCGCTTTTCTGGCGATGCCAGGGCGATCCGCCTTAACGGATCGTGACGATTGTGCCGATATTGACGACGGGGAGGATCGGACACGGCACGCCGCCGGACCGTAGAGCCATTGGCTCGCAGGTCGACGGCTGGGCACGTGACCTCTCATGTAGGGACAGCACGTGTCGAACCTGGCGGATGCCTAATGAATCTGGCTATGGACAATAAATCGAGCACTGGTCGAACAATGTCCGTCACGAACAGGCTGGTCTTGTGTGCCGTTCTCGGAATGCTTTGCTTCAGCAGCGGCTGCGCCGCAGTTATGCACCCGGTGACAGGGGTGAAAGCGACCAAGCTTGATCCCAGCCTGTCACTTCCCTGCCGGACCGGTCAGAAGACCATCAATCTCGCTTTGCTTCGGCAGGTTCCTCCGCCCGAACATCTCGTCGACACTGGGGACACTCTCGGCGTATTCGTCGAAGGCATTCTTGGCGGCATCGAGGAAGCCCCGCCGATTTATCTGCCCCAGCAGGACATTTACCGCCCTGGGATGGGATATCCAGTAACTGTTCACGCGAACGGCACGATTACCTTACCGCTCGTTCCGCCCGTGTTTGTGCGGGGGATGACGATCTATCAGGTTCAGGAAGCCGTCATCAAGGCCTATACCACGGGCGTTCGGCCGCTTCTGCAGCCCGATCAGGCTCGGGTTCTGGTCTCGTTGAATCGTCCTCGGACGTCGCGAGTGCTGGTGATTCGTCAGGAGAGTGACAACCGACAGGGGAACCTCGGTGCCTCGGAGTCTGTGAACTTTGAAGCCGACAAGCAGGGAACGGGGCGGATCGTCGAACTGCCGGCTTATCAGAATGATGTTCTGCACGCTCTAGCCGAAACGGGCGGTCTCCCGGGGCTCGACGCGCAGAACATGATCTACGTCATTCGACGAGATCCTGTCGTGCCGCCGCACTTCCTTCCGGTTCATCCCCACGGCCCCGCTCCGAATGGGTATTATCAGCCAATGGCCGCGCCTCCGCTCTCGATGCGAGACCAGACGCGTTCAAAGCCAGCCGAACAGGTCACCGTTCGCGCTCAGGGACCAGACGGCCCGCTGCCGGTGCAGTCCTCGAGCTATCGATCGAACTACCGTTCCGGTCCCCTGCATGCGGCGTCTTCGTATCGGTCCGCTCCGCAGGGAACGACGGCAGCGTCCCATGCGTTACCGGTCCGAGAGTCTTCAGTCAGTGCCCATCAGCCGGCTTCGCAGATCTCCCGGTATGGGGGAACGCCAGTCACTCCAGCATCCCACGGAATCGCGAACGGTCCAGCCGAACCAGGCCTCCCGGGCTGGCAGCCACCTCCGATGCTGGCACCGCAGCCGTATGCGAATCTGCCGCAATATGAAGGGCCGACAGATTCGATTTCGGGAGCCTATCACCCCCCTGAATACCAGGCGGGTCCCGGAGCCGGGCTTTACGAAGAACTCGACTACACTCAGGATCACGAGCTGAGAAATTATCTCGGCGTTCCTTCTGGTTCCCGCATCATTCGGATCCCCGTTCGACTCTTCCCGGGCGAGCCGATTCCCTTCACGCCAGAAGATATTCTGCTGCAGGATGGGGACATCGTGTTCATCGAGAGCAGAGAGCTGGAGTTCTACTACACCGGAGGCTTACTGGGGGGGGGACAATACACCTTGCCCCGTGATTACGACATCAACATTCTGGATGCCATTTCCATTGCCGAGACCCGTGCTCGATTCGGACAGTTCCGCGGGAACCCGAAGTCGATCGGCGGCCCGTCCGTCCTGAACCAGGACGTCTCGGTCGGGGCCAGCAAGGCGATCATTGCCCGTCCGCTTCCGGAAGGGGGCCAGATGCAGATCAGCATCGACCTGGCCAAAGCGATGCATGACCCGGCCCAACAGATCATCATCAAACCGGGGGATCGCATCTATTTGCGATACACATTCCCGGAAGCGTGCCTGGCCTATCTTGAACGGCACCTGCTGGAAGGATCGATCATCGGAGCCACCATCGGTAACTCCAATTGATGGTCGCCCGAGAGAGGCATGGAGTTCACGGTTGTTCGCTGGCGGAGCGGTTACGTAAAGAGTGAAAACTTCCGAACGTGAAATCCTTCCGCCATTCTCGACTTCGAATGGCATTCCATACCGCGGATTCTCAGCAGCGCACGAAACGTTTCTGCGTCGTACCAGTCTTTCTCGTGCTGACTGGGGAAGCTCTCCATTAACAGCTCGATCTTTCGATCAGCGATCGAGGTCGTTAAGGGAACATAACAGTTCGGCGTCTTCAGGTCTCCGTCGTACTTCGGGATCTCGTATTCGCAGATCACGTGATTCCGAAACGCGCAATGGGTCAGCTCAGAAACGACCCGGTGATCCTGATGCCGATCCGCTGAACTGTGCGTGAAGATCAGATCCGGCTGAAATTCGCGAGCCAGACCGTGCATGTAATCTTTCAGTTCCGCCCACTGGGCAGGGAAGTAACTGTCTCGGAACGACTCGATACGAACGGAGGTTCGCTCGACCCGTTCCAGCCACTTCCCGGCACTCTCCTGAGCTTCCTGATGGCGAACGTCGTTACTGCTCAGGACAACCCAGATCACCTGGCAATCAGTAAAGCTGTCGGTCAGGTGAAGCAGGGTGCCTCCGCAGCCAATCTCGATATCATCGGCGTGAGCCCCGACACAGAGAACCGTTCGACAACTGGCGGTCGTGAATGGATTCATCAGTACCCGATTCCCGTTGAAGAGCTGTGCGATGCGGTGGCGATTCCTGACTTCACGTCTGGCTTGCCGGCCTGCTGAAGCTCGTTCGAGAGTGAATTCACTTCGTTGAGAAGGCGCAGGTCTGGGTCGGTCGCGGCTTGTTTCCGCTTCTTGTTCCACACTTCCCAGGGGGTGTCCCCGCGCGAGTACATGTCATCGAGGGTCTGCTTCTCCTTGAAGGTGTCCATGCACGCGAAGAAGCCTGGGTAACGGTAAGCCGTTAAGCGGTCCTTCTCAATCAGTCGCTGGAACGGTTCAATCACCAGTTCGTCGCCGTCGTTCATGTAATCAAAGATCTGATTATTGAGGACGAAGAAGCCGGCATTGATCCAGGTGTCCGACTCGGTGACGGCTTCGATCTTCTGCACGTGGCCAGACTCCGTGGTCGTGACCGAGTGGAAGCTCTGCATCGGCTTGACCGCCAGAAAACTTGCGACCGACTCGGTGTCGCGATGGAAGTCGATCAGCTTGGGCAACGGGAAGTCACTCAGCCCGTCGGCGTAGTTCGCGAGAAACGTTTCCTCGCCCTCGAGGAAGGGACGAACCGCCATCAGCCGTTCGCCAATGTTGGACGACGTTCCCGTATCGACAAACGTGATATTCCAGTCCTGGATGTCCCGGTTGATGAGGTCAACCGATTGCCCCCCGCCGGACAGCACGAAGTCGTTGGAGACGCACTCGTCGTACTCCAGGAAGTACCGTTTGATGACGTCCGCTTTCCAGCCGAGGCAAAGGATGAAATCCTTGTGCCCATAATGGGCGTAGTACTTCATCACGTGCCACAGAATCGGACGGTATCCGATCTGGACCATCGGTTTGGGAACCGTCTCCGAGTACTCCCGAAGTCGCATCCCGAGTCCGCCGCAGAACAGAACGACTTTCATGGTGGCCTAACCTAACTGTGTATCGTTGTATTTGTTGAGAGCATTCCTCTCCGGGAACACGTCGGCGACACGAGCCTGCCGGCGTGTTCCTGAGAGAACGCTGCTTAGTAAACTTCGAGATGCGGAATCGGGACAACGAGTTTCGCACCCCATTCCCGTGTGTATTCCAGCTGCTCGGTAATCTCTGATTTCAGATTCCAGGGGAGAATCAGGATGTAATCAGGACGGGTCTCGGCAATCTTCTCCGTCGCGTGAACGGGGATATGTGTTCCCGGCAGATACTTGCCGTGCTTGTACGGGTTCCGGTCGACCACGTAGTCGAGGAAGTCTTCGCGGATTCCACAGTAGTTGAGCAGGGTGTTCCCCTTGCCGGGAGCCCCGTAACCGACGACCTGCTTGCCTTCGCGTTTTGCTTCGATCAGGAAACTCAGCAGAGCCCGTTTGACTTCCTTCACGTTCTCGGCGAATCCGGTGTAAGTCGACATCTCGGTGAAGCCTTTGGCTTCTTCGAGAGCGAGCATGTCGTGAACGGCCGAAGAGATGGGCTTGGTCGTATCTTCGATGTGGCGGACATAGATTCTCAGAGAGCCGCCGTGGGTCGGGATCTCGTCGAGATCAAAGATTTCCATCCCGTGATGGCGATAGACCTTCTGCAGCGTGGTCAATGAGAAGTAGCAGTAATGTTCCTGGTAGATCGTGTCGAACTGATTGAGTTCGATCATATTGACAGCCGTGGGGAACTCGACGGTGAGGACACCCTGATCGGCGAGAATCGTCTTCATGCCGCCGACAAAATCATTCAGGTCATGAACGTGGGCCAGACAGTTATTGGCGATCAACAGATCGGCTTTGATCCCTTCGGCGACAATTCGCTTGGCCGGCTCAACGCCGAAGTACTCAACGCGAGTGGGGACGCCTTTCTCGATGGCAACTTTGGCACAGTTGGCGGCCGGCTCGATGCCGAGGCAGGGGATGCCCTTGCTGACGAAGTTCTGCAGCAGGTAGCCATCGTTGCTGGCCAGTTCCACGACCTGACTGTCGGCGTTCAGAGCGAATCGCTCGGTGACATGATCAACGTAGCGGCGGGCATGCTCGAGCCACGATGAAGAGAACGAAGAGAAGTAGGCGTATTCCCCTTCGAAGATTTCGCGGCCGTTGACATACTCTTCAACCTGAACGAGATAGCATCGTTCGCAGACATAGGCGTGCAGAGGATAGAAGGGTTCTTCTTCGCTGAGCTGCTCACGAGTCAGAAAGTTCTCGCACAGGGGATGCATCCCCAGGTCGACCACGGAGTGATTCAACGGGGCATCGCAGAAGCGGCAGCCGTGAATCGCCGGGCGTGATTCTGGAGCAGAGGCATGAGGCTGAGTCTTACAGACGGATTCGGCAACTGGGGGCATAGTGGTCTCCAAACTGGATATACGTGGCGATATTGAGATGGCTTAACTTACGAGCAACTTGTCATAGTGGTGCGAACGCTGTTCGGGTTAGACAGATAGTCCTCCTGAACCTCCTGGGGAAGGTGAGACAGATCGCTCGCTCGGAGGTAGTCACCGACGGTGGTGCCGCTGCAGGCGCTGTCCAGATTGGGAGCCCCCACTCGATTGCGCAGATCTCCAACGTGCACGGTCCGGAAATCAAGACTGATCCGCGTACTGCTGGATGTGTTGGGAACACTGGAATGAAGGTGGGCCGCCGAGAAGATGAACATGCCGCCTTCTTCAGGCACGACGCGAAGGTCCGGTTCCAGTTCGAGTGGCTCCAGGGCTTCCGACTGCCGGCGGGTATCTTTGCCAACCTGATTGGCCGCGGCCTTGCGGCCGTTATTGTTCCAGTCCTGGTAGTCGAACTCTTCCGAAGAGTTCAGCACGGGACGATCCCAGTAAGCCGGATGGAATGCCATGCAGTTGTCTGACTCCGTCGGATAGACCGGCAGCCACCAGTTCAGCTGACACATCGGCGGCGAATACCAGGTATCGCGATGCGGTTTGAAGGCGTATGCCAGTCCCGAGCTGAGGTAATCGCCGTGACAAGCCGTTCGCAGACGGGGGATGTCGAAATAGGTCTCTTCGGGATCGCAACCGTACTCAGCCAGCAACGCCTGCATCAGCGTCTTTGTGATCGGGTCATGAATAAATCCGGGCTTCAGTCCCTTCAGAATCTCGACGTACTCGGTCACGGAGAGATGGTCCTGGGCTTCCTGCGGGTGATAGGGGGCAAAGGCCCGCTCGCAGTACTCTTTGGCGTAGTCACACAGGGCCCGGGTTGTCGTTGAAGCCTGGTAGAGATAAATGTCTCCGGCGTACAGGCGAGAACGACGGACATCGTCCGAATGTGTCGAGTTTACGATTACAGCCGTCACATTGAGCTCCCATATAAAAATGAAAATAGAATCGGAGGCCGACTGAAGTCGATCAGGCTCGCGCTGGTACCGACATGGGCAAATCTTCAAGGATTCCGCAGGCTTCGAGACGCTGGGCCGCATCCAGCACCGCGGCGAATGGCAATCCGGATCTCTTCGCAATGTCGAGAAGAGTGTTCTCGCCGTCGCAGTAATTCAGAACCCATTGGACCGCGTGCTGCAGGGCGGGATTGTGTTCCCGCGATCCGTGACTGGAGTAAAGGTCGTACCGATCCAGACGGGGTTCACAATAAGGCTGGCGATTCAACAGGCATCGGTCCTGTTCCAGCACATCAACGATTTTTAGGCACGTATTAAGCGAATCGACGAGACTGTCTGGATCGATCAGATCCAGGTTGTCCAGCGAGGTGTGATACTCCGGATACTCGCCATTGGGAGATCGCGTCAGTCGTCCGATGGGAAGGTTGATTCCCGGCGAGCAGAACTGCCGTTCGTCGTATCCGAATGGTTCAAAACTCCGCAGAGAAGCCGCCGGGGACGACATCTGCAGCACGTACTCAGCAATCTGATCGATCCTTGACGTGGTCTGCCGCGAACGTTTGTAGGTCAGGGGACCGCGGTCGCCGAGGCATCCCAGAATCAGACCCTGCCTGATGTGACCGAGACGCGACTTGTTCTGAGCCAGCCAGGTAATCGCCCCGATCGTGGCGGGGGCGAGAACGAACCGATAGGTCAGACGAGTCTGCTTCGACTGAAGGGCCTGAGCAAGTTGCGTCAGAACAGCAACGCCGGAGAGATTGTCATTGGCCAGCGACGGATGACAAATATGGGTGTAAAAGAGACATTCCTCATCGCTTTCCCCAGCGACGACGAACTCGCCATAGGTCAGGGACCCGTCCTGGTAACCGGAGTCGATAACGACTTCGAAGTCCTGGACGTCGCTGTTGCGGAGTAAGTCGTACTGCTCCTGAGAGACACAAAAGCCCCAGGAGTCGCGTCCATAGCAGGTGCGAAACGGCACCGCTTCTGGATGAGCAGGGTCCAGGTGGAGATGATCTTCAAGTTCATTCCAGTGCAGGACGCTACGAACGGGGACACTTCCCAGCACAACCTGCAGGTTGCTGCGTCGGAAGTCGATCAGACGCCGTCCGGTCTGATCTGCGATATACGCGTCTCGGATATTCCATTCCTGAGGGACAGTCCAGTTGAAGACTTCAGTTCCCGTGGGAACCTCGATCATCTCCAGTGGAATGTGTTCGCCAATCACGCGAAGAGATTCGCGCACGCCGTGGCCGGTCTGCGCCCGACAGATCGGGAACAAACGTTGCATCAGGGATAGCATCGCTGATGCCGACTCCGGGGTCGGTTTCTGTCTGGTGACTGTTTGGCTCACGGATTGCGATCTCGTTGCGGTGTTTAGTTCCATTTTCGATAGACCGACTGAGTCGGAGCTCCCTGCAGGAACTTTTCGACGCCGTCATTCAAGGCTGCTTCGTAAACGTCGAGCGCCCGGTCGAACGCCCGGACCGTCTGTTCCACATCGAGATCGGTGTGGGAATAGCTGATCACCAGGGAGGGAGCGATCACGCCGTGCCGAATGGTTTCCTGCATAAGCAGCGTGCGGTAGTCCTGAGAGTGTTTTCCGTCCGGTCCCGCAGAGCTCCAGACCATGCTGCAGGGGCGACCGTGAATCTTCACATAGTCCTGCAGTTGATGATCGCGGATGACTTGCTCAAGTCCGTTCTTCAGGTGCATTCCCTGGCGGTGTAAGGTTTCAACGACTGGTTCCCGCTGATAGATCCGCATGGTGGCGATCGCGGCGGCCAGCGCGTGAGTTTCCGCACCGTGTGTGGTGGAAAGCAGGAAGACCCGTTCCCGCGGATGGTTCAGTCCGCCCAACTCCATCAGTTCGCGTTTCCCGGCCAGGGCGGAAACAGAGAAGCCGTTCGCGATCGCTTTCCCGAACGTCGACAGGTCCGGCGTGATGTTGTAGACGTGCTGAGCACCTTTTTCGTGCCAGCGGAAGCCGGTGATCATTTCATCGAGCACGAACACAGCTCCATGCAACCTGCAGAGTTCCTGCGCTTTGTGCAGGAAGTTGTCTTCTGGTTCGTCGTACTTGGCCGGTTCCAGAATGACGCAGGCGATCTGATCGGGGTACTGCTCGAAAAGCCGTTCCAGGCTCGGGAGATCGTTATAGGTAAAGGTGTGCGATAGCTGTTTGATGGATTCAGGAATCCCCGCATCGATCGCGGTGGTCCCGATGAACCAGTCGTTCGTGGCGAAGAAGGGATGGCTGCCGCAGAGGGCGACATGATCGCGGCCGGTATAGGCGCGGGCGAGTTTGAGAGCAGCCGTCGTGCAGTTCGATCCATCCTTTGCGAACTTGACCATGTCGGCGCCATCGATCAGCGACAGGAACTCTTCGGCCGCTTCGACTTCAATGGGGGCGGGCCGACTGAAATTCGTCCCGTGGGCGAGCTCTTTCTGAACGGCTTCGATGACTTCCGGATACGCGTGTCCGAGAGCGACAGCTCGGCAACCTGCTCCGTATTCGATGTATTGGTTGCCATCAATGTCCCACGAATGGGCGCCCTGCCCGCGCACAATAAAGGCGGGGGCAGACTCGGGAAACTGATCGTCGCCCTTGGCGTAGGTATGGCATCCCCCCGGGATGAGTTGATGGGCCCGTTCCTGGAGACTGCTCGCAGGTTCAGACTTTCTCTGTAGCGGATTCCTGGTGCATGGGTTCATCGTGATGCCGTCCTGCTACGGGGAAGTCAGTAAAGGAGAATTCTGAGAGCAGCTAGGAAAGCTTATGTCGACTTTTTGCATCGTCAAAAAAATGGGCAACTTGGGGGAGCAACTCCCGATCTGCGGATGGCGGGACCGCTTCGAGGGAACGTGAAAGTCCTTCCGATCGGCACATTCCGACTAACGGGAAACTCCCTTGCAGCTTGCACATTTTCTGAACCCCCGAGGGGAATCCCGCTGAATTCGAGTGATTTGGCGCTCTAAGTTTTGCCAGCGACCTGACTGGCGAGCGTTGCGAGTTCGCATTCTCTTTTCACACAGAAGGCATCCACGATGCGGGCAACCTGGCTTCCTTGGATCAAAGGAGGAGTTCAACGGGAGAACTCGTTGAGCATTCCGCAGCGAATTCACTCTAAAGAGGCCTTTGCATCCCTGCTTCACGTCGAACGCATGCGTTCGGACCGCAGCGGTCGCCCGTTCTGCCTCGTCAGCATGGACCAGCGCCAGCACTCCGAAAACGCGGAGGCGTTGAACGTTCTGCTCGAAGTATTGAATCAACGCATCCGAGCGACCGATCACGCCGGCTTTCTTGGACGCTATGAAGTCGGCGTGGCCCTGTGGGACACCAATCCCCAAGGCGCCAGAACATTCATCGAAGCCCTGCTGGAACAGATTGCAGCAGAGCATCGTCCCAGGATCAGCATCTTCGCCTATCCCGAGAATCGCGATGACGACGACGATGGGGATGAGGCCGGCGGCCTTCCAGAAAGCCCGTCCCCCTTCGACCAGCAGGAAACCGAACCACAGGACCGCGAACAGGAACAGACAACTTCCGCGCTCGCATCGTGCGCTGAATCGCCGGCCGGGAATGCGGAACGTCACAGCTCGCTAAATAACGAGAGTCACTATCGCGTTCAATCACTGACTGACTTCTATGTCCGATCAATTCCCCTTTGGAAACGAAGTCTGGACGTGGTCGGATCGGGTCTCGGCTTGATCGTCCTGTCCCCATTCCTGCTCTGTTGCGCCATGTCTGTCAAACTGACGTCTCCCGGCCCCATCCTGTTTTACCAGGACCGAACCGGGCTCGGAGGTCGGCGATTCAAGATGATCAAATTTCGCTCGATGATCGTCGATGCCGAGAATCGCAAGCAGTCATTGATGACGCTCAACGAACAGGACGGGCCGGCTTTCAAGATGGAAGCGGATCCTCGCATTACTCCCGTCGGCCGCTTCCTTCGTGCCTTCAGTATTGATGAGCTCCCGCAGCTGTGGAACGTCTTTCGGGGCGACATGACGCTCGTCGGTCCCCGGCCATTGCCGTGCGCTGAGGCGGACGCCTGTGAGATCTGGCAGAGACGGCGACTCGACGTGACCCCCGGCCTGACATGCATCTGGCAGGTGAAGGATCGCAGAAACAAGATTCCCTTCTCCGACTGGGTCCGGATGGATCTCGACTACATCAACAGACGCACGCTGGCACAAGACATGTGCCTGATTCTTCAAACCGTTCGAGTCGTCCTGCGGCGACGGGGCATTTAGACCAGAGAGGTTCCCCCATGGCCAGTGCAATCCCGGTTCCCGGCGGCTCCTGCGAGACAGTCTCGATCGCTGCCGAACTCGACGCCCACTTCGAACAGGACGAGTCCGGCGCGAAGTGGCCGCGGCAGGTCGACCTCTGCGGCGTGCCTGTCAGCATCACCTGTTACACGGAAGCCACAGAAGCGATCGTTCAGGCAGCGAAGGTAAGACGGGGCGGGCTCGTTTCCTGCCACGCGGTCCACGCGATTGTGACCTTTGGTGCCAGTCCACAGCTGCGCCCCCTGATCAATCACTTCGACATGGTCACTCCCGACGGTCAGCCTGTCCGGTGGGGATTGAACCTGCTTCACGGGGCCGGATTGAAAGACCGCGTCTACGGTCCCGAACTGACGCTGCGGGTTTGCCAGGCCGCAGCCGAGGAACAGATTCCGATCTACCTCTACGGCGGCAGCCCCGCAGTCATTGAAACACTCCAAACAAATCTACTTGAGCAGTTCCCGGATCTGGAGATCGCTGGAGCGGAATCTCCTCCCTTCCGTCCGCTAACTGAAGCCGAAGACGCCGAAGTGGTTGAACGCATCAACCAAAGCGGGGCGGGCATCCTGCTGATCGGACTGGGCTGTCCGAAACAGGATATCTTCGCGTTCGAGCATCGAAAGACGCTGCTGCCCGTACAGCTTTGCGTGGGAGCCGCCTTCGATTTCCACGCCGGGGCAAAGCCGAAAGCTCCACGATGGATGCAGGATCGAGGCCTGGAATGGGTCTTCCGCCTCTGTTGCGAGCCGAAGCGTCTGTGGAAGAGGTATCTCGTTACGAATTCTCATTATGTCTGGCTCATCTTCAAGCAGTTGTGCAACGTGCGACAGATCCTGAAGAACCGCCGAACAACATCCGCGCTCAGTAACAACTGTCATTGAACCAGCTTATTGAAGTCCCTTTTTGCAGGAGAACGTCCATGGACAACGATCTGATCGTCATCGCCGGTGCAGGTGGATTCATTGGTGGCCATCTCGTCAACTACTTTCTTGAACAAGGCCACGTCAACATTCGCGCTGTCGATATCAAACCATTCGACGAGTGGTATCAGGTGTCGGAAGTTGCTGAGAATGTTGTGCTCGACCTTCAGGATCGAACGAATTGTCGCATGGCCGTGCGTGGCGCCACTGAGGTTTACAACCTGGCCGCCGACATGGGCGGGATGGGCTTCATCGAAAACAACAAAGCCCTTTGCATGCTCTCGGTACTCATCAACACGCATCTGTTGATGGAATGCAAGGACGCCGGCGTCGCCCGATACTTCTACGCCAGTTCGGCCTGTGTCTACAACGCCGACAAGCAAACCTCTGCCGACGTCATTCCTCTTCGCGAAGAAGATGCCTACCCCGCCATGCCGGAAGACGGTTACGGCTGGGAGAAGCTGTTCTCAGAACGGATGTGCCGCCACTTCCGGGAAGACTTCGGCATCCAAACACGGGTCGCCCGGTTCCACAACGTTTATGGCCCGCACGGGACCTGGGATGGTGGTCGTGAGAAAGCACCGGCCGCTGTCTGTCGCAAGATTGCCGCGGCAATCGATTCCGGCGATCACGATATTGAAGTGTGGGGGACTGGAGAACAGACTCGCAGCTTCATGTATATCGACGACTGCGTGTATGGAATCGATCGCATCATGCACAGCGATATCGAAGAGCCGATCAACCTGGGATCAGACGAGTTGACCACGATCAACGGTCTGGTAGATCTCGTGGCAGACATCGCCGGGATCACTGTTCAGAAGCAGCATCTGCTCGACGCTCCCAAAGGAGTCAACGGCCGCAACAGCGACAACACACGCATTCAGGAACTGCTGGGATGGGCACCGCAGGTGACTCTCAGAGAAGGCATGCGTGAGACGTTTGAATGGGTGCAGGCCGAATATCGCAAGAGCCGCGAAGCCTCGGTGATTTCCTAACGTCCGACGACACTTCTCGCGGTGCGCTCACCAGAGGGGAGCGCACCTGACCAGCCTGTACTCAAGCAGAACGAGTTCGAACCCATGGCGATCGTAACAACAGCTGAACAACAGCCTGGAGTCGACCTTCTCGGAGAATCGCCGGTTCGATCCGGTTCGCATTCAGTTCCGGGAACCGGGCCGACCGTGGTTCGCGTCGATCCTCTGAAAGTCGCGCTCGTGCTCGCCGCGATCAGTCTGCTTCTGGCCGTGGTCGGAACGTGCACACGCATCGCGATCTATCAGATCGCACCCGACTTCGGAACTCCCGGTATCGAGTCTCCGCCGTTGGCCAGGGCTCTGTCCCGGCTCGATCTTGGACACGAGCCGAGTCTGCCGCAACTGTATTCCAGCCTGTTACACGCCGTCGCCTCGGGACTGCTGGTTCTTCTCGCTCTCCGCGCTCGAGCGAAGGGCGAGCGATTTGCCGGATCCTGGTGGCTCCTTTCCTTCGTGTTCGCGATGTTCGCGATCGACGAATCTGTGATGCTCCACGAGATGGCCAACAGTGTTCTGGAACGGGTCGTCCCCGCGCAGGGCATCCTTCGCTATCCGTGGATTCTGGCGGGAGCCGGATTCACGGTGGCTGTCGCCGCGGTTCTAATTCCGTTTCTGCGGAATCTGGATCGGCGTACGAGAAACCTGTTCTTCCTTGCCGGCGGACTGTTCGTCGGAGGAGCAATCGGTGTCGAGATGATCGAAGGGATCATTACCGATACCTGGGGCGAGACCTCACTCCCGATGGCGTTGGCAATTGCCGTGGAGGAGGGCATGGAGATGTGCGGGATGTGTCTATTCATTTATGCACTTCTGGCGAAGCTGCGTCTGAGTTCGAACGTCATTCGGTTCGAACTGGGACAGCGGAAGCTTGCAACGGAAGGTGGAGAGCGATGAGCGCGCCAGCAGTCAAAGTGAGGGAACGAGGTTCCGAAGGCACCCATTCCGCAGCGACATGCCAGGTCTGCGGGTCCTCTGCCGTGGTCGATATCTTCGAATCGCGGGGAGTCCCGGTCCACGTCGGCATGTTCTATGACTCGCCGGAAGCGGCCCTCGATGCTCCCACGGGAGACATCGTTCTGGCCCATTGCTCGAACTGCACCTTCACCTTCAATCGCACGTTCGATCCGGCCAAGGTGTTTTATTCTCCCGGTTACGAAGTGGCGTTGCATCACTCGCCGGTGTTCCGCGCCTACATCGAAAGAGTGGTTAACCGACTCGCGGACCGTTACGAACTGCGAAACAAGACCATCCTGGAAGTTGGCTGCGGCGATGCCTGGTTCCTCAAGCAGCTCTGTCAGATCGGCGGCAATTCAGGAATTGGAGTCGATCCAACCGCACCCTATGAAGGGAAGCGGGCCTATGACTTTGGAACGATTGAACTGATCAGAGAATACTATGGCGCGGCGCAGTCATCTCTGGAGGTTGATTTCGCGTGCTGCCTTTCCGCGCTGGAGCACATAGCCCATCCCCGAGAATTCCTGCAGACAGTGCGAAGGAATCTCGGTCGCTCGGGCATCGTCTGTTACTTCGAAGTGTTCAACGCCTACCAGGCATTTCAGCGCCAGGAAACCTGGAGCCCGCATTACGAACAGTGCAACTATTTTTCGCTGGAATCCCTCCGAGCCGCTTTTCTGCAATCTGGCTTCGAATTGCGAGATTCCGGTGCCGATTATCAGGGCGATCAATACCTCTACGTCGAAGCATCGACGGGCGTCGAAACTCCTGACATGAAGTCGAATGTCGACTCGAGCGAGTCGCAGCCTCAGTCAACGATTGTGGAGTGTACCACTGCCCACGAGGAGAAGCTCAACCACTGGCGGCAACGGATGGGCGAGTGGAGAGCGCAGAACACCGACGTGGTTTTCTGGGGAGCGGCCGGCAAGGGCATCAGCTTCCTCAACACGTTGCCGACGAAAGGTGTTGTCAGCCGGGTCGTGGATATCAACCCGGACAAACAGGGAAAATTTGTGCCTGGTACCGGACAGCCGATTGTGGCGCCGCAGGAACTCGTCTCCTCACCACCGGCCGTCATCATTATCTCGAACTCGCTGTATCTGGAAGAGATTCGCCGACAGGTTGCCGATATGCAGATGACCTGTGAAGTGCTGGTCGCCTGAGTGGAGTGAAACAATGAACTCTTTACAGATTAAATGCACCGGGGAATTGTCGAACCGTGACGTCGCGGCCTGGCGGGAAATCGCCAGTCTGAACGAGGTCACGTCGCATCCGTTTCTGCAGCCAGAGTTCGTTCAGGCTGTCGGAAAGCATCGACCTGAGACCCGGGTGGCGGTCATTCAGAATGGAAGCGACTACGTCGGCTTCTTTCCTTATCAGACAACTTCGGCGGGCGTCGGCCACCCGGTTCTTCCTGAACTGACCGATTACCACGGGCTGATCGCAACCGATGCTCTGGATCTCTCAGCCGAGGAACTGCTTCGGAAATGTGGACTGCTCGTCTGGCACTTTGATCATCTCCCGGTGTCACAGGGGATGTTCCGGCGCCATCACGCTTACCAGGACCCCAGTTATCTGGTGCGTCTGTCCGCAGGGTTTGAGAACTATGCTGCGGAACTGCGTGAGCGGAAGTCTTCGGTCCTCTCGCAGGCCCTTCGCAAATCGCGAAAGCTCGAACGAGAACTTGGACCCGTCACCTTCCACGTTCACGAAGAATCAGAAGAAGCCGTGACAAATCTGGTTGACTGGAAACGGGTGCATCTGGACCGACGGTCGGGTTCCAATCCGTTTGTTCGCCCCTGGATGCACTCGCTGCTGCGTGAAGTCTCTCAAACTCACGGCGAGACCTTCCACCCGGAACTTTCCGTCCTGAGAGCCGGGGGACAGTGCCTCGCGGTCCATTTCGGACTCCGCACCGGGAATCGTCTCGTCTCATGGATACCGACGTTTGCTCCGGAGTTCAGTCAGTACTCGCCAGGACAAGTTCTCTACGCTGAGTTGATTCGCTCAGCCGCGGACCGCGGGATCGCCGAGATCGAACTGGGGCGCGGGGAGAACCAGCTGAAGCTGAGCCTGAGCAATGCTTCGGTGCCACTTGCTGTCGGGGCGGTCGATTTGAGGATGACGTCCCGGGTGATCAGAAGCGGGTGGTTTCGGATGCGACAGATGGTGCACTCCAACGGCTTCCTGAAACAGCACTCACTGCCATTTCTACGTCGGATCAAGAGCTTCGTTTCCTGAACCGGCCCTTCACATATTTCTCTTGAACGGATTGCAACGACCCATGTCAGAACCATTCGACGGAATCTACGCCGGCAAACGCATCTTTGTGACAGGCCATACCGGATTCAAAGGATCCTGGTTGGCGCTCTGGCTCAAGGAACTGGGAGCCAGCGTGACGGGATATTCGTGGGAACCTCCAACCAATCCCAGCCACTTCGAGGTGGCTTCGGTCCGCCAGGATCTTGATGGCCATCACATTGGAGACATCCGCGACGAAGAACGGATGTTCGCGGCGATGCAGGCCTGCGATCCGGACATTATCCTGCATTTGGCGGCTCAAACCGTCGTGAAGACTGGCTACCTCAGTCCTAGAGAGACATTCGATATCAACGTCATGGGCACGATCAGTGTCCTGGAGTGTGTGCGTCGTTTGAACAAGCCCGTCACGGTTCTTTGCGTCACGAGCGACAAGTGCTACGAGAATCGTGAGCAGATTTGGGGTTACCGCGAGACCGACGCGTTTGGTGATCATGACCCTTACGGCGGCAGCAAAGGAGCCGCGGAGATCGCGATCCGCTCTTATCGACACTCGTTCTTTCATCCGTCGCGCATCGCAGAGCACGGGGTCAAGCTGACCAGTGCCCGGGCGGGTAACGTCATTGGCGGGGGCGACTGGACGGCCAACGCGCTGATCGTCGATCTGGTTCACTCCCTGATTGAAGGACGCGCTGTCGAACTTCGGAACCCTTCGGCCTATCGTCCCTGGCAGCACGTTCTCCAGGCTTTGAGTGGTTATCTGACACTGGTCTCGAAAGCTTATCAGGCGCCTGATGGCCGCTTCTGCACGGGCTACAATATCGGGCCTCTGTCGGGTAATGAACTCTCCGTCCAGGAAGTGACCGAGGAGTTCATCTCCCGATGGGGAAGTGGGAGCTGGGTCGATGGCAGCACCCCGGGGCAAGTTCACGAAGCCACTCTGCTGCATCTCTCGATCGACAAGGCGATGCGAGAACTGGGCTGGAAGCCCTCCTGGGATGTCCGAGAAGCGATCGGACGGACTGTCGAGTGGTTCCAGCACTTCTGTTACGAATCCGAGCCGGTTCGCCTCCATTCGATCCGTCAGATTCGAGACTATCAGGAGGCAATGGCAGCCGGGCGGCGCGGAACAGGCTCTGCCGGCTCTTCGGATAACGCCAATCCGCTTGAGGCGGTTCACTGATGATTGCTGACTGAATGTTGCAAAAAGTCAGCGCGAATCTGCGACGGGACGCAACATCGTGAACTATGGTTGATTGCAGACGCTATCCAGCAGTGGCCTATTAGCGATGGTGCAATACCTTCACGAATGGTCGCCGCACGCTCTCTGCACACGGAAAGCAATTCCCACGCAGCGCGAGTGATCGATCCATGCAGCTTCCCAATCAATCCGAGTATGTCGAACTGGACCCCGTCGTCGTTGTCCGCAAAATGGGCGCGACGTTATGGCGGCGGCGGTTTCAGGCTCTGTCCATTTTCATCTTCGCCATGGCGTTAATTACGCTCGGCCTTCTGATCTGTCCCAGGGCTTATCGATCCGACGCGAAACTCTTCGTGCGCGTCGGACGGGAAAGCCTGGCTGTCGATCCGACGGCTACAACGGGACAGACTGTCCAGTTGCATCAGACTCGGGAAAGCGAGATTGCATCCGTCATGGATCTTCTCAAAACCCGCGGACTGTTCGACCAGGTCGCTGATCGCATCGGCGTCGACGTCATTCTGGGGGACCGACCATTCGACTACGAGGAGTGGCAGCAGCGACGCAAGCAGCCAGCGACACTCGCGCAATCCGATGAAGGAGCCTCGCTTCGCAAAGAGAAAGCGATCAAGTCGCTGATTGGCGATATTGAGCAGGACCGCGAAAAAGAGTCGAGCGTCATCACCGTGGAGTGTTTCGCGGACTCGCCGCAGCTCGCTCAGGCCATCCTGACCGAGTATGTCGATCTCTTCCAGCAACAGCAGTTTACCGCTCACCGCACGAATGGATCGTTCGAATTCTTCGAAGGCCAGACCGCCGAGATTCGGGAACAGTACCTGGCGGCTTCGGAAAAGTTGAGAGCCTTTCGGGAGAAACTCGGAACCGTCTCGATCTATACGCGACGGGATTCGATTCAGACTCAGATCAGCCAGCTGGAACAGGAACGGCTCACGGCTGTCACATCGCTCAAGGCTTCCGAAGCAATGCTGAAATCGCTTCGGATTGCGATCGATAAGCTCCCCGAACGCCGCATCGCCGAATCGGTGACCGGTTTACCCGATGACGCGACCGGGACCCTGCGTCGGGAATTGAGCATGCTGACCATTCGGGAAGGTGAATTGCTCGCTCGCTTCACCGAGAGTCATCCGGCCGTGATCGCTGTGCGCAGACGTCGCGATGAGGCGAAGCGGGTGCTTCAGTCCACTCTGGAAGAGCCCAGTCAGGTAACAAATGCCGTCAATCCCGCGTGGCAGGAAATGAACGTCAAACTCCTGTACGAGGAGTCGAACGCGGTCTCTCTGAGAGCCCGAATCAGTTCCCTGGATGAGTCTCTGGTTCAGGTCCGCACCCAGCTGGCAGATCTGAACAGCCAGGAGAGTGAAATGATCACTCTCGAACAGACCGTCGAACTGCTGCGTCAGAAACTGTCCAATTATGCCGAGCGAACCGAAGAGACTCGAATCGAAGCGGCTATGGCCGACAGTGGCATCTCCAACGTCAACGTGGTTCAACGGCCTTCTCTGATTCTGAAAGCGGCCAGCCCTAAAAAGGCTCTCGTGTTGATCATCGGCTTCCTGTTCTCGGGCGGGCTGGCTGTATCGACCGTGTTGCTGACCGACAATCGGAATCCGGGCTCGCCGCGAGTTCCAGTGACGGACCCGGAGCAGACCTATTCTCGCCAGACGACACACAGCCCGACCGATGACGATCCTGCCACCAGGGTCCACCGGGCGACAGCCATGCTCAATGAAGCGTGGTATTAATCCATGTGTCCGGTCGCTACTCCGCCAGCTCCGCGTGCTCGGTCGACGTCGATCACATCGAAGCTGATTCTGACAAACGGCTCACTGTCGCTGATCGATCAGATCGTCGTCAGTGGAAGCCGGTTTGCGACAACGATTGCCATCGGCCGATTCTGTGGCGTTGAGGAACTGGCGAACTATTCGCTGCTCATGTCGCTGTTTCTTCTGGCCCTTGGTATTCAGCAGTCGCTCGTGATGGGCCCATTCTCGATCTTCAGTAATCGATCGAGCGAGAACGCCGATCCCGATTACCCGCGCACCGTTCTGGCACTCTTCTGGTTGCTCGCTCTGTCGATGTCGCTGGTCGTGACAGGAGGAGCCGGCATCGCCGCTCTGGTGGGGCCCGCTCAGTTGAACGGAACAATGCTCGCGCTGCTTGCGATCTGTCTTCCTGCGTTGCTGGCCAGAGAGCTGGTTCGCCAACTCGGCTTTGCCGCGCTGAATCTGCGAGACGCCGTGATCACCGACACCATCGTCGCCTGCGTGCAATTGACGGGGATTCTCCTGCTGGTTTTGAACGGCATGCTCGATGCTTATACCGCCGTGATTGCTACGTCTCTCGGAACAGCAATCGCCTCGGGGCTGTACTTCTACCGTCGTCGATCGCGCCTGACCCCGCGAACCTCGATGCTGGCAGCCGTGGCCCGGCGTCACTGGAACTTCGGTCGATGGAACCTTGGAAGTCAGGTGGCGGAACTGTTGACCTGGCATTCGCTCAGTTGGATTCTGCTCTTTCAGGTCGGCCTGGAAGGAACCGGGATCTTCGCAGCCTGCATGACGATTGTCGCGCTGCTGAATCCTGTCCTCCTCGCTGCGAATAACCTGATGGCTCCCCACGCGGCTCGGGCGTTCGATCAAGGTGGGATCGCCAGTCTGCGTCGCATGATCTTTCAGGCGACCTGTGGACTCGGCGCACTCGTGGGCGTCTTCTGCTGTGTGATCGCGATCTTTGGCCAGGATCTGCTCGAACTCATCTACGGATCGCCCAGTTACGCTTCAGGCGTCGGTGCGCTGATCATCGCCAGCTTTGCGCTCCTGGCTGAAGTCATCGGAGACACGGCGAACCATGCACTTCGAGCGTTGGATCATCCTCACGTCAATCTTCGATCAAGCTGCCTGGGCCTGGTGGTGATGCTGATTCTCGCCGTTCCACTCATCCACTCTCTGCAGATCACCGGCGCCGCGCTGGCACTTCTCGCAGGAAGCTCAGCGACTTCATGGGCTCGCTGGCACGCTTTACTCGCGATCTCGGCGGATCCTTCAGAGGAGGAGACTCTGTAATGGCAGTCGTTGTCTATCACGCGGACCGAGCACCACATCTCCGGACGTCGTCACGCGAACTCCTGATCGTCCCGCTCCTCTGCGGGCTCATCATGATGCTGCTGACCTTTTCCCTCGTGGAACGGGAAAGTGGGAATGACGTCGACTGGATTGCGAAGTGCAAGGTCGCGGGGCGAGCCGTCTGCGGGCTGCTGTTTCTGGGACTCCTGACCTGGCAACGATGCCGGCCGTCACTCCACTTCGCGACCGCTCGTTCGTGCTGGCTCATTCTTTTCATCGGCTGGGCCGTCGTTTCGACGATGTGGTCTCCGTTGAGAACGATCTCGCTGGGACAGTCGGGCAGTCTGGCAATTCTCCTGTTAATGAGTCTGGCAATCGCCATGCTCTGGAAGGATGAACGGGACACCTCGTTCATTCTGTCGTTTGTCTCGCTGTCGCTGTTGTTCATCTGCGCGATGCTTCTCGTCTTGCGGATCGCCGTTCCCGCCAGTGGGAGTTTGCAACGGGTTGGAGAAGGATTGCTGCATGCGACAAATGGAGCCGCGACAGCCTCACTCGGCATCCTGATTCTTCTGGTGGCGCGGCTGAAATGGCGTTGGCTGTGGGCCAGACTTTTGTTTGTTCCCGGTCTCTGCGTCTACGCCGCCGTGCTGGTGTTCGCCGCCAACCGAACGAGCCTGGCTCTCACCTTTCTGTTAAGCGCCGGCCTGGTGTTCGTCGCAACGAACAGAAAGATCTGGTCCAGCGGGCTGATGCTGCTTTGCGGCGTGTTCGTTCTTTACCTCACCGTCGATCCTGGTTTAAGGCTTGTTGGTTCCGGTGGAGAAGGCGTTGAAGAATTTCTGATGCGAGGCCAGTCCCTGGACCAGCTCAGGGAGCTTTCCGGGCGAAATGAGCTTTGGACAACGGTCTGGTCCTCATTTCTGGAGTCTCCCTGGATTGGCCACGGGTATTTCATGACCTCCTCAACCGGAGAGATCGAAGTCTGGTATCGCGAAGGCAATTTCCCCGCTCACAACATCTGGCTTCAGGCCCTGGCGACGACCGGGGTCATCGGAGCTCTACTGTTCGTGATCGGACTGCTCACCACATACGGCAAAACGAACTGGACCCTATGGCGAGCGTCGGCTACTCGCCCGATGGCCCTGCTGATGACGACGGTTGGTTGCTGGTATCTGGGATGGTCGCTTACGAGCGATTCGATTCTCGGTCCCGTTCAACCTGAGACGGTCGTGTTCTTCACATTACTTGGGATCGGGCTCGGCAGCGAATTCCAGCTCCGTCGTCTCGCGGGAGCAAAGGGGAGATCATGAGAGTTCTGCTCTGTCACACGTACTACCGACAGCGAGGGGGCGAAGATCAGGCCTTTGAAGACGAGCAGTGGCTGCTCGAATCCAACGGACACGAAGTCATCACGTACTCCCGTCGAAATGACGAGCTGACGGATGCGTCCCGGCTCACGCAGGCTCGAAAGACCATCTGGAATCGGGAAGCCCATGCCGAAGTGCGGGAGATGATCCGGTCCCACCAGCCGGACTTAATGCACTGCACCAATTCGTTTCCGTTGCTTTCGCCATCAATCCTCCATGCGGCTCACGAGGAATCGATTGCCGTTGTGCAGTCGCTGCGAAACTACCGCCTGATCTGTCCGGCCGCTGTGTTGATGCGGGATGGAAAAGTTTGTGAGAAGTGCGTCGGCAAACGGCTGCAACTGGCTGCCGTGAAACACGGCTGTTATCAGGGAAGTCGAGCAGCGACGCTGGCCATCGCCGGCCTCAACGCCTTTCACAGACTCCGCGGAACATGGACGGAGACAGTCGACCACTTCCTCACGCTGACAGAGTTCGCACGAAACAAATTCATCGAAAGCGGAATCCCCGCCGAAAAGATCTCGATCAAACCGAATATGGCCTACCCTGATCCGGGAGTCGGTCACAACAAAACGAATCACGCGATCTTTGTCGGCCGACTGTCGCCCGAAAAAGGAATCGAAACTCTGCTGAATGCCTGGGAGAAGCTTTCGTCTCCCGTTGAACTTCACATCGTGGGCGATGGCCCGCTGATGGAACTTGTCCGCGCAGCCGCAGAACGCCAACCGCTGATCAAGGTGCATGGGCAACTTCCGTTTCAGGAGACGTGCCAGAAAATCCAGGAAGCCGGTTTCCTGATCATGCCGTCCATCTGGTACGAAACCTTTGGCCGAACCACGATGGAAGCGTTCGCGACCGGAACTCCAGTCATCGCATCCCGACTTGGAGCGATGGAAGAACTCGTGACAGAGAACAAAACCGGATGGCTGTTCGCCCCAGGCAACGCCGATGAACTCGCGGCGTGTGTCGAAAAGCTTTCCCGAGCAGACGAAACTCGCGTGCGAATGGGGGCAGCTGCCCGCATCGAGTTCGAACAGCGATACGTTCCCGAAGTCAGTTACCAGGCGTTAATCGACATTTACGAAAAGGCTCTGGCGAATCGCGACGCGCGACGACCGAGTCCAGAAGCAGCCGGCCACGCGGTCTGCCCCTAGCCGGCGACGCGTTCGATCTGATACGGCCCCAATGAATGGAAGACTTCCAATGACAAAGCCAAGAGTGAGCATCGGCCTGCCTGTTTACAATGCGGCCAATTATCTCGATGAGTGCCTGCAGTCCATGCTGTCGCAGACGTTCGAAGATTTCGAGTTGATCATCTCGGATAACGCCTCAACGGACGAAACGGAACGCCTCTGCCGATCCTGGCAGGAAAAAGATGAGCGTATCCGTTACATCAGGCAACCAGAGAATGTGGGAGCCGTTCGAAACCACAATCTGCTTGTCGACTACGCCCAGGGGGAGTACTTCAAGTGGATCGGCCACGACGATGTTTACGATGAGCGGTGGCTGGAACAGTGCGTTCAACTGCTGGATTCTGAGCCTGACGTCGGCTGGTGCCAGTGCCGCGTTCTGCATATCGACGAAGCAGGCACGGTCATCGCCCCGGAAGAAGATCCTGCCATTCTCGCCGGTCATTCCTCTCACAGTCTGCTGGAAACGGGCCTCGTCAAACCAGGCTACACGCGCGCCGACCGAGCCGCCTGTAATCGCTTTCACTCTGTCATTCTCGGAACGACGTGGTGCTCCGATTCTTACGGTTTGATTCGTACCGAAATTCTCAGCCGAACGGGCCTGTTTCCACAGTGCTACGGCCCAGAAAAAGTTCTGATGGCTGAACTCGCATTGCACGCCCGGTTCGCCGAGATCCCAGACGTCCTGTTCTATAAGAGAATTCACCGCGGAGCATCGGCCCAGATCGAAACACCTCAGGAACGAGCCCACTTCGTTCACGGAAAGACGTCCAGCCGCATTCCCTCGGATCGTCTCGTACTCCTCAAAGGCTATCTGTCGGCGGTTCGCCGAGCTCCCCTGTCGCTCTCGGAAAGAGCCAGGTGCACGGTCTCCGTCATGCAGTACCTGGGCCAGGTGAATAAGTGGAAGAGAATCCTGTTCTCGCGGCCGAATAAGGCCCCCGCCGCGCGGATTCCTCAGAACGTATGATGAGCCCCACCGCTTCGTCCCCGGGCTTTGTTTCGATCCCGAGGCCAGGTTCGCCCATGTCAGCGTCTCACGTGACAGTGCACACTCGACTTCGCGTTTTCTGAGCGTCCCGCAGGTTTGTCATTTCCGCGTCTGGCCGAACCCTGCGATTGACGACGCTTCCCGGGAGCTCGATTCATCGTGTCCCTGCCTTTGATCGGGGAATTGTCCGGCGCTGGATTGACCATGAGGCCCCCGCGATTGATACTCGGATACTCACACCAGCGTTTTGCTCACGTAACTGGAGACGAAGGCCATGGAACCGGATACCGCGACACTCCGCACCGCAGCTCACTCCACCAAACATTTACTACACAGAATAACGACACTGCTACTTGCCGCGCTGACAACATACTCGGGACTGTGTTCGTCAAAAACAGCATTTTCTGCGTCTCCAGGCAATGCCCCCAACGTGCTCATCATCTACACCGATGATCAGGGAACGCTGGATGCGAAATGCTATGGATCGGCGGATCTGCAGACGCCGGGTATTGATCGACTGGCTGAGACCGGGGTGCGGTTTACGCAGATGTATGCTCCGAGTTGTATCTGCTCGGCGTCTCGGGCGGGGTTGTTGACGGGGCGGTTTCCGGTGCGAGCCGGGGTGCCTTCGAATGTGAGTTCGCAGGAAGGCAAGTCCGGTATGCCGCCGACGGAGTATACGGTTGGCGAAGTCTTTCAGGATGCCGGGTACACGACGGCACATGTCGGCAAATGGCATCTGGGATACACCCCCGAGACGATGCCGAATGCTCAGGGCTTTGCGAGTTCGTTCGGGCACATGGGAGGCTGCATCGATAACTACTCACACTTCTTCTACTGGCACGGCCCGAATCGACATGACTTGTGGCGGAATGGCGAGGAGATCTTTGAGGATGGTCAGTTCTTTCCCGACTTAACCGTTCGCGAAGTGAAGGCGGCCATCGAGAGCGCGAACGACAAACCGTTCCTGATTTACTGGGCGATCAACGTGCCCCATTATCCGTATCAGGGAACCGACAAATGGCGGAATGAATACGCCGACCTGCCAACACCGCGGCGCGAGTATGCGGCGTTCGTCTCCACAATGGACGAGAAAGTCGGTGAGGTTCTGGATTACCTCGAAGAACACAACCTCCGGGAAAACACGATTGTCGTCTTCCAGTCTGACCATGGGCATTCCACGGAAGAGCGGGCGTTTTTCGGGGGCGGCAACGCCGGTCCTTATCGCGGCGCGAAAGGTTGCCTGTTCGAGGGTGGGATTCGCGTGCCGTCGGTCGTTTCCTGGCCGAAGGGGCTGGCGCAGGGCGAGGTTCGCGATCAGATGGTTACCGGCTGCGACTGGCTGCCGACTCTGGCAGCGCTCGCCGGCATTTCGCCAGGCACCGCTCATCTGGATGGGAAGGATCTGTCTGAGGTCCTCCGATCCGCGTCCGCTCCTTCCCCACACAAGGAGTTCTTCTGGCAGATGGGCAATGGAAAGAATGCTCAATGGGCGGTTCGTCAGGGGGACTGGAAACTGCTCGGCAACTGCCGAGACACCAGCAACCGGGGCGGCCTGTCACAGTCCGACAAGGACTTGTTTCTGGCAAACCTGAAGGCGGATCCGGGAGAGATGACGAATGTTGCGGAGGACCATTCCGAAGTGGTCGAGAAACTGAAGCAGATTCGGGAGCGCTCGCTGGAAGGAATCCAGAATTGACGGACCCGAACGACACCGTGAAGCAGGCGGCTTCGATGGATAACAATCCGGAACAGATCTGGTCGGAGCCGGAAGAGTTCTCGACCGAGATGACACCGGCTGACGCGACGATCTTGATTGAGTTGCAGCGGGAACTCGTGACGCTGATGCGGGAAGCCGGAACGGGTACCGGCCAGTTCCTGGACTCCGGGCTCACCGCTCTGCAACGTCATCTGGGTGCTCAGGGGATCATTGTTCTTCAGCGCGAGCAGAACTGGACCGAACGGGCGAGCGTCAGCCCTCGCTTCGTGGGCAAATATGAAGAGTCTCTCCTCGACCGGGCAATCGAAACACAGCGAGCCGTTTTTCTCCGCGATGTTCCGGCGGCGAGCTGGGCTCAGATTTTCGTGCCGTTGTCGCCGGACTCGATCCTCGTTCTGGCTGGCCGGAAGTTCGGACCGAGTGACCTCGAAGTCGCCCACCTGGCCGGGGAACTCTTGGAGACTCTCAGACAAACTCTGGATGGCCTGAACCAACTCCAGTTGACCACAAGCGTGCGGGCGGCGGCTGAGCAGAGCGAACGCGAGTTCCAACTGGAACGTGCCCGCGGCGACTCGGAGTTGATCGGAGCCAGTGAGTTTCTATCGACGCTGAAAGAACAGACCGGTGCGCTGACTCAACTCGAGTTCCCATTATGCCTGTCAGGGGAGCCGGGCGCAGGCAAGAGGGCGGTCGGCCGCTACCTGCATTGGCGCAAGTCCGAGTCGCCCGGGTTGCTTGTTGAATTTTCGCCAGGGAACACAGACGGATGGGAGCAGCTGCGAGCTGTCGCCAACGATCCGGGTCAAGGGACGATCCTGCTCAACAATGTAGAGCTTCTGAGTCACGATCAGCAGGAGGAACTGCGGCAGCTTCTGGGATCGGCCGAGATTGTTCCGTCGTCTCTGCGAAGAACCTGGTTGATCGTAACCACCACGGCCGATCTGCAGCGTGAGGTCGATGCGGAGCGGTTTCAGGAATCGCTTTACCGTCGGCTCACGGTTTGTTCGCTGAAGGTCCCTGCCCTGCAGACGCGGGCCGATGATGTCCTTCCGCTTGCGCAGCATTTCCTTCAGCAGGCGTTTCGAATGGCCGGGCGTGCGATCCCCGAACTTTCTCACGCCGCCTGCGAGGCGCTTCTACAGCATTCCTGGCCGGGCAATGTCGCGGAGTTGCGGACGGTTATGGAGCGGCTCGTGTGGCGCGGGACGGGAGACACGATCAACGCCAACGACCTGCTGACGGAACTGAAGTGGATTCGGCTGTCCGATCCTTCCGAGGAATTCACCACGCTGAGCGATGCGACAATCGAGTTTCAACGGGCTTACATACGGGCGGCGATCTCGAAAGCGCGCGGAAATATGACAGAAGCATCGCGGATGCTGGGACTGCATCGCACGAACTTTTATCGGAAGATGCATCAACTTGACATGGTCGAGGCCGGTTCGACACCGCAGGCCGCACTCGATTCGTAAGACAGTGAGCGGCTCTCGTCAATCGCCGAGAATTTGCGGTTCGCCCGCTTCGCGTACGCGAACGCCTTCACTCTCCGATTCCTCTTCGCTGGAGGCGGCCTCGGGGGTCGGCGTCAGGCGGATGGGCGCATTCGGCGAAATGTTCATGATCAACACAATGAGCAGACCGAACACCATGAAAACGGCGATCACGGAGAGTAGACCGATGACAACGCGGTCCATTTGATTCTTCTTCGCCGGATCTTCGGGCACGAAGGGCGCCTGCGAGGTTCCATGCTTGCTACTGTCGGGCGGGAGGTTCCTCGGCGAGCCGGTCGATCGACCATATTCATCGCTGGCAAAAGGATTGCTCATCGGACTCATCAATCGCACAAGGCAACAACAAAGCATTAACGCGGGGGAAGAGTACGCCAATCACGTACGATCACAAAGAAAAGCCCGGGTGAGGTGGGCAGGCGGTCCTAATTATCCTACCGATCCTGATACGCTTTGCAAAACTTATTCTGCTCCAGATCCGACAATCTTGACGAACGCAAATCGCGGTGAAGATTTGGTTTGCATGAAGTTGGACCGCTGACTTTGCCCTCGACGGCAATTGTGCGAGAATGATTTCGCACTCCCGCTCCGGCGGGTTCGAACGACTCGACGTAGAATTGTGAACATGTCCGATCCGGTTGCGAATCCTCGGCAAACTCTCGTCGCCGCCTGGCTGGCGATGCTGGTGGCCATTCTGGTCCTGCTCTTCGAGTATTCGACCGGAACTCTCCAGCGGTTCCTTCCCTGGCCGTTGCTCTGGGGCACCTATCTCACTCTGCTCTTCAGTTCAATCTGGGGGATGAAGAGTCTGCTCGAATGGCAGTCCCCGGCGAAAGTCGATCCGACGCTTCGTCGAAACGGAACATCGCGAGCCCGCCGTAATGTCGTCACGCACAACCTGTGGAAGCTGCCGGTCGAGGGCCAGATGTATGTGCTCATGCTCATCATCATGCTGCTCGGGGCACTCTTCGGGAAGACGAACACCCTGATGCTGATGTTCGCGCTCATGGCCGGTCCATTCATCGTGAACGGCGGCGTAACCTTCGCCATGACACGGCGTCTGCTGATCAGTCGCAACATGCCGGAGCGGCTCATGGCCGGGGAGACGGTTTCCATCGACATCACACTCGAGAATCGAAAGCGGATTCTCTCGTCCTGCCTGCTCGCCATTGAAGACCGGATCATTGGTCCACGCGAGTTGCTGACGGGAAAGCTGATGTTCGCTCAGGTCCCGGCTCGTCAGTCCCGCACAGGCCGCTATCAGGCTCGCTTCATGCAGCGGGGACGATACCAGCTGGGCCCCGCACGCGTCGTCTCCCGATTCCCGCTCGGAATTGTGGAACGAGGTCTGCAAATCGAAGTGTACGACGACATTCTCGTGTATCCACGAATCGGCATCCTCGCCAACTGGTGGAAGAGCAGGCTCTCCGACGGACAGGAGACGAGCCGCATCGCTCAGGGACGATCGGGAGCCCATCACGACGAGTTCCATCGGATTCGCGAATATCGACCCGGCGACGAACTGCGTTCCATTCACTGGAAGACGACGGCTCGGCGGAATGAACTGATGGTTCGCGAGTACCGTCAGCATCGCGATCGCCGCATGCTGCTGATTCTCGATCTGGCTCCGCTGCCGAACGTCGATGAAGAGCACCAGCTGGAGGTCGTCGAGAACGCCGCCTCGCTGGCGACGACCATCGGCTGGGGACATATTCAGGAATGTGGGTCGCAGCACCTCGATCTGCTTTGCTTCGGGACGGCCCGCACGGAATGGCTGGGAATGTCTCACGGTCCGGATCTGCACGGCTGGCTCGATCAACTGGCCGAAGCCGAACCGGGCAAGGAATTCGCCGCCTCCACGATTCTGGAAGAAGCCAACCGTCGCCAGTCCGCGTTAACGCGCTGCGTGCTCGTCACGACCCGTCCCGAGACGGCTTACGGAGGGTCGGCTCAAAGCGGCGGTCGGGACGCACCCGCGGCGACGAACGTCATTGTCGTCGAAGCCGATCCTGCGAAAACAGCCGAGTACTTCACGAGAGACGTTTAGAGCATTTCCATGCTTCTCCTGCAGTCGTCTGCAGTCGAATTTTGAATTCGCTCCAGCATTCCGACGCACTTTCCCGACCGCGCATGGAAAAGCGGCGACGGAAGGAGAGAAAGCCGTCGCCGCTTCAAATCCGTTCGCTCGACTAAGCCGCCTTGCGGAGCGGCAGAGTCTGTGGAGCCGTCTGAGAGTCGTAGCGTCCAACGCTGTTGATACGAGCGTGGACATCGTTGAGCACCCAGTGGAAGGCCAGCAGGTGAGCAGTTTCCACCATGCCCATGTCGTCCAGCGGAATGTGCAATTCGTGCTGAGCCAGATCGCGAAGCTTGCCGCCGGTGTATCCGGTAATGCCCCAGGTGGTGAGACTGTGCTTGTTGGCCCAGTCGACCGCCTTGAGAATGTTGGCGCTGTTGCCACTTCCGCTGATCGAAATCAGCAGATCGCCGGGCGACGCGAAATTCTTCAGCTGTTCGACGAAGATCCGATCGAATCCTTCATCGTTCCCCCAGGCCAGAATGTAAGGGGTATTGTCGGTGAGGCTCATCACCTTCAGGCGTTTGACGTCGTCGTTCTCGAAATCCTTGGGATCCAGAGTACTTTTTCCGAGATCTTCGCAGAAGTGAGACGAATTCGACCCACTGCCGCCGTTGCCGCAGATAAACACCATCCGGCCCTCTTCATAGCAGCGATAGATATCGTCGCTAAGCTGGGCCACCGTAGTGGCATCAATCTGATTCAGCAATTCGCCAAAGCGACCGAGGTAGGCTTCGACGTTCAAGACTGTACCGAGCATAACTGCGACTCCTTCCGCAGCGGGGACCTGCAAACTGGCCCGATCGCCAGCATCGTGCCGCCAACTGGACCGCCAATCTCGCCGATTTCAACGAGGCAGGGGAATCTACCGACTTCGCCGTTCTCCGCCTAGTCGAATTTCCGACTTGAAAGATCGACAATCACGGGTGATTCCCAAATGCATCCGACCCCGCCAATCCAGACGATCTCTGCAGGCATGCAGGCCGGTTATCCCGTTTGGAGAAGTCGCGAAAGCAGGAGAAAGACTGTCGAACGCTCAATGGAAATGTTGCTGAAAAACGAGGGCGATTCTCCAATTATCCGACCGCTGGCTGCTGGTGTGATAGGTTTTCGTAGCGTCTGTTCAACTCGACTGTGTCGGGTTCGACGTCGCGGCTGACCACGCGGAGTTCCCGCCTGATTGTCGCCGCGACATTTCTGAGCTCGCTCAATCCCCTGTCCGGTATCGGAATGGAACGATTATGAATTCTGCAATCACACGACTTCTGGCTCTCGGGGTCACACTGTCCCTGGTCCCACACAGCGCTCAGGCCGGATCGCCCTTCCAGGCAGGTGCCGAGTGCTTTCAGGGTGCTTTGGGCGGCGGCCCCCCGATTCCGTCCGGTCCGGACCGTCTGACGGCGGCTCCGCCTCGCGGCACCATCGGCCGAACCTACAGTCTTCCGAGCCGCGACATTCCGGCCGACAAACATCCGCGGACCGCGATGCTCGACGTAATCGCTCCCGAAGCCATCAGCGTTCGCCTGGTCAATGTCTATGTGCATCGCGAAGAAGATGATGTCGACGGCTTCGAAGATGGTCGCCTGAAAGGGCTGTGGCGGTTCGAAACCCTGCCGCTGGTTCCGGGCAATCCCCACATTTACAAGGTGGTCTTCCGGTTCTCGGACGATCCACGGGCCCCTGAAGATGTCCGCTTCGTGCGACTGATCCCGGGACGGATTATCGAACTGACCTATTGATTAAACGTTTTCACCCCGGCATGATACTAAAGCTGGCGTTCCGGAGCGGATTGGCTCCTCCCCTGAAATCACACGAGAGGATTGAGATCATGAAATCGGTGTTGGCTGGGTTTCCGTTCCGGGTTGCAGCCTTGGTGGTGGCAGTTGCTGCCGCACTTGGCAATTGTTCCGCAGCTCACGCCGAGGACGACGACGGCCGTCTGTCGGCCATCGGTGGCCTTTCCGCGGCTCACATGTATACGACCTACATCGCCATCGGGGCAACGGCCGATGCCTTCGGCAACGATGTCTACGAGACGGAGCAGGTTCAGGACATCATGGGCGGTCTGGTCGGCATGATCGACACGCTCAAGAAGCAGCTGCTGCTGGTTCAGGAAAACTGCGACGATCCGTCGGACCAGAAGTACATCGACGAAACGATCCAGGTCTACAACCTGCTGCAGGAAGAAGCCCGTCAGCTGTCGACCTTCGCCAAGTCCCGCGACGTCTCCGACCACCGGGCCTACGAGAAAGCCCGCACAACAGTCTGGCCGCGCATAGAAAAACTGCTGGGGCTGGATGACTGATCGCTCTCCGAGTTGAACTCACCAACCGCTGCCGGACTCGTTCCCGCAGCGGTTTTTTCATTTCCAGAATCGACTTCGCACCCCGAAACGTCAGTGAGGGACCAACACGAACAGCCCTCGCTCACGCTTCGGGTTAGGATACGGCAAGGCACGCGATGGGTAGCCCCGGTTGATTCAACCGGGGTGGCGCAGCCAAAAGAGGTTGCAAGGGAATCGCTGAGGTTACCCAATGCGGCGGCCAAAACCTCCTGCCGACTTCGTCGGCCCCGGTAGCAGAGCAACCGGGGGTACCCGTTAAACGCTCCGCTCGAAGAATCGACTCCGCAACCCGAAACGTCAGTGAAGGACCAACACGAATCTACGCGGTTTCCAACCCGCGGATGCCGGCGGCTGTGCTGGAGCCGAAGGTGTCGGTTTCGATGCCCATCTGCTGAGCGAAGGTGACGAACAGATTCGCCAGCGGAGTGTTGTTCTGCGCGTCGTGAGCGACGTAGCCGTGATGCCGATACCCGCCGCCGGCGACGATGATCGGCAGATTGTGCCAGTCGTGAGCCGACGCGTTTCCGAGATTGGAGCCGAACAGGATCGACGTGCTGTCGAGCAGCGGCCGCCCTGCTTCGGTCAGGCCGCGGATCTTTGTGAGAAACTCGCCGAAGGCCATGAACTCGTGCTCTTCGATGATCTTGAGTTCCTCGATCTTCTCTTCGTCCTTCCCGTGATGGGACAGGTTATGCCAGTCCGTTGACACGCCCGGGATATTACTCGGCACGGCGTTCATGCCGCCGAGGGAGAATGTCATCACCCGAGTGGAGTCGGTCTGCAGGGCGAGTGCCATCATGTCATACATCAGACGCTGCTTGGCGAGGATATCCTGCTTATCGGCCACGTCCTGCGGCGGCTCGTAATTCACGGCCGGTTTGTCCCGCTTCGTCCACTGCTCGGTCTGTCCGATGCGTGTTTCAAGGCTGCGGACGGATGTCAGGTATTCATCGAGCTTGGCACGATCCTGCGGACCGAGCGTGCGATCGAGTTTCCGCGCCTGTCCGGCAACCGTGTCGAGGATGCTGCGCCCCCGTTCAAGTTCTCGAAGCTCGGCTTCGATCTCGCGCGGACTGCCGGTGATAAACAGCGTCTTGAAGAGTCGCGACGGCGACTGCTCGGCCGGGATACTGACTCCGTTGGCCGTCCAGGAAAGTGATTCTCCGTTCGTGCTGAGCGACAGATACGGCAACCGCGTCACGCCTCCGAGCCGTTCGGCCATCAGCTGGTCGAGTGAGACTGTGTTCTTGAACCCGGCCAGCCCCGGACGCTGGGCCGATGTCAGCCAGGTGAGCATTGAAGCGTGGCCGTTGTTCCCGTTCTGCTCTGGATGCGACAACCCCGAGAAAACCGTGAATCGATCCCGATGATCGGCCAGATGCTGCAGGTAAGGCGTGAGCGGATACTCCTTCCCTTCTGCCTCGGGGAACAGAGCCGGGGTGTGAAATCCCAGACTGCCGCAGACCGCGACAAAGCGATGCACGCCTTCCGGATTCGCCCGGCCGGTGGCTTGAGCGAAAGCCGGTTCCATCGCACTGAGAAACGGCAGAGCGACCGCCGCGCCGGTTCCCCGCAGAAAATGCCGCCGATCCAATACGCGTCGCTTCATGAAATCTATTCCTGTGGGAAGGCTTGAACACAACTACTTCTGCCGAAAGATCTCACTCTCAACGGCGGCATACAGCAGATCCTTCAGACCGTAATTGCTGGCCCGGGCCTGCTGCACGATGTTCTCAATGACCGGACGATCGGAGAAGCCCATTTCGCGGCCCGTGGCGAACGTCAACAGTTTGGTCACGAACGTTCTGGCGAGTATTTCATCATTCTCCGCCAGTTGATCGCGAAACTCCAGATAATTCTGAAAACGCGAGCCGTCCGAGAGCTCGCCCGAGCAGTCGACCGGCGGGCCGAGGCGATAACGAACCTTCCGCCCGTCAATCAGCACGTCCGGCCGCTCTCCGTCGCCCAGGGAACGATATCGTTCCCGGTAGCCGCCCACCGGATTGAACGCCTCCAGCGCGAAGCCGGGGGGATCGATCTTCTCGTGACAGGCTTTACAGCTGTCGAGATCACGGTGCTTATCCAGCAAAGCCCGCAGGGTTTCCGCTCCGCGAATATCGGGTTCGACTCCCGGAATACCCGGCGGAGGGGGTTGAGGCACAGTGCCGAGAATCCGTTCGGTGACCCAGACACCCCGGACGACCGGTGAGGAATTGGTTCCATTCGCGGTCACTTTCAGAATGCTCGCCTGTGTGAGCAGTCCCCCGCGCAGATGTCCGGCTGGGAGAGAGACCTTGCGAATCTGCGCTCCATCGACCGGTGGCAGTTCGTAATGACTGGCCAGCCGCGAGTTCAGCATGGCGAAGTCCGACTTCACCAGATTGCAAGCCGGCAGATTGGAAATGATCAACTCGCGTAGAAACGCTTCTGTCTCCAGCGGCATCGAATAGCGGAGGAACTCGTCGTATTCGGGAAAAAGGGTTTGATCGGGAGCCGTGAAGTCCATCTCCCGCAGATTCAGCCAGGACTCCGTGAAGTCGGTCAGAAAGCGGCCGAATCGCTCGTCGTTGAGCAGCCGATCGACCTCTGCCCGTAACCCGCCTGGTCGTGAGAGTTGGTTCGCATCCGCTTTGGCAAGCAACTTGTCGTCCGGCGAGCTGCGAGTCAGGAAGTAGGACAGGCGACTTGCCAGCGCATAATCATCCAGCGTTCCGGCCGGCTCGACCAGATAGAGGAACTCCGGCGAGGTGAAGACAGCCGTCACGGCCGTTCGCAGAGCATCTTCGATTTCGCTGCCACGTTCACGTTCTGCCTGATACAGCTCCAGATAGGGGAGCAGATCCTCCGAACGGGCCGGTCGACGGAAGGCCGCTGTGGCAACTCGTTCCAGCGAACGCCGCACATCGGCGGTTTCATCGTTCGAGCTGACCGTAAACGTCGGACGATAGTAGGTCCGTTCCCGATCGCGGGGATTGCGGGGCGGAATCTCTTCGCGGCTCAGGCCATCGAAAATCAGCCGATGTCCCCGCGACGGAAACTCGTCAACCAGTGGCCCTTCCATGACGACCGAATGAATCGCCAGACCGGGGCCGGTGTAGCCGTCGATCTTGTCCCGTTTGTAGCGATCGGGATCGTTGATGCCGTAGGGCTCGATCTGAATCATGTAGTTGTTTTCGATCCACGTCGTGAACTCGATCGACTGCGGCGACTGCTCGGGCGAACCCGGCTTGAACGAGTAGAAACCGAAGATCGGCTTGTCGGAACCTCGCGCAAACGAGGTTCCTCCGACCGAGAACCCGATCGGCTGCTCCGATTGATAGGCGTAGCCGTTCACGCGAACGCGATAGTAGCCCGGATTGCGAACGTTGGTCCCGCGCAGCATCCCCGTCGGATAGCCGCCTCCGGCGAAGCGAACGACCGAGTCATCGGCCAGCTGTTTCCAGACCTTGCCGATGAACTGATCCCCTTCGCGGGAGCCGAGATAGCTTGCCTCGATGAGATTCGCTTCCGGGCGTTCGACCGTGCTGGCGATCGCCGAGTCAAGCACAACGGAAGCCGCGTCCATGTAGCTTTGCAGATGAATCATCGACAGTCCAAGCGCGGAACCGACATTATCGAACTCGTGCGAACGCCCGTCTTCCGGCAGCATCGCCTCCAGATTGAGGTTTGTCCCGAACAGGTCGTTCATCGTGTTCTCGTACTCACGACGATTCAGCCGCCGCAGCACGGTGCCCCGTTCGGCCTGATGGGCGGTCGTGAGACGCTGATTCAGCTGAGCGAGAAACCTCTGCTTCTCGGTCGCGGCAGGCTGCTCGGCATCAGCGGGCGGCATCTCACCGGAGTCGATCCGGTCGTACAGCCGTTCCCAGATCGCGAAGCCAGCGGCTGACTTGAGATCCTGATCCAGACTCGAGAGTTGAAATCCGCCCTCTGCCGATTCACCCGTATGACAGTCGGCACAATAACGGGTGACAAAGGCATCCGCCGCAGTTGCTGGACGACCGGAAAAGAGGGTCAGCGAAACCGCGAGCATCGCAGCTGCAGCAAGACACCCGACACGACCTGAAAGCGCACGATCGACCACGCCACGACCCTGAAAAAAGAAGACACCCGAGAAAACGGGAGCATTCGCCTCCGTCTACGGAGAAACCGCCGGACTGCCGCAGAACGGCGTCCTCAGTGTCCAGAAAGTCGAATCAACTTGCAAGGAGATTCTGATGGGAGGATTTCATGAAACTCCTGCCCTGTGGCTGCCCTGCCAGCAGGGGTGGCCCCGAAAGAATCTTTCGGGGCGGCGCAGCGGTATTTGACGTCTAATCAAAGTGACGATGTAGTCACCCGGAAGGCAGGCTGCAAGTTGAGGCAGGCGGAAGGTGCATTCTCCCACGGCTTCGCCGCCCTGATAGCGGAGCTATCAGGTCCACCCTCGTTCGTCTCTTGACCTCAAGGGGTCCCATTACTTCTTCTCATCCCACCAGCCGCCGCGGGGGGTGAAGTCGGGTTTCAGGTAGCGGGCGTGTTCACGTTCGCGGTTGGGGACATCCTTCTCCTTCAGGTTCTGCATTGAACGGGCGTCGGCGGCTTCGTTGTAGTTCTGATTGCGGGTCGGGTAGCTGGCGTCGACGTCTTTCTGCCACTCCTTCAGGTCGGCCAGCATCGTTTTGACGCGATCCGGGTGCTTCTCGGAAAGATCGTTCTGCTCGCCGATGTCTTCGGCTACGTTGTAGAGTTCGTTGCGGTCGTCTTCGAAGTAATGGATCAGCTTCCAGTCGCCCTGCATGAGGATCGACGAAGGCTCGCCCCCCTGGTTGCCGTAATGCGGGTAATGCCAGAAGAGCGAACGCTCCTTCTCGCCGTTCCCCTTGAGGACCGGCACGAGGCTGATGCCGTCTTTGTGCTGATCCGGTTTGAGGGGGATGCCGGCGATATCGAGGATCGTCGGGTAGAAGTCCATCCCGGTGGCAAGTTGGTCGGTCGTGCCGCCGCTGGTGACGCCGGGCCAGTGAATATAGTACGGCTGCCGGATGCCCCCTTCCCACTGTCGTCCCTTGCCGCCCCGCATTGGCAGGCAGCTCGTGGCGAAGCCATCGCCGGAGGAAACGCCGCCGTTGTCGGAGGTGAAGATGACGACCGTGTTCTTCGCGGCTCCGCTTTCTTCCAGAGCGGTCAGCACCTGCCCGACGGCGTCATCGAGAGCGGCCATCATGCCGGCATAAACCGGGTGGTCCTGCACCTGGCGGACTTCTTTGGTGCGATCGATCAGAAACCGCGGCTCGGTGCGTGTTGTCAGGCCCATCTCTTCAGCTTTGGCCTGGAACTTCTCGAATCGCTCGCGGCTGCACTGAATCGGAGCGTGCACGGAGTAGAACGACAGCATCGCGAAGAACGGCTGATCGGCGGCGGCCTGATCGCGAACGAAGTTGGCCGTTTCCTTTCCGAGCCGCTGCGGCAACTCGGTGCCGGGGGGATCGTCGCTCAGTTTCGGATTCCGGTACGGAGCATGAAAACCGCCGGGAGGGGTGCCGAAGTGGAAGCCTCCCTGATTGATATCGTAACCCTGATCGCTCGGCGTGTAGCCTTCTCCCCCCAGATGCCATTTCCCGGCGAAGAAAGTCTTGTAGCCATGTTCCTTGAGAGCCTCGGCAATCGTCACTTCCGACAGCGGCAGTTCCGGCTCATACTCGGCCGGCATCAGTTTCGTGTTCCGTTTCCATTTGTCCGGCTGATTCTGCCGCCCGACGGCGATGTAATCGGTGATCTTCACCCGAGCCGGCGTCTTACCCGTCTGAATGGCGGCTCGTGAAGGACTGCAGACCTGGCAGGCCGAATAGCCGCGTTCAAACCGCAGCGATTTCTCGGCAATGCTGTCGATGTGCGGCGTCTCGTAGAACTCGCTCCCCTCGATGCTCATGTCTTCCTTGCCGAGATCGTCGACGAGAATGAAGACAAAGTTCGGCTTCTCAGCTGCGGAAAGGGGAAGCGTAACGAGGAGGGACAGCAGGCCGGCGGCCAGTCTCAGATGTTTCAGCATGACATTCGCTCACAATGAGGCAGTTGAAAACGATCGGCAACAGTTGATGCGATCACCGTAACGGAAACCGGGCCGTTCGTCGAGTAGAACGCTTCGCAGGTTCGCGCGGATGTTCAGATGGCCCTTGACTGATCAACGCTCATGGATTTCAATGAAACCGCCCGACCCGGCGGGTAATGACTCCCTCCGCCAGAATCTCCTCGCCGATGCAATCCGCCGCCGCCACAGTCGATGACTATCTGAACGAACTGCCCGAAGAACGTCGGCAGGTTGTGGCGAAGATCCATCAAACGATCACCGAGGCTCTGCCGGACGGGTTCGATGTGCAGATGGCCTATGGCATGATCGGCTACGTGGTCCCGCATGCGCTCTACCCGAGTGGATACCACTGTGCCCCGAAACAACCGTTGCCGTTTATGTCGCTGGCGAACCAAAAGCGGCACATCGGTCTGTACCACATGGGACTATACGAGGGCGGAAAACTCCACGACTGGTTCGTGGCCGAGTACCCGAAACAGTGTCGCACGAAGCTCGACATGGGCAAGTGCTGCGTCCGCCTGAAGAAAGTCGACGACATCCCGTACGAGCTGATCTCCGACCTTGCCGGAAAGATAACGGCCCAGGAGTGGATCAGCATCTACGAGTCCTCCCTGAAACAACCGAGAACCAGATGACCTGCCCCACGGGTCTCAGATTGGTTATGCGATGAATCCTACACCCTCTTCACTCCGATTGCTCCTGGCCGTATTCTCCGCACTGCTGTGGACCTCTCCGGTCTTTGCGACGGAAATTCCGGCCGAACAGATCGAGTTCTTCGAAGCGAAGATCCGCCCGGTTCTGGTGGAACACTGCTACGAGTGTCACAACTCGCTCGACGCCGCGGAAGGCGGGCTGGCCGTCGACTTTCGCACCGCGATTCTGAAAGGCGGCGATGGCGGCACGATTATCGAGCCGGGCAAACCGGAAGCGAGTCGTCTGTTGCCGATCCTCCGGCATGAAGTCGAAGGGCTCGAAATGCCGTCGAGCGGTCCCAAACTCTCCGACGAAGTGATCGCCGACTTTGAGAAGTGGATCTCACTCGGCGCGCCCGATCCCCGATCGGAGAAGCCGACCGCCGAATCACTGGCCGAAGCTACTTCCTGGGAAGCGGTTCGCGAACGCCGCCGCCAGTGGTGGAGTTTCCAGCCGATTACGACTCCCGAGATTCCTGCTGTCGAGAATGATCAATGGTCGGCCCACCCGGTCGATCGTTTCATTCTGCAGAAGCTCGAAGCTGAGGGACTTGAACCGGCTCCCCCGGCGAAGCCGACTGTGCTTGTCCGCCGACTCTACTTCACATTGATCGGTCTGCCTCCCTCGCCGGATGAAGTCGAATACTGGAGTGGACGTCTGGCCGAGGCTTCGGCAACGGAACGAGATGCGGTGACCGGCGAACTGATCGACGAACTGCTGGCTCGTCCCGCATTTGGCGAACGATGGGCCCGGCACTGGATGGACTGGATTCGCTACGCCGAATCGCACGGCTCCGAAGGCGACCCGGCCATTCCCGATGCCTGGCGGTATCGCGACTATCTCATTCGTGCTCTGAATGCCGATGTGCCGTATGACCAGCTGGTTCGCGAGCACATTGCCGGGGACCTGCTCGACGAACCCCGCATCAACAAAGAGCTGGCGATCAACGAATCGGCGATCGGTCCGGCTCACTGGCGGATGGTCTTCCATGGTTTCTCGCCGACCGATGCCCTCGATGAGCGAGTTCGTTTCACCGACGATCAGATCAACGTCTTCAGCAAGGCGTTTCTCGGACTGACCGTCTCCTGTGCCCGCTGTCACGATCACAAATTCGATCCGATTTCTCAGGCCGACTACTACGCCCTGTTCGGCATTCTCAGTTCCTGTCGTCCGGGCCGAACGGTCATCGATCTTCCGGAAGAACGTCAGGCGGTGCGGGAACAACTCGACGAGTTGAAGTCTCAGATTCAGCAGTCGCTGTCGACCGAATGGACCGCCTCGCTGGAGAACCTGGCGGAGCGGCTGCAAACCGCAAAGAAGCCGGCGGGGCCGAACGATCTGCTTTCGCCGTGGTTCGAACTGCAGTCGGCGAAGTCGCCCGAAGAGTTCACCAGCCGCTGGCAGGACCTGAAAACAAAGCACGCCTCGAAGCCTGAGCCTTCGCAGTCCGCCCTCGCAACATGGGATCTCTCCAGGAAGGATGATTACAAGCAATGGTTCCCGGGCCCGGATACGCTTCCCGAGCAGCCGCAGCCTGCGGGTTCATTCGCGATCGCGACATCGGGGAATAAGATCCTGAAAGGCATCTACCCGGGTGGAGTTTATTCGCATCTCCACTCCGATCGGGAAGCGGCTCGGCTGACGTCGCCCGATGTGGATCTGACGGAGAAGCATCAGCTGTGGGTCCGCGCTCGCGGCGACGGAAAGTCGACCGTGCGGTTTGCCGTGCAGAATTATCCCCGCCGTGGGAACCTCTTTCCTGTGCAGGAGATTAAGTCGGACTGGACGTGGCATCGCTTCGACCTGTCTTACTGGACTGGCGACCTGGTGCACGTTGAACTCGTGACCGCACTCGATGCTCCTCTGCTGGTGAAGGATGAACAACGCTCCTGGTTCGGTGTGCAGGAAGTTCGCGTGCTGCCCGTCGATGCACCGGCTCCGACCTCGCCGGCGGTCTGGTTGAGTCCGCTGTTCGAAGCGGCTGAGGCTGCTCCGCAATCGACAGACGATCTCGTCGCTCTTTATCAGAAGACGATTCGCACGGCGATTCGCGACTGGCAGAACGGTTCGCTGACCGATGCCCAGGCCGAGTTTCTTGATCGATGTCTCTCCTCCGGATTGCTCAGCAATCAGGCGAGTGACGCTTCGGCGCTGAAGCCGTTGGTCGACAGGTACCGACAGGTCGAACAGCAACTGAAGACGCCGACTCGCGTCCCGGGACTCGATGAGACGCAGGGCAAAGACCAGCCGCTGTTCGTTCGCGGGAACCACAAGCAGCCCGCCGAAGTGATTCCCCGGCGGTTTCTGGAAGTTGTCGACGCAGCTCCCTACGACTCGGAACTCAGTGGCCGCCGGCAACTCGCCGAGGATGTGCTGCGCGAGGACAACCCGCTCACACGGCGGGTCATTGCCAATCGTCTCTGGGTGCATCTGTTCGGGCACGGCCTCGTCGGCACACCAGACAATTTCGGGCGTCTCGGACAGGAGCCGTCGCATCCGAAGCTGCTCGACTGGCTGGCGATCGAGATGAGCAACCGGAACTGGTCGATCAAAGATATGATTCGGCTGCTGGTCACCTCGAAAACCTGGCAGCTCTCTTCGAAGCCGGATGAACTGGCGATGGCCGCGGATCCGGACAACAAATGGCTTTCGCACGCCCACGTTCGACGGCTCGAAGCCGAGGCGATTCGCGACTCGATGCTCTCCGCTTCGGGCACATTGCAGGATCAGTTGTATGGCCCACCGGTCGGAGGCAACGCTCCCCGTCGCAGCGTTTACGTTCAGGTGATTCGCAATCGGCTCGATCCGTTCCTGCGATCGTTCGATTTCCCGGAGCCATTCAGCGCGACCGGCCGCCGGAGTGCGACCAATGTCCCTGCGCAATCGCTCATGCTGATGAACGACAGCCAGATCCGGGCAGCCGCGACGAACTGGAGCAGTCAGGTTCTGAAGCAGAACGATGTCAGCAAAGAAGACCGGATCCATCAGATGTTCCTGACCGCCTTCGGACGAAAGGCAAAGCCTGCCGAGATCGACCGCATTCAGGCATTCCTGCAGACTTCCTCGGCAACCCGCGAGCAGTTGCGTGAACAATACGATCAGAAGCAGCAGGAGCTCGCCGGTTATCAGAGCGGCATCCAGAACATTCTGGGGCCCGTGCGGCATCAACTTGAGTTGGCTCATGGGGGGCTCGATACCTCGATCGCCAAAACCGTTGTGCAGCCGCTGGCCCGCTGGGACTTTGTCGACGGCATGGAAGATGGCATCCATCGTCTCGCCGCCCGGTCTCATGGAGACGTGTCCGTTTCCGAGGAAGCGCTGGTGGTTAAACGGGGCGGCTACGTCACAACCGATCCCCTGCCGTGGACGATTCACGAAAAGACACTGGAGGCCTGGGTCCAGCTCGATCATTTCAATCAACGAGGCGCCGGCGTGATCACACTGCAGTCGCCCAACGGTCGCTATTTCGATTCGATCGTCTTCGGGGAACGGGCTCCGGAAGAATGGCTGGCCGGCAGTGATCACGGCGTTCGTTCTCAAATCTTCCAGGGACCCGCCGAGAAGGACGCGGTCAGCCGTCCGGTGCATGTCGCGATCGCCTATCACGCGGACGGCACCATTCAGGCTTACCGCGATGGCGAGCCGTACGGCAACGCCTACAAGAGCAACGGACCGTTCGAATTCAAAGCGGGCGAGTGCATCGTTTCGTTCGGCGTGCGGCATCTTCCTGCGGGAGGCAATCGCATGCTGTCCGGTCGGATTCTGCGGGCCCGGCTGTACGATCAGGCCCTGACCGCCGAGCAGGTTCAGGGCAGTTTCCGAGCAGCGCCGACGGCGATTACCGAGAGCGAAGTTCGTGAAGCCCTGACGGCTGCTCAACGGGAGACGCTGCAGCAGCTCGAAACGAAGGTCAGTCAACTGGAGCAGACTCTCGAACAAATGGGGCCTGCTCCCGAAACCGGAGAAGCCGCCGCGTGGGCCGATCTGGCGCAGGCGCTGTTCACATTCCAGGAATTCATTTACTTGCGGTAGTCCTCGCGAACGACCACGGGTTCCGTTGCTGGCTGGCCCGGCAATGCTCAGACGAAACAGCGATACTACAGCGGAGTTCACTATGTCCGACTATTCGATCCACCACAGTTACTCCCGCCGCCAGATGCTGCAGCGGTCTTCGATTGGCTTTGGAGCGATGGCCCTGTCGAGCCTGCTGCATCGCGAGGCGGCAGCCAGTCCGCTCAGTCGCGATCTGCCGGAGCGAGCCGGGCTCAAGCAGCTGCATCATCCGCCAAAAGCGAAGCACGTGATCTTCTGCTTCATGTCGGGGGGCGTGTCGCATGTCGACTCGTTCGATCCGAAACCGAAGCTCGAAGAACTGCACGGCCAGCCGATGCCGGTCACGGTGCAGCGGACGCAGTTCAACAACAACGGCAACGTGATGGCCAGTCCGTTCAAGTACACGCAGCACGGCGAGAGCGGCATTCCGGTCAGCAGCATGTTCCCGCAGATCGGAGCCCAGGCCGATGAACTGGCCGTCATTCGTTCGATGACGACGCCGGTGAATGAACATGCTCAGGGCAACTTCTTCATGCACACCGGCTTCCCGTTCATGGGCTACCCGAGTGCGGGGGCCTGGTGCGCTTACGGACTCGGCACTGAGAACGAGAATCTGCCCGGCTACGTTGTTCTGCAGAGTGGCGATGCCGTCCCCCCGCATGGCGGGGTGCCGCTTTTCAGCAACGGCTTTCTCCCCGCTCAACATCAGGGTTCAATTCTGAAAGCCGACCAGCGGGAAGCTTTGACGAATATCCAGCCGCCCGATGCCTCGACCCTGCAGAAGCAGCGGCTCGATTTCGCGCAGTCGTTCGACCAGGACTTTCTCGCCACTACCGGAAAAGACTCGCAGGTTGAAGCGGCGATCCGCAACTACGAAACCGCCTTCCGCATGCAGACCGCCGTGCCGGAACTTTGCGACATCTCTGGCGAGACACAGGTGACGCACGAACTGTACGGGCTCAACTCGAGTGACAAGGAACTGGCCGCGTACGGGCGGCAATGTCTGCTGGCCCGCCGGCTCGTTGAACGGGGCGTCCGCTTCATTGAATTGAGCTGCCTGAACGAACGGGTCGGAGCCGGGAATGGGCCGAATCCCTGGGACCAGCACGGGGATCTCGAAAAGGGACATCGGGCCATGTCCAATCAGGTGGACCAGCCGATCGCCGGCCTCATTCAGGACCTGCGGCAACGCGGTCTGCTCGATGAAACGCTCATTGTCTGGGCCGGGGAGTTCGGTCGCACGCCGTTTTCACAGGGCAGCAACGGCCGCGATCATAACCCGTTCGGCTTCAGCATCTGGATGGCGGGCGGCGGTACCAAAGGGGGCACCATCTACGGAGCCACCGACGAACTCGGCTATCACGCCGTCGAAAACCGCTGCGAAGTCTACGACCTCTGGGCCACGGTCCTGCACCAGCTCGGCGTCAACCACGAGAAACTCACCTACCGCTACGGCGGCCGCGATTTCCGCCTGACCGACGTGCACGGAAACGTGCTGAATTCGGTGCTGGCGTAGCTGGGCCTTTCACTCCACCTCAAACACCATCAGCAGATAATCCCCGTTCCCGAGTTCTCGCCGAAACATCAGCGATGTTCCCGGCAGCAGCTTCCCTTCATAAAGCACGTTGCTGTGCAGAGACTGCGAGGCGAAGTCCGGGTTATCGGGCAGAGTCGGGGAATAGTGGCGGCCGTAACCCAGGTTGCCTTCAACACGGAACAGACGGGTCCCATTGCTGAGGCGGGCTCCCAGAAACCCGGCGAAGGATTGCGATTCGGTTTTCATCACCGAGATCACGCCGGGGATCACGTCGCCGACATCGAGCGGAATCCTCTGGCTGCGGGCGCTGCTCAGCGAGAACGACGTTCGCGGCCACATGCTGCACCCCGCCTCTCCGGAACTGATGGCGTAGCGAACCGAGTCATCCGGCAGCCTGCGGAAAGCTGCGAGCTGGGCGTCGTCAAGAACGATCGCGTCAAACGCCTGCGATTCTCCGGCTGGCGAACCAGGATGCACTTCGCCCTCGAGCGATGTCCCGGTCTCCGCGTCCACCACGTACCAGCTCCACTGCACCGTCGTGTCGAGTGTGTGGTTCAACTGCCAGTAGATGAACCCGTACACCCCGACCGCCGCGGCGGAGGCCATCAACAGCCCCCACATGACCGCACGCGTCCCAATGGGAACTGAGCCGGATGTCGTTTCAGGATTTGAGTCTTCGTCGGGCACTCAGTCTCCTTTGCCGCTGAACGTCTTACTTCATCTCGAACACCAGAATGTAAATCGATCCGTCGCTCAACTCTCGCCGCAGGGCAATTCCCTCTCCGCGATTCAGCGGTCCCTCATAAAGAACATGACTGAAGACGGCTTCCGGAGCATAAGCTGGATCGCCGGAGACGGGCGGGGCGAAACTCCGCTCATAACTCAACTTGGCTTCGATCCGAAACCACGGGCTTCCGTTCTGCAGTCGCGCCCCCAGAAAGCCGGTCAGTGAACTCAATTCGCTCACCATCATGCTCCCCGTGGGAGAATCGGGCCTGCTGACTCGCTTTGTCTTTGAACCGGCAAACGTGAAGGCGGTCCGCGGCCAGCTGGTCACACGAACCGATCCGGAGACGATTGCATCACGCGGCGAGCCATCGGCCAAAGTTCTCAGAGCGGCCACCTGTTCGGGTCCCATGTGAATCGCATCAAAGGGCTGCGGATCTCCCGGTCGCGATCCCGGAGAGAGTCTCCCCTGCACCACCGAGCCTTCACTCGCGTCGATTCGATACGTGACCCAGTCGACCTCGACATCCAGATTCCGATTCAGCTGGTGATACACGATCCCATAGGCGATCAGGCAGAGAGCAGCCACTCCCAGCAGGCACCAGATGAAGAGAGGGCTTTGAAGCGGAGAACGCCCGGATGAGGAATCGGAATGCTCTGTCGACACGATGGTCTTTCACAACAGTGCCAGGGAAATGAACTTCGACAGGAAGAACACAGAATACACAAACTGTACCGGGAAGTTCTCGCCTTTCTGAACAACCGTCTCCGTTTTTTCTTCGGGATCTCCGTTGCGTTACGTACTCTGAACGAGAGCCGCGGCGGCGAGTCGCGAGGAATTCCGGTCTTAGAAGGAGCGTTCACGTGACCCGCGAAGTTCAGCAAGCCGCCCCCCGTCCGTCTCTGCGAAGTTCCCGTCAGTGGGACGACTACTTCGCCCGCAACGAACAGGAACTGATGCCAATCCCCTGGGAAGCCGGCGGCGAGCTGACCGATCAGGAACGCAAAGCGATCACCAGTTCGATTCAGGGATTCCAGCTCGGCGAGAGCTCGGAAGGCTTTCACCTTTCGAAGTGTGCGCAAGCCTGGAGCGAACGCCACGCCGATCCCGATTATTACGAGGCGATCAAACGATTCATCCGCGAAGAGCAGCGGCACGCCCGCGATCTCGGCCGCTTCATGGAGATGGCCGACATCCCGAAAGTTCGCCAGACGTGGCCCGACACCGTGTTTCGCAAGCTCCGCCATTGCGCGAATCTGGAACTCTCGATCGCGGTCCTGGTGACAGCCGAGATCATCGCGAAGGTCTACTACCCCGCACTGCAGCAGGCGACCGCCTCGCCGGTGCTGCGAAAACTGTGCGATCAGATCATTCAGGATGAGAAGCCCCACGTTGAATTTCAGTGCGAACGTCTGGCCATTCTCCGGCGGCATCGCAGTCGCTTCACGGTTGTTTCGCGGCAGGCGCTGCATCGCTTCTTCCTGTTCGGCACCAGTCTGGTCGTCTGGCACAAACATGGCCGGGCGATGAAAGCGGGCGGCCTGGGGTTCGCCGCCTTCATGCGGGAATGCAGCCGGGAATTTGAACTCGCCCGCCAGCTGATGGATCCCGCCGCGTACGCGACCGAAGAGGCAGCCCTGACCCGGTTTGAGAAAGCCTGAACAAAGAACGAGGCGGCGGCCGGGATTCGTCAACTTTGGTGGTTTCCCGGTATTCCTCTTGGATTTTCGGCCTGAGAAGTGCATCATAAATCAGTGTCCTTCGATGCCTCCCGCTGAACGTCTCGCCTTATGAAGCATTTCCTCCTCACACTCAGTGTGCTCGCGTTCTGTCTGTCGGTTCGGCCGGCTGCTGCCGAGGATTCTCCGCAGATTGATTTCGTGACGCAGATTCGTCCGCTGCTCTCGAACAAATGCTTTCATTGTCACGGCCCCGATGAAGCCGAGCGTCAGGGCGATCTTCGACTCGATACTCAGAGCGGAGCTTTCGGCGAAACCGCGTCCGGTCTTCCCGCAATCACGCCGGGAGATGTCGATGACAGCGAACTGTTCCGACGCATCACCAGCGAGGACGATTCCGAACGGATGCCGCCCGCCGGCTCCGGCATGGAACTCGATGAGAAATCGATCGCGCTGATCCGGCAGTGGATCGAACAGGGAGCCGAGTACAAAGGGCACTGGTCGTATCAGAAGCCGGAACGCCCTGAACTCCCCGCGGTCCAAAACACCGACTGGCCGAACAACGAGATTGACCGGTTCGTGCTCGCCCGCCTCGAACGGGACGGTTTAAAACCGCAAGCCGAAGCCGACAAAGCCGCCCTGCTCCGTCGCGTGACGCTCGACCTGACGGGACTGCCGTCGACGCTGGAAGAAGCCGAAGAGTTTCTGAACGATCCGAGTCCACAGGCGTACGAACGGGTCGTCGATCGGCTGCTCGACACGTCCGCTTATGGCGAACACTGGGCACGGATGTGGCTCGATCTGGCCCGCTACGCCGACTCCGCCGGTTACGCCGATGACCCTTCGCGAACGATCTGGCTCTATCGCGATTACGTGATCCGCTCGCTCAATTCCAACAAGCCGTTCGATGAATTCACGATCGAACAGCTGGCCGGCGACCTGCTGCCGAATCCGACAGAAGACCAGCTGATCGCAACCGCGTTTCATCGCAACACGATGACCAACAATGAAGGGGGCACGAACGACGAAGAGTTCCGCAATGCGGCCATCGTCGACCGTGTGAATACGACCTTCGCCGTGTGGATGGGCACCACCATGGCCTGTGCACAATGCCATACGCACAAGTTCGACCCGATCAGCCATCAGGAGTATTTCGAGCTCTTCGCGATCTTCAACAACACCGCCGACGCCGACAAACGGGACGAGTCGCCGCTGCTCGAATGGTACTCGGAAGAGACAAAGCAGAAGAAAGCCAGCTGGCAGGCCGAGATTGCCGAGCTGAAGAAGATCCTGTCGACGCCAACCGAAGAGCTCAAAGCCGAGATGGCGGAATGGGAATCGCGTCTGCAGAAGCCACTGGAGTGGACCTCTCCGAATGTGCTGATTTTGACCGGCGCAAAGGATGTCGACATCGCCGGGGACCAGACGATTTCCGTCCCGGAATCGGGAGACCGGAGTACCTACCAGATCGAACTGCAGCCGCAGGAATCGGGGCAGTCGCTTCATGCCATTCAGCTCCAGTCACGCCCTGAAGATGGCGGAGCAGGACACGCGGACGGCGGGAACTTTGTCATCACCCGCGTGACGGCAGCCGTCGTTCCCGACGAAGGAACCGCTGTGCCGGGCCGGTTTGTGCGGATCGAGCTTCCGGGCAAAAAGCAGATTCTCTCGCTGGCCGAAGTGCAGGTCTTTTCCGCCGGTCGGAATCTCGGCCCCGAAGGCAAAGCGACGCAGAGCACCACCTCATACGATGCCCCGGCTGCCTACGCGATTGATGGCAATACCGACGGCAACTTCGACAATAAATCGGTGACGCATACCGAGACTGCCGACAATCCCTGGTGGGAAGTTGATCTTGGTCCGCTGCAGCCGATCGATCAGGTCGTGGTCTGGAATCGGACCGACAACAATCTGCAAAGCCGGCTGAAGAACTTCCGCGTGAGCATTCTCGATGCAGATCGAAAGTCCGTCTGGGAGCAGATGGAAGCGAAGCCGCCTCAGAACTCGACGACGTTCGCCGCGTCCTCCTCGCGACCGATCCCATTTTCACAGGCCTTTGCCGACTACGAACAGGAAGGCTTCCCGGCTGGGAATGTTCTTGATGTCGAGACTAAAGAGAAAACGGGCTGGGCCGTCGGCGGAAAAACAGCCGAGCCTCATACGCTGACGTTGACCGCGGAGAAGCCGTTTACGATCGGTGAGGGCGAGAAGCTGGTGGTCACCATCGAGCAGCAGTCGAAGTACGACAAGCACACCCTGAAACGATTTCGCATCGTGGCGACCGAGGATGATCGAGCAGCGGAGCTGGCTCGCATTCCCGATCAACTGCGAACGATTCTGCAGCAGCGAATGGAAGACCGCTCCCCTGAGGATCAACAGGAGTTGACGGCCTTCTACGTGCGAGAGATCGCACCGTCCCTGCAGAAATCGCGAGAGCGTCTCGCTTCTCTGGAAGCGTCGCTGGAGAAACTGAAGCCGACAACCACTGTTCCCGTCATGCGACAGTTGCCGGAGGATCAGCAGCGGAAGGCGCACATTCAGATTCGCGGCAACTTCATGGTCCACGGCGACGAGGTCTCGCCGGGGCTGCCCGAAGTCTTTGAGATTCCACTGGAAGTCGAGGAACCAACGCGACTCGATCTGGCTCACTGGCTCGTGCATCCGGCCAATCCGTTGACGCCGCGGGTGATTGCCAATCGGTACTGGGAGAAGTTGTTCGGCCTCGGGCTCGTCACCACCAGTGAGGAGTTTGGCTCCCAAGGAGAACTGCCGACGCACCCTGCTCTTCTCGACTGGCTGGCCACGGAATTGCTGCGACTCGACTGGGACCTGAAAGCGTTCGTGAAGACGATCGTCATGTCGGCTGCTTATCGGCAGACGGGAGCGGTTACTCCCGAGTTGCTGGAGGTTGACCCCGACAATCGACTGATAACACGCGGACCGCGCGTGCGGCTCTCCGCGGAAATGATTCGCGATCAGGCCCTCCGCATCAGTGGACTTCTCAGTTCGAAGATGTACGGCCCGCCGGTCAAACCGCCACAGCCAGATATCGGACTCAAGGCGGCTTTCGGAGCGGGAATCGACTGGGTGACCAGCAAAGGCGAAGACCGTTACCGCCGTGGACTTTACACGACCTGGCGACGATCCAACCCGTACCCGTCGATGGCCGCCTTCGATGCCCCGAACCGCGAGGTCTGCACCGTTCGCCGTGATCGCACGAACACCCCCCTGCAGGCGTTTGTGACCCTCAACGATCCCGCTTATGTCGAAGCAGCTCAGGCACTCGGACGTCGCATGGCTTCCCGGGAGGGAACGATTGCCGAGCAGTTATCACACGGATTCCGACTCTGTCTAATCCGCGAACCGAGCAAAGCGGAACTCGATCGTTTGCTGAATCTGTTCGAGACCGTGCGAACGAATTACCAGAACGATCTTGCAGCCGCGAAGACGTTTGCCGAAGAGCCGCTCGGTCCGCTTCCGGAAGGAGCCGATCCGGCTGCGATGGCGGCGTGGACGCTGGTCGGAAACGTCCTGTTGAATCTCGACGAAGTACTGATGAAGCCGTAACGCGGAAAGTGACTCTCATGTCTCCGATTCACGATTCAATGTGGAACCCTACGCGACGCTACTTCCTGCAGCAGTCCGGCATCGGGCTCGGTGCGGCTGCCCTGTCGTCGCTCTTCCCCGGTTCAGCCGCAGCCAATTCCGATGGCGAGGTCAATCCACTCGCCGTTAGAGATCCGCACTTTACGCCCAAGGCGAAGCGGGTCATCTACCTGCATATGACCGGCTCCCCGCCGAACCTCGACCTGTTCGACTACAAGCCGGAACTGGTCCGCCGCAATGGGGAAGACTGCCCGCAGTCGTTCCTCGAAGGCAAGCGATTCGCGTTCACGACCGGCGTGCCCACGCTGCTCGGAACGCCGCAGAAGTTCAAGCAGGTCGGCGAATCGGGCACGTGGATGTCGGAAGCGATTCCGCATCTGCACGAAGTTGCCGACGAGATGTGCCTGATCCATTCGATGACGACCGACCAGTTCAATCATGCCCCCGCCGAACTGCTGCTCTACACCGGCGCAGCTCAATCGGGGCGCCCTTCGATGGGATCGTGGATCACCTACGGGCTCGGGTCCGAAAGCGAGAACCTGCCGGGCTTCGTGGTTCTCATCTCCAGTGGAGTCCAGCCGAACGGCGGGAACAAATCGTTCGGCAGCGGGTTTCTCCCCTCTGTCTTTCAGGGCGTGCAGTGCCGTTCGCAGGGCGATCCGGTGCTGTTCGTTTCCAATCCGGAAGGCATGGACCGCAACGTGCGTCGGATGAGCCTCGATGCTCTGCGGGACCTGAATGAATTACAGGCCGAGCGGCTCGGACATCCGGAAACGCAGACGCGGATTGCTCAATACGAGCTCGCGTTTCGCATGCAGGTTTCCGTGCCAGAAGTGATGGACATCGGGAGTGAAACCAAAGAGACGCTCGAAGCGTACGGAGCAGAACCGGGGGCGTCTTCACTGGCGAACAACTGTTTGCTCGCCCGGCGTCTCGTGGAGTCGGGCGTCCGGTTCGTGCAGCTGTTCGACTGGGGCTGGGACTATCACGGCACCTCGGCTGGATCGGGGATTGGCGATGGCCTCAAAGACAAATGCAAAACGATGGACAAGCCGGTCGCCGCGTTGATCAAGGATCTGAAGCAGCGGGGTCTGCTCGAAGACACGCTTGTGGTCTGGGGCGGCGAGTTCGGTCGCACGCCGTTTCGCGAAGGACGCACCGCGAAGAGCAAGATTCTCGGACGCGACCATTACCCGGACTGCTACACGATGTGGATGGCCGGTGGCGGCGTGAAGCCGGGATACAATCACGGGCAGACCGATGAACTCGGGTTCGGCGTCACCGAGAACAAGGTCCACATCCACGACTTCCAGGCCACCATCCTGCACCTGCTCGGCTTCAACCACGAACGCCTGACGTATCGCTTCCAGGGCCGCGACTACCGCCTGACCGACGTGCACGGCCACGTGGTGAAAGACATCCTCGCCTGAGTCGCCAGGCGACAGATCGCTTCGGTCGGTCAGGACGGAGAAAAGTGCTCAGTGCATTCTTTCATGCTTCTCCGGCAGTCGCATGGCGTTAATCCCCTGCGCTGCTGACTTTGCTCCTGCCAACGCCTGTCGTCGACTTTTGAATTTGCTCAGAGCAGGTCGCTGGCGAGTTCGGCCAGGGCGCTGCGTTCTCCCTTTTCGAGGGTGATGTGGGCATACAGCGGCTGACCGACCATGCGGTTGATTAGATAACTGAAGCCGTTTGACAGAGCGTCGAGATAGGGATGGTCGATCTGGTGGATGTCACCAGTGAAGACAATCTTCGTTCCTTCGCCAGCTCGGGTGATGATCGTCTTGATCTCGTGCGGCGTCAGGTTCTGCGCTTCATCGACGATGAAGAAGATCCTCTGCAGGCTGCGACCACGGATGTAAGCCAGCGGCGTGATTTCGAGCTTCTTGGTCTCGAGCAGTTCCTGAATTTTGTCGCCGGCATCCGACTGCCGGTTTTCATGTCGAATCACGGTAAGGTTGTCGAAGAGCGGTTGCATGTACGGATCGAGCTTGGCGGAAACATCGCCGGGCAGGTAGCCGATATCCCGATTGCTGAGCGGGACGATCGGCCGGGCCAGCAGAATCTGCCGGTAGTTCTGCCGTTGTTCCAGAGCCGCGGCAAGAGCAAGCAACGTCTTACCGGAACCGGCTTTGCCGGCGAGCGTCACGAGTTTGATGTCGTCGCTGAGCAGCGCCCGGATGGCGAAGGCCTGTTCGGCGTTTCGAGGCGTGATCCCGTACGTGGTGTGCTTCTCGACCCGATGATACGACTGATTCGTCGGATCGTAAGTGGCCAGGACCGACTTGGACCCATTCCGGATAATGAAATTCTCGTGGGCCAGGGGCAGTTCGATCGGCAGCTGAGCGTCTGCAGCCGGGACGGTTCCGGAGCCGGTGTAGAACCGGTCGACTTCAGCCGAGTCGACCCCTTCGATCAGTCGCTTGCCGGTGTAGAGTTTGTCGAAGCTCTCGACTTTATCGTTGCTGTAATCCTGAGCGACCAGGCCGACGGCCTTGGCTTTCATCCTCAGGTTGGTGTCTTTGGTGATTAGAATGACCGGGCGTCGGGTTTCCTGATCGAGCACCTCGAGAGCGGAGTTGAGAATGCGATGGTCGGGAACGTCCTGGGTCAGGACATCTTTCAGACGGGAATGGGCAGGTCCGCCGAGAATAACGCGGATCCGGCCGAGTCCGGGACCAAGCGAGGCCCCCGCTGAAGAAAGGACGTCTCCGGTCAGATCATCAAGTGTCCGGAGAAACTGTCGGGCCTGGAAATGGATATCGTCATTTCCCTTTTTGAACCGGTCGAGCTCTTCGAGCACGGTCATCGGGATCGCGATATCGTTTTCCTCGAACTTGTGAATGCAACCCGCGTCGTGCAGGATCACATTGGTGTCGAGAACGAAGACCTTTGGATTGGAGATACGGGCCGGGGACGAATACTCGAGAAGCGAAGCCTGATCAATCATATGCTTCCTTGCAGGTGTACCGGTTGTCGTAAACAGGTCAGGCTGCGGTATATCAGAATCCGCGCGACTCCGAAACGCCAATCGCCCAACCCCGCTATTCTTTCACCCCATTTTCATGAAGTCCAGCGGAATCTTCCCAATCGCGACAGGATGCCCTTTGGCCGTCAGACCGGAATCTGCGGGGGTTTCTGGGGAAAACGCCCTTGGATTTTTGGAAGAACGACGTTTATAATTGCGACACTGGGGTTTTGACTCAGGAATGCGCCACAACCAGCCGCCCGTCGGGTGGACTGCTGAAGTTACCCGCCTCCCGGCCAGTCGTGTGCAATCGCACCGGTCGGCGATACCGAGAACACCTTGCAAGTTTGCTGAGGAGATGAGTGTTATGGCAGTGAATGTCACTGAAAAAGCCGCCAATGAAATCAAGCGCGTGATCGGCGAGCAGGCCAAAGACGGAACGACTGTCCTCCGTATCGGCGTCCGTGCCGGCGGTTGCAGCGGATTCCAGTACAACCTGGCCCTCGATGATCAGTTCGATGCTGCCAAGGACGATCTCTCCGAGCAGCACGGCGTGACCGTGGCCGTCGACAAGAAGAGCATGCTCTATCTGGACGGCACGACCATCGATTACTACGACGGTCTCGAAAAACGCGGCTTCTCGTTCGACAACCCGAACGTCGTCAAGAGCTGCGGCTGCGGCAGCAGCTTCCAGGCCTAATCGCCTGAGGTCGAAACAGGAAGCCGGCTGGACCAAACGGGACAGCCGGCTTTTTTCACGCGCGGTTCCAGCCTGTATTCCCGATCCGAAACGTGAGTGAGGGCCCAGGAGGGGTGGCCCCGAAAGATTCTTTCGGGGCGGCGCAGCCGTGGGAGAACGGGATTGGACGCTGGGAGTCGTTGAACCGGGGAGACGTTATAGAGCCGCGGAACTCAGACGCTGATCTTAGTCAAACTGCATTCTCCCAGGGCTTCGCCACCCTGCGAACCGTTCACGGTGAGCATTCAATACCGAGATGAATCTCTGTGCGATCCCGTCATCCGGTTTGAACCCTTCCGCGATCTACAGACAAGCAGCGTCGCTACGGTTGGGTTCCGTGCTTCCCTATCACCTAACGCCCAGTGCCTAACGCCTATTTCTTCTTCTCCTTCAGCGTCAGCATGTAATCGACTACGTCAACGAGTTCCTGTCCGGACATCACCTTCTGCAGGTCGGCCGGCATGAGGGAGACCTCCTGTTTGACGAGTTCTTCGACGTCCTCCATCGGGACGGTTTTCACGAAGCCTTCGGAGTTCTTGATGCTGATCTCGTCATCGGTTCGGCTCTGGAGCAGGCCGCTGACGACTTCTCCGTCAATCGTGACAGCCGTGTACGTCTCGTAGTTGTGGCTGATCCCGGCGGAGGGATACAGGATCGATTCGAACATCGCCTGCTTGCTCAGCTTCTTGCCGATTTCCGACAGGTCCGGACCAACTTCCTTGCCCTGTCCGTTCACCTGATGACACTTGGCACAGGTGCCGTTGGTGTGGAAGACGATGCGACCGTTCTTGACGTCGCCTTCCCGTTTCACCAGTTCCGAAATCGGAGGCAGCGGTTCAGCATCCTTGGACGGAGGCAGCGGATACAGTTCGCTGGCGACGTCCTTGACGTCTTTGTACGTCGACGCGTGCAGCACGGCTGCAATGGCCTGCTGCAGAGATGCCGGGGCCTTACCTTCCTTCGCGAAATTCATTACGGCCACGGTACCCGGACGAGTCCGGCCCATCGAGCCAGCCGCAGCTCGGCGGACGCTGAAATCGACGCCGTCATCAGTGAGAACCTGCCGCAGCCATTTGGCCGCTTCATTCTCTCCAGCAAGTCCCATGGCCTGGGCAATCTTCCGGGCATCTTCGGGATTACGTTCTTTCATCGCCGTGACCAGTAACTTACCCTGCTTGTTATTGAGCAGCGTGCGGACGGCGTCGATTCCGAGTTGCTGATCGGCGTGCGACACCACAATGTCGATCAGATCCGGATAGCGTTCCTCAAGCTTGAATCGCTCGACGATCGTGAGAAACGTCTGCGATTCCGGCTTCGACGTGAGCAGATCATTCAGCGGCTTGCGATAGTCGGGACGGGCATTCAGATCGAGACTGCGAACTCGGGAGATTGCTTCGGAGGCGATCAGATCGGCTCGGGCATCGCTGTCTCGCTTCGTGAATGCAAGTTCGGCCAGAGCTTCCTGCGGAACCTGGGGAGCGAAGTCGAGTGAGCGGAACAGTCGCGGCAGTTCTTCGGCAGGAGTCTGCGGATCGTCGATGAGTGCGATCAGATGCTCAGCCGTCACGTCGGCTCGGGATCGCCAGATGATGTCGCGACCCGCTTTGGTTCGCCAGTTGTCGCCAACCCGTGCCAGCCAGGCATTGAGGCATTCGCTCCATTGCCCGTGAGCGGCGATGCCCAGGGCTTCGAGATACCAGCGGTCTTCGCCGTCGTGCTGAACCGCCAGATCAGCCCAGAATTCAGGCTCGTTCGGCAGATCGAGATCGCGGATGGCGATCAGCATTTCGCGGCGGACAGCGGGAGATTCGTCGTCGGGACCAATCACGCCGATGAACTCGGTCGGCGGAATCTGATCGGCCAGCTGGCGAGCCAGGCGAATGGCCGTGATGCGAATATCGGGATCGGCATCTTTCAGACCGGCTTTGATGTACTCCTTTGTCTTTTCAGGACCGAGCCCCAGTTTGCCGAGCGCCCAGAGAGCACGGGCCCGATAGCGGGACACATCGGCATTCCACATTTCGACGAGAGCGGCTTCCGCCTTCGGACCGGCTTCCTGCAGTCGCGTCCACGCCTGATAACGAGTCGCCTGATTCGGGCTCCAGAGAGCTTTGACCGCACCTTCCACCGTTGAGGTGTCGATCTTCGCGATCTTGTAATGATGCTCCGGCGGAGCGACGCGGAAAACGCGGCCCCGGTCGACGTCGCCCATGCGGTGTCCGCCGACGCCCGGATCGTACCAGTCGGCAACAAACAGAGACCCATCGGGAGCGACGCAGACATCGGAAGGCCGGAACCACTGATCGCGGGCGCCTTCGAGAATGTTGACCGTTGTCGCGGTATAGCCCGCGCCCTCTTTCTCGACCGGATAGCTGCGGACGACGTTCGGGCCGGCGTCGCAGTGGATCAGTTCGTCGCGAAAGACTTCGGGGAGCAGGTTGCCTTCATAACAGAGAATTCCAGTCGGCGAACCGGCTCCGGTCTGCAGGAGGTTCGGCATCGTGCCCGGATCGTTCAGGTGCCAGTGACGCAGCGGGATCTCCTCACTCCAGCCGGTGCGGGGATCGCGCCAGCCGGCTCCGGTCAGCTCGTCTTTGTAGCCGTAGTTGCCGAACTCCATTACGTAGTTAATGCGAACGCCGCGGTTGCCGTCGTCGTCATTGTCACTTTGCCAGATCGTGCCAAAGGAATCGACGCAGACTTCCCAGTTGTTGCGGAAGTTCCAGCCGAGGGTTTCGAACTCGGAACCATCCATGTTGCAGCGGAAGACCATCCCCTCCTGATACGGCTTGCGGGAACTGTCGACGACGTTTCCCTGCTTGTCGACGATCGGCTCGCCGTCTTCGTCTTTGATCTGCTTGCCGGAGTTGCCGAAGTTGAAGTAGAGCTTGCCATCGGGGCCGAACACGACGGCGTGAATCCCGTGATCGTGCTGGGTGCCGTCGATGCCGGTGAAGAGCGTTTCCTTGTAGTCGGCTTTGTCGTCGTGATCGCTGTCGGTTAACACGAAGACACTGTCGCCGGCGGAGACGATCACTTTGTTGCCGAGCACGCAGATGCCGTGAGCCGAGTCGATGTCGCGGCCCTGGTAAAAGGTCTTCACATCATCGGCTTTGCCGTCGCCATCAGTGTCGGTGAGGATCAGAATCCGGTCGCCTTCTTCACGGACCGGCGAATCGGTGTTCCGGAAGTTGCGATAGTTGACAACCTCGCAAATCCAGACGCGGCCGAGATGGTCGATATCCATGTTTGTCGGGTTGCCGATCAGCGGTTCTCCGGCGAAGACCTCCGCGGTGAGACCCTCCGCGATATCGAGCTGAGCAATCGCATCCTTCAGCTCGCGGCTCTGTTCGGGCGGATCGGTTTTCGCCACCAGGGCGACCGGTTTGACGGAGATCGCCTTCTCCAGTGCCTTCTCAGAAACAGGTACGCCGAGCGGCGGATTATATTTCCAGTTCTTCGGCTGTTCGTAGTCCTGGTTTTTCTGAAGGTCTTCAACGGTTGGCGTCGGCGATTCGATGCCCGACGCGGGGACTTCGGCGTGAGCGGTCCAGGCGATCGCGTTCAGCACGACTTTGCGGAAGTTGTCGTTCTGCCAGTTCTGGTGGAAGTGCCCGCCGGTGAACCCGAACGAGCGGCCATTGTTGTCCCGCGTCGCGGCCCAGCCGACGTGCTGCGGTTCCTTGCGGACAAGGACGGCGTCGCGAACGTACGGGTTGCCGCTGTGGTGTCCGTCTTTGCGGCTCAGTGTTTCACGGGGCGGCAGGTCGGTCAGGATCGGCGTGACGCCTTCCATGTCTTCCCGGAACCGCATGTGATAGTACCATTCGTCGTTGATCGTAAACGGCTGCACGCCGCGTGTGATCGGATGCTTCGGCAGGTTGTCGAACGAAGCGGTCCAGTGCGGATTCACCGACCAGTCGATCTCAAAGTAGCCGCCAAGCCATTCGAGAAAGTGCTCACCCTCCGGGCCTTTCACCGTTTCGACCGCATAGTGCAGGCAGACGAGGCCGACGCCTTTGTCCATGACGCTGTCGAACTCTTCAAGGTGATTGTTCAGAAAGTGACGGCCGCCCCCGTCGCAGTAGGCGACGACGGTATCGGCGTTGTCGAACGCGGTGACATCCTGCGGCCAGCCATCGGCGTAAACGGTGGTGATGACGGGAAGTCCACTTTTGTTGAGCGAGTCAGCCAGCAGCATGCAGCCTGCTTTGTGCTCGTGGGAGAAGTAGCCGTGACTCTTCGTCCCGGCGACAAAGACGATCTTCTTTGTGTTTTCAAGCGGCAGTCGCTTCAATTGGATGTCGCGGAACTCGACTTTCATCGGCGGGCCGGAATGCAGCTGCAGAGCCAGCACACCCATGAATTCCCGATTGTCTTTGTCTTCGTCAATCACTTTTGCGGTGGTCTTGCCGTTGATCGCCAGCGTGAGCTCATTCCCTCTGGCGGTGATGTGATACGTGTTCCAGCCGTCGAGGTTAATCGATTTCAACAACTCGTCCGCATCGCCAATCGAGCTTCGCTCCATGTCGTCTTTGCTGTTGACGACCGTCTTCATGCCGCGCGTGGCAAGCGTGCCCCGGCCGTGCTCGTCGTAGCAGGCTCCGAGCCATTTTCCGGCCAGATCGATATCGGCCTGATAGCCGACGACATGACCGTCGGGGGCGACCTGAGAGCGGAACTGAATGCCGGAGTTCGCCGATTCCGACCCCGAGATGCGGAACTCGAGTTTCAGTTCGAAGTTGTCGACATCGGCTGCCCAGCGAAGAAACTGATTCGTCTTGCAGGGCTTGTCCGGTGTCGATTCGGCGACGATGGCACCGTTTTCGACCCGCCAGAAGATTTCATCGCCCGACCAGCCCGAAAGGTCCTTGCCATTGAAGATCGGCTTGAAGCCATCCGGTTCGTCAGCCGCCGGGCTCGTGCAGGCGGACATCATCAGCATCACGACTGCGGTGAAGGCAGACAGGGGGCGAAAACACGAGACAATCATGGGCTACCTCGGATAAGAATCTGGCGCGAACGGTCCCTCCGCAACAGTCAGAATCTCCCAGTCTGACCGGAGCGACGCAGCGCAGTCGCATGTGTAAGGTTTGATTCGACACTATAACACTGACGTACACAACCGCGAAAGTATCGACCGCTAAATTGCGGCCCGGCACCCTACCTGTTCTGTCGGCGGAATACGAACACGGCAGCTGCACCTCCCGCGGCTGCGAGCACGATTTCGCCGACGAGCAGGCTCCAGCAGAGCGACGATTCCGGGGAGACTGAGAGAGCCGAGTAGCGGTGTGCCAGATAGTCCGTCAGTTCGATCTGTCGTTCAGTTGCGATCTGTTCCCGGAGTTCGGGGAGGAAGCCGGGGAGTTCATCCAGTTCCTTCTCGATCGCGGCCGCTTCATGGTTCCGGTAGATGCGATACGACTCGGCGGTGCGTCCGACTTCCGCCAGTCCAGCGGCGAGAACCAGCAGAGCAATCTGCCAGCGAGCCGGGGGAACGGCGAGGGAACGCAACAGGGTAAGTCCGGTCCAGACCACGGCTGCTCCGAGTACACAGGAGAACAGGCCAATCTTCCGGACGGGGGCAGGAGCCCAGACAGCCGCGAGGGTCCAGAGCAGTGTGCAGCCGGCGACCAGAAGCAGCCAGCGGAGCGTGCCGGAATGGGTCGGAGGGGCGGGAGTGTTCATCGGCGGGTTACTGGCGTTGAATTTCAGCCTCCGGAGATTCGCCGAACGGGAGGCGAATGGGACGAGCCGTGGGTTCTCAATGTCTGTCGGAGTGAATATACTCGCGACGAGCAGGGCCATTATAAGGATTGTGGCCGACGATCAGGAACGCTTGCAGGGTCGTGAAAGAAGACGTATGGCGAATCAGGAAGACTTTCGTCTGGAATGGCACGGCGACATTGTCGTTGTCACACCGGCCAGCAATATCGAATCGATGAACTGGGACCTGATCGAACAGGCCGCCGAAGTCATCATGGCCCCGCTGCAGAATCAGGACGTGCCGGTCGTTGTCGTCGACCTGAGCGAAGTCGGCTATTTCGGCTCCGTCTTCCTGGCCCTGCTGCTTCGTTGTCATAAGTACGTGAAGAGCCGGGGTGGCGAACTGGTCCTTTGCGGAGCCAGCGAAATGGCGACCGAACTGCTGCGAATTACCGCACTCGACACACTCTGGGCCATTTACGACACTCGCGAAGAGGCCCTTGATGCGGTTACCTAAGGAGACCGCATCGACAGTTTGAGCAGGAGTCAGGGATGTCTCAGCACCATAAGCGTTCGCAACCGGACGAGTCCGAAGAGTCCGTCCTTCCCGATGTCGAGGAGTCCTTCGAAACCGAAGAGGACCCCGAGGCGATTGCCCGCCAGCGAATCGTCGATGAGATCAAGGAAACGGCGGACAAGCTCCATCGCGACAAAGCGACCCTCGGCGATCTGAAGATCCTCAGCCGGGCGCTCCGCGAACTCCGCTATGCTTTCAAGGTCTTCAAGCCGTTTCGGCGGAATCGGAAGATCACCGTCTTTGGCTCGGCTCGCACGCCGCCGGACGACCTCAATTATCAGCTGACGGTCGAGTACGGTCGCCGGATGGCTCAGGAAGGCTGGTACGTGGTGACCGGAGCCGGGGGCGGCATCATGGAAGCCGCTCACGTGGGAGCCGGCGTCGATCAGTCGATTGGCGTCAACATCATGCTCCCGTTCGAACAGTCGGCCAACCATGTGATCGAGGGAGACGACAAGCTCGTCAACCTGAAGTACTTCTTCACCCGCAAGCTGCTGTTCGTGAAGGAAGTGCACGCGATCGCCATTTTCCCGGGAGGCTTCGGCACCCTCGATGAATGCTTCGAAGTCCTCACGCTGGTCCAGACCGGCAAACGCGATCTGATGCCGATCGTTCTTGTCAGCGATCCGAGCGACCAGTACTGGACCATCTGGCAGAACTACGTCCACAAGGAACTGCTCGACACCGGCCTGATTTCGCCTGCGGATACGTCGCTCTACCGCGTCTGTCAGAATGTCGATGACGCTGTCGAAGAAGTGATGCGGTTTTACTGTGTCTACCACAGCATGCGCTACGTGAAGGGCGACCTTGTGCTCCGACTCCAGGTGGAACCGAGCGATGAGTTCGTCGAAGAGCTCAATCAGGAATTCGGCGAGCTGTGCGAAACGGGGAAGATCGTGAAAACAGAGGCCGACCCGGTTGAAGCCAATGATCCGCACCTGCTGCATTTGCCGCGTCTTCGCCTCAACTTCAACCGCCGGGAAATGGGCCGCCTCCGCCAGATGGTCGACGTCATCAACGACCGCCTCGGCATGGAAGACTGCGACTAAACATTGAATCGGGTGCCATGCCCACGCTCGCGTGGGCATGCCTGAATCGTGCCGGGCGGCCCCATCGAAAGGGATGGCTCAGACGCGTGCGTCTGAGTGGCGGAGCCACAAGAGGTCGCTCACCGAAGTTCTTTCCGTAAGCTCGTCGAGTCCACATCTGTTGCCTCCCCGGGCGTACCGCTTTCTCGGCGATGCACAGCTTCTTCCTGTGACTTCGTCACCCAGACGTGCACGTCTGGGCCATCCGGGGCGGCGTTCTTGATTGACCGAACGCGGAAGACAGGCCTCCTGTTGCCGTGCCATCCGGTTGGTGGCGGGGGGCTCTCCTAACGCCTAACGCCTAGCGCCTAGTGCCTAGTGCCTAGTGCCTAGTGCCTACCGACCAACAGGGGTGGCCCCGAAAGATTCTTTCGGGGCGGCGCAGCCGTCGGAGCACGGAATGGGACGCTGGGATTCACTGGAGTGGTGAGCTCTCGTACTGCTGCGGACCTCAGTTGCTGATCTCTGTCAAACGGCTTCCTCCTACGGCTTCGCCGCCCTGATAGCCGAGCTATCAGGGCCACCCCTGTAGAGGACGCTCAAGACAAGCCTCCCGTTTATCCCGTCGGAACTCCTCTTCTCAGATCCACGAAGTCGGGGCGGTTTTGTCCTGTTGGCGGCGGAAGACGAATTCGTTGCAGCCGAGGCTGCGGGTCAGCTTTTGTTCGACGAGGTCGAAGCCGTGGTTCTTGTAGAACTCGCGGACCTGGTGGGGCCTGGCGACTTCGAACGGATATCCGCCAATCCAGTCGATGATGTCGGTCACGACCGACATGCCGCGGGCATCGTGGGCGGACCGGTAGCGGGCGAACGGATTCCGGAAGCGGCGGAGATCGTTCACAAAGAACGCAGCCAGAAACAGCGGCACAAACACCCCGGTGATGAACCAGCGGCCGAAGGTTCCACTGCAGTAGATTCGTTTAACAAGCCGCCAGAAGTCGGACTTGCGGCCCTGGTCGTTATACAAGGCGACCACGAGCAGGCCACCCGGTTTCACGTTGTTTATCAGGTTCTCCATTCCGAGCCACATCGCACCGGTGTGATGCAGCACGCCCCAGCTGTAGACGATATCGAAGGTCCCGAGGCGGGCCAGAAAGCTGTGGTCGAGAACCGAACCCTGCTCGATTCGCCAGTCGTTCTCGTCGGGCAGAAACTGCTTGCGAAGTTCCTGGGTGCAGGCAACGGAGTTCGGGTCGAAGTCGAACGAGACCACGCGTGCCCCGAGCTTGCGAGCCGCCAGACTGAAGGTTCCGGAACCGGAGCCGGCGTCCAGAAACGACGGGTGTTCGAGGTCCTGAGGCCAGAACTCCAGCAGCGAGGCCTGCGCCTGTTCGATGCGGTTTTCGTTCAGCAGGTTCAGAAACTTCTGCCAGTTTTTCCCGAAGCCGAACCGGAGTTCCGGATCGATCGGCTGCTCGGGCGTGGCCACATGTTCGGAGACGGTCATTGTCGACCACCGGCTTTCGATTTGAGCTCGTTCCGCTTCCTCGTCACGGCGGCGTCCATCCGCTTCACAATATCAGCATGGTCAGCCGAGTCCGCCAGGTTGTGGTACTGGTGAGGATCATTCTCCATATTATAGAGCTCCTGCGAGCCGTCACGATATTTTATGTACGCCCATTGGTCGGTTCGCAGCATTTGCCCGTTTCCGGTCACGGAATAGGCCGCTCTGCGAACCCCTTTGGCGTCTCCCTGCAGGACCGGCACCAGCGATTTCCCCTGCACATGAGCCGGAATGTCGAGACCGGACAGTTGGGCCAGCGTCGGGTACAGGTCGATCTGTTCAGCGAGGGCATCGGTCGTCGTGCCTCGGGGGCCCTTCGGGGTGGAAATGACGAGCGGAATGCGAGCCGATTCTTCGTGCAGGCTCATTTTCTGCCAGAAGGTGTGCTCGCCGAGGTGATAGCCATGATCGGACGTGAAGACGACGATCGTCTCTTCGTCGAGTTCAAGATCGCGGAGTGCCTCAAGCAGCCGCCCAACCTGGGCATCCATGAAGGCGACGCTGGCATAATAGGCGGAGAGGACCTCCTGTTGTTTGCCCGGTTTGCCGGCCAGTCCACTGCTGCGCGAGGTTTTGGAGACGCCCGGCTTCGGGATATCGGCCAGGTCATCCTCGACGACGGGAGCGAGCTCCATTTCCGCTGGGGGATACGGATCGTAATAGCTGGCCGGAGCCACCAGAGGCACGTGCGGGCGAACCAGTCCCACCGCCAGAAAGAATGGCTCATCACGATGAGCTTTCATCAGCTCGATCGCCTTGTCGGTCGCCATCACGTCGGGCTGTTCGCGGCCGTCGCTCTCGCCTTTCACGACATAAAAGGCGCCGCCGAACCCGAGGCCGTAGTGCTTGTCCTTGTCGAAGTTCAGCTTCTCGTTGGTGAGATGAGAGTGCTCCCCTTGGGTCATCCACTCCGGAGCGTGCATGTTGAACCGCTCGGTCCACGAGGCTTCGTGATCCGGGCCGGAAACGCCAGCCGTGATGTCGCCCGGCACCCGCATGTGGTAGATCTTGCTGACGCGGGCGACGTAGTACTCGTGATCCCGAAAGTGCTGGGACATCGACGGACGATCGCCCAGGTTCTTCGTGAAGTTGCTCGCTCCCCCATTGCCCATCACGCGGATCGACTCTGGGTACATCCCCGACATCAAAGCGGCCCGGGAGGGGCCACAGATCGGGAACTGGCAGTAGGCCCGCGTGAAGCGGATGCCGCGTTCCGCGATCGAATCGATCGCCGGCGTCTGGGACTGCTCGTTGCCATAGCAGGAGAGAGCCTCAGCCGAGAGGTCATCGGAAATGATGAACAGCACGTTCGGCGGATCGGCGGCCTGAACCGGACTCTGAACAGCGAACGCAATCACGACGCCCAGGAGGACCGAAAACGAGCGAACGAAGGAACACGGCATTGAGCACTTCATGGTCGAGTCCACTGGAGTAGTCGGGGAGTCCTGAATACGACGACCGTGGAATCACACCGCTGGACGAGCCAGCAGTGGCACCCTCTCCGTCGATGATCCATTGCAGCGACCCGTCAGGCGTTCTGGCCGGTCTGCTGCACATAGATCATTCGCAGTTCATGAACCGTCTGCGTAATCATCTGCTCTTCTTCGTGCTCCAGGTTGCCCTTGGATTTTTCTTCGAGCACGGCGAGCAGGTCGATGTAGTGCCGGGCCAGTGCCGGCTGCAGATCGGGCTTATTCGTCATTGGATTGGGAATCAATCCGAGAGCGACCATCGCCTGAGTCGAGAACATGGACACGAGCAGAGGGAAGCTCGCGGGAGGAAGCTGGCTGGCGTCGATCTGCTCAGGAGCTTCTCCTTCACTTTCGACAGGTTGATTCTGTCCGGCGGCCTCGGCGGCACGCTCGGATTCAACCTTTGTTTTCCAGTCCTCATCGATGTGGATTTTGTTGTCCGAAGAGCCTTGCTGATCCTGAGACATGCCGGCTGGTTCCTTTGCGTGACAAGAGAAAAAATCGCAGCCTCTCATTATGATCGATCCGAGCTGAACTGCAACCGCCTTCCCGATCCATCCCTCCTTAGAGAACCTTGAAAAAGGGAGCCGCCTGATGCCGATTCGAATTGCTGTTGTCCTGCTGCTGATGTTTGGTCTGGTTCGTCTTTCCGCGACCGAGTCGATTCCCGAGCAGCCGAAGACAAACTCCCCCCTGCCCGGTTTCATTGAAGCGATCCCCGATTCCGAGGACGATACCGAGCGAATTCAGCGGATCATCGACAGCGGCGTCGGCTCGATTCGCTTCGGCAAAGGAACCTTCAAACTGTCGAAGCCGCTCGAGATTCGGCTCGACGAAGTCGGCTTCACGTCGTTGCATGGCGATGGCGTCGCCCGGCTCGAAATGAACGGAGCCGGGCCGGCGGTCCGCTTCATCGGCACCCACGGCGGCACGGCTGCTCCCCACACGGTGAAGGACAATGTCTGGGAACAGCAGCGAACCCCGCTGATGGACGGCATCGAAATCGTCGGGACTCATGCAGAAGCGAATGGCGTCGAAGCCAAAGGAACGATGCAGCTGACGTTGAGCCGGCTGACGATTCGCAAGTGCCGCCATGCCGTGCATCTGATCGATCGCAACCGCAACGTCATTCTCTCGGAGTGTCATCTCTACGAGAACACCGGCGTCGGCGTCTTTCTCGATCATCTCAACCTGCACCAGATCAACATCTGCAACTGCCACATCAGCTACAACCAGCAGGGGGGCGTCGTCTCGCTCGATTCGGAAATCCGCAACCTGCAGATCAGCACCTGCGACATTGAAGGCAACATGGGTGATGAGAACGCCCCGCCGAGTGCGAACGTGCATATCGATGGCAGTAACAGCTCGATCGGTGAAGTCGCGATCATCGGCTGCACGATTCAGCATGCTCACAATGCGGTCGAGTCGGCCAACATCCGCATCGACGGCACCGGCAACCCGCTCAAGTTCACCGATGAAACCCGCCACGGTCACATCACGATCGCCGATAACATTCTTTCCGATGTGCAGTTCAACATCGACCTGAAGCACTGCCGCTCCGTTACCGTGACCGGCAACACCATCTGGAAGGGGTACACCTGCGACCTGCGAATGAACGACTGCAAGGATGTTGTCCTCGCCAACAACGTCTTCGACCGTAACCCCCGCTACCACTACAGCGACGGCTCCCAGGCCACGCTCGGCCTGCTGATCGAGAACTGCCAGGACTGCCTGCTGAACGCCAACATGATCACCGGCACCAACCACGAGATTGCAGCCGTGCAGATGCGAAACTGCGACCGCATGAACGTGACCAACAACACGATTCTCGATTACGGCCGCTGCGGCCTGCTACTGGAAAAAGTGACCCGCACCCGCGTCTCCGACTGCCTGTTCGACTCCGACGGCGAGACGGAATGCTCGATCGAACTGAAAGAGTGCGACCAGTACATGCTGCGGGATAACTACAAGAGCGCCCCAGTCCTCGGAGCAGAGAACGCGACAAAAGACTAACGGACGCCGCAGCAGGACACCGCAGGTCAGGCATTTTCGATTCTTAACCCGAAGCGTGAGCGAGGGAAATTGAAGCTGTTTATACCACGGCCCTCGCTCACGCTTCGGGTTGGGATGCCGACTACCTTTCAGGCGTTGGCCCTTTGGCGGGAGGCAGCACCAGCGCTTCAAGCTCGATTCGTTTGGAGTTGAGTTTGATCCTGACCTGGAAGTCGTGGGAGTGGGCGTCGTGGATCACTTCCCAGTCGAAGTCGGCTTCTGCCTTGATGAAGCTCACGCGAACGGTGGTGCCTTCGCAGGCGGCCAGGTTTTCGGCGAGTTTGTTCAACGCGGTTGTGTCGCCCTGAAAATGCAGGGTGGAGATCCAGTTGACGAAGTAGCCGTCGGTGAACGTCAGGTCGTCGTCGAGCAGCGTTTGCCGGATCTGCTTCTGAGCGTGTTCCGGGTAGTCCGACGAGAAGGCGATGCCATCGGCGGACTCGATCTTTCCGGCAATCGCGTATGCGGCGGAAAGGTTCGTCAGCAGGACGGCGGCGGAGGCCATCGCGGCCAGGAGGAGGGAGCGTCTGGACATGGGGATCTCCGTGTAACGAACGCCAGATTGTCTATTCCTTGAGACGCAGGTTGTCGCGAGTTTGTTGCACAGATTTTCGTTTGTCAGTGAATGAAATAGGAAATCACCGCAAACGGTGCCCCTTCATCTGATCGACGTGAATGAATGTTGCGATCGGTCAGAGAAGAAACCGAGCTCTGCGTCGAACGGGGAGGGTTTAAGAACGAACTTTCCATCGCGTTGTCAGGCCTGATTGCCTGGGTTTGCGCTCAGCCACGCCTTCGCGGCCGCCACCGGATCCTCTGTCTCCATGAAAGTTTCATTCGTCAACTCGGCGAGAATCTCCGCACATTCCCACTGATTGTCATCATCATCCCAGTCACTTGAAGTAAGAATCTGTCGAACGGCTGCTAGAATTGCTGACCCACCAATGACTGACAAAGCACGCAGCGCCACAGCCGCCGCTTCGGCCTCCTTTGTATCATCTTGTGGCGGTGTGACTGCCAGCGTCACCAATTCGGAGGCGATCGCCTCTTTGTCGTCGCCGAGCCTGTCGTTTTCAGCCAATTGGCTGATCAGCCAGACCGAATCTTCGCGTGCCTCATATTCAGCATGAGACAGGCTCTCACGGGCCCAGGCCAATCCTTCATTTCCGCGTTTCGAAATGATCTCCAGTGCGTGTCGATGCACTTGTGAGTCACGAATAATTGGCTCGTCTTCATTAGTGCAAAGACAACTATTCCAATAGTCCTCGCAGAGTGAAATCAGTGCAGTGGTCGAGGCCTCATCAAGAGTATTCAACCGTGGAGTTGTGCCGTTGGCCGGCCAGAGATCGGGTACTCCAGGTGATGAAGGTACGAATCGACGCGGTTTCGATTCGTACGGGCGGAATAGATCGAAAATTCGTCGAAACACGTGGGCTCCCTGTTGGCAAAACTTGTTTCTAGGAATAGCCGTCACGATGGTTCTTAACGGCCTGAAGAGGAATCTCGCTTCGTTTTCGTTGCCCGGTTGTCGAGTTCGGTGCGTAGCAGTTCCCGGGGTCGGATCGGAGATCCGATGGTGCGTTGAAAAGCCCCCTACGATGTTGAATTCTGGCCCGAAGTGTCGGACAGGGAAGTCGGCGTCGCTTGTACTGCCGGCCCTCACTTACGTTTCGGGTTGGGATGCGAATGAGCTGGGCTCGAACAACGGAAAAGCGGTGGTCGGGAATAGCATCCCGGCCACCGCTTTTTTCATCGTACAAAAAAAAGAAATCGCCGCAACGATGCCCATTCGCTGCGACGATTCCCGACCCTGAAAGTTTCGCTCAGGTGATTGACTCGGCGTTAGTCGAGTTCAATTCCCAGGAGCTGTTCTTCTTCTTCCTGGATGATGATGCGGGGAGTCACCATCAACATCAGGCTTTCGGTTTCCCGTCCGACACCGGTGTTCTTGAAGAGCCGGCTGACGTATGGGATCTTGTTGAGGATCGGCACCCCGGCCATGTTGCGGCCTTCACGGAGTCGTTTGACTCCACCCAGGAGGACCGTACCACCGTCAGGCACGCTGACGACCGTGGAGACGAAGACCTGTTCCTGGATAGGCTGCTGGACCGTGACAGAGCCGCCGATGGCTCCACCCTGCTGACCCTGCTGACCCTGCTGGCCTTGCTGACCGCCCTGCTGGCCACCCTGGCCACCCTGACCACCGAAGCCACCGATGCCGCCGAAGCCGACGTTACCACCGCCGCCTCCGCCGAAGCCGCCCTGGCCACCACCCTGCTGACCACCGAATCCACCCTGGCCGCCCTGCTGGCCACCACCGGCTCCACCCGTTCCACCGGCGAAGGTGAAGGTCTGGACGTCGGTAATATTGGTGAAGGTTGGCAGAACAGAGAGTCGGACATAGCGACGGTCGGCTGAGATGACCGCGAGAACTTCGAGGTTAACCCCTTCGTTGATGAACTGGATCTGAGGCTGGAAGCCGACGTTGAACACACTCACCGATGGCGTCAGGCTGATCACGAACGGCCGGCTGACCTGGTCGGCCACGGTGGCCCGCTGTCCGTTGAACAGTGTGACTTTCGGTGCGAACAGGATGTTCGATCGCTCATCCGACTGGGCAGCCTGGATGAAGAAGAAGGCTTCGATATCAGACAGAACCGCGAACCCGACCTGGATACCGACTTCCGGGTTGAAGTTACCGAAGTCCGGTACACCCACCTGGAACGATCCCTGACGGAATGGGATGTCGAGGTCCTGGCTGAAGCTGTCTGGAGAGTTCATACCGACGATCGTTCCACCAGACTGGTAGCGGTCGCGGTTGACGAGGTTCAGGACAGGGTTCTGATCGAACAGTCCGCCGGTAGCGACGCCCTGCTGACCCTGTTGCCCCTGTTGACCCTGCTGGTTCTGTTGGTTGTTGTTACCGCCACCCTGGTTACCCTGCGTCGAGCCACCCGTGTTGTCGACAGTACCGAAGGCCGGCAGAGGAATTCCGCTGTCATCAGTTTCCGGGCCACCGATGGTGTCCTGGACGTTGAAGTCGAAGTCGATACCGATTCGTTCGAAGAAGCGGTCAGACACGGTGATGAACCGGACTTCAATCGTAACCTGCAGGTCCTGCAGACGTCGCAGCTGCTTGAGCAGTTCAGCGATTTCGTCGTGCACGGCCTGAGTCTGACGAATGACCAGAGACAGAGTCGAGGCATTCTCACGCACCACACCGTTGCCGCCGAGGTGATCCCAGGATTCCGGACGGACCACGCTGGTGATCAGTTCAGACAGGGCGTCGAAGTCGGCCTGGCTCTGACGAGGATCGCGAGCGTCTGGCTTACCGAGAAGACCGGTGCCATTCCCTGCTCCCGCCATGGCCAGCGGATCGCTGATCTGTGACATCGAGTTGCCGAACGGCTGATTCGGGATACTGTTCATGCCCATTGGAGTCGCCCCCATCACTCCGTTGTTCGGAGCGAACTGTCCGGCGAGAACCGGCAGCGGCACGACCAGGTCGGCGACGTTGTAGACGATCGGGACCAGTTCACCCTGCAGACGAAGGCTGCTGGTCACCTTGAGGACGTCGTCGTCGATGCTGTAGTCGAGGCCATAAGGTTCGAGCAACAGGTTCAGAGCGGACCGCAGCTTGATGCCGTCGATGTGCATCGTCACCGGCGTGTTACTGCTGGCTCCGACCTCTTCGAGACCCTGCTCGTCGGTCCAGATGTTGATGTTGGCGAGCTGTGCGATCTGACGGAAGACTTCCGACAGAGGTTCGTTATCGAAGTGCAGACTGATCGGCTGGGACAGGCTGTCGATAATCTCGAGTTCTTCCGGAGTCCGTTCGCGATTGTCCGGGCCGCTGAACTGGCGACGAGACTTGGTCAGTTCACGCCATTCCTTCGGATCCGGGTAAGCGATCGAGTCTTTGGTGACCGGGTTGATCGAGCTCTGGTCGACAGCGTGCAGCTGCTGCCAGAAGCTTTCTTCCTTGCCATCTTTGACTTCGTCGTTCATCTGGATTCGCTTGGCGAAGCGAGCCTTCCAGACCATCAGTTCGGTCACGGGTTCTTCCGGAGCCAGTTCCTTGGCCTTTTTGGCCACGACTTCGGCTTCAGGGAAACGTCGTTCCCGCATCAGGCGGTTGAACTCTTCGGTCATATCGGCCAGGTCCTGCTCGACGCGAATTCGCATCTTGCGTTCCTGTTCGATCTGATCGCGAACTTCGTCGTTCCGTTTCTGCATGGCGATCACAGGAGCCCGCTGTTCGCGGAACTTCTCGATCGAGTTGCGGGAGTTGCGGAGACGAGCGGCCAGTGCGTCGGTCTGTTCAGCCGGCAGGCTGGAGCCAGCCAGCTTGGTCATGGCTTCGTCGATCAGGTCGAGAGCCTTTTCGGAATCGTTTTCGCGAAGACGTTCGGCCTGGTAGATCGCATTGAAGGCTTCGCTGCGAAGACGGTCAAACTCGACGGTCTGCTGCTGGCGAACAATGTTGATCCGATCGGTCGATCCGTTGACGTCGCCAGACGTTTCCTGTCCGTTGACCATCTGAATCTTCTCGTTGCGAGCGGTCGACAGTTCCCGCAGGAAGTCCTGCAGCTGCTGTTTCTGCTGACCGGTCAGTTCACTCTGGTTTTCGAAAGCGACCAGGAAGGCCTGGCGAGCCGCTTCGCGATTACCACCGCGGAGCTGGGTCACACCTTCACGATAAGCGTCCTGTGCCGTGATCTCGACGCCAGCCTGATCGGCGGTGACAATCGACGTTTCGATCATGGTCTTGTCGGTCGGAGAAACTTCGTGAGGAATCGGTGTGGCCTGCATCTTCTGAGCCACTTCAACTCCGGCGACCGGGTCGACGCTGTTCTCTTCGCTGACCGGAGCGGTCTTCTGCTGAGCCAGCATCTGCTGCTTCTGAACGGCTTCGATTTCCGCCATCAGCAGTTCCGGACGATCGTCGAAGATGTCGTAGGTGACATTGAACTGACGAGCCTGAGCCACTTTGGCCCGAGCCAGTGGCAGATTCCCTGTTGAAGCGGCCTGACGAGCTTCAGCCAGCAGGTTCATGGCCATCTCACGATCGTGAGACGACTGAGCACTGGTGGCCATGGCCGGAGCCGAGTCAACTGGAGTATAAGGACGGCTGTTTGCAGTCGCCGCGGCCACCTGTGGTGCAGGTGCCATCTGAGGAGCTGGCGTTGCATTCGGGATGACAGGAGCGACCTGGACGACTTCCGGTTCGGGAGTCACGGCAGGAGCCTTCACGGTCGGAACCGGAGTCACCGTGTATTCTGAAGGAGGAGTCATCTTCGGCTGCTGAGCTGCAATCATCTGCGAGTTGGTTGCCCGCTCGATAACCGCCATGATCTGATCCGGCTTCTTGTCGAACAGGTTGTAAGCAACCGGGAGTTCTGCAGCCTGAGTCGCCAGTTTCCGGGCGTCGTCGTAACGACCTTCCTGGACGGCTTTCTCAGCGGCGGCCAGCAACTGCTGCGACTGTGCCTTGGCTCCGTTGGTTGGAGAAGTCACGTTCGTCGCAGGAACTTCAGGAGCAGCATTCGTTTCCTGAGCGGCCATCTCGGTGGAAGCCGGTACAAAGAACGGGCTTTCCGAGAAGCCATCAGCCAGCTGCTGCTGATTGGATGACGTTTTGAGCTGTGCGATGTCAGCCAGAACATGCTCGGGACGATCGTCGAACGGACCATAGGTCACGCCGAGTTTCTGAGCCTGCTGGGCCTTATCCAGAGCGGCTTCAATGTTGCCCGACTGGAGATACTCGCGACTCGTCCGCACCAGATACTGGGCGTACTCCTGGCGATTCTCCGGGTTCGGAGCAGCAGCCGGCGGAGCCGACTGGCCATTGAGCTGCGAGATCAGAGCATTGGGAGTCAGCTCTTTCTCGGCGAAGGCGATTTTGAACCGCTGAGCCAGATCGCGGGCGGCGACAGCTCGTCGCATCGCCTCTTCCGGCTTCCCTTCTTCGCGAGCTTTTACAGCCAGACGAAGCTCGTTCTGGATTCGCTGACGGATGACTGTTTGAGTCCCCGTTGACTCGGTGTCGTTCACCGGTCGGAATCCAGCCGAGACCCCTGCAAAGGGATCAGCGGACTGATTCTCCGAAGCAGGAGTGTTCGCGGCAGGCTGCATCGCCCACGGCGGTGCTTGAGGTTGTTCCTGGTCCTGGGCCTGGCTCAAATTAAACAGCCACAATGAGGCTGAAGCCAGAGCGCCACATGCCATAAGTCCGATGACCCTGGTCAATTTCCAATCCTCCTTCAGGCCGTTCGAATTCTCTGCATTCGAGTTCATGATGATCTTCTTGCGAAGTGGGGTCGATGGGGGTGAGAGCAGTCGCCGCTTGTCTTGAGATGGGCTCAGGATGGAATCATCCCACTGCTGATACAGTCAGAATGACTGACGTTGAGATCCAGAGAGAATCGCATCGTCAGGCACGGGGAAGTGAGTGGTTGCGACAGGCGTCGCGAGGGGTGTATCCGATCGGTTCGTTACCGGTCAAGGTGGTCTTGAACGAGCGCTGAACCAATCGCTGTCTTGGAGTTTTTACAAAATGAAATCGCCACAAGCGGGCGGGTTCACTCGAAGGGAGGTCGTGTAGAAGAGAGACATTTCGACGGGAATCGTCGGTGGGAAATGTGAGTTGATCGGGTTATCTCTCTTATCGAACCAAACTCGGCTCAAGATTGACCTGTTTTCGGGAAGATGAGAGAAAGTTAACAAATTGTTTCCGACGTCTGAAAATCTGAGGGCCGCGAGCCGAACATCTTATCCAGTCCAACGGACTGGAATGCCCTGCCCGACTACCGCGTAAACTTTCCGAAGGCCCGCATCTTTTCGTGGAGTTCGGGATCGGAATCGAAAATGGTTTCGATCGTGGCCGACTTCTTCAGACGGGCCACAACTTCTTCGGTCTTCTTTCGCTGGGCGGCTTCGATGATCGTGCCGCGAATCTCCAGCTGAAGCTCTTCAAACGGTGTGATGTGGGCATCCTCCCGAGAAATCACGCGAACGACGCGGAAGTAATTGGGAGTTTCCATAATCTTGCTGATGCCGCCGACAGGCAGCGTGAACAGCTGATTGTCGACGTCTTCGTCCGCCAGGCTGCCTTTGATCGTCCAGTCCCACTCGCCACCCAGGGAAGCGGTTGGACCATCGGAGTGCTTCCTGGCGACTTCGCCAAACGAAACACCCGACTGCAGATCCTTGACGGCGTCGTTGAGTTTTTCGAGAGCCCCGTTTCGTCCGTCGTTTCCGTCGAACGAGATCCGCAGCTCCTGCCATTTCACGCGGGACGGATGCGAGTAGTCCTGCAGATGAGCGTTGTAGTACTCCAGCAGCTCCTGCCGACCAATCTCGATGTTGATCTCCGATTCGGTGGCCAGGTACTGCATGGCCAGCTGATGCTTGCCGAACGTCTTTCGCAGATCGTCCAGAGACGTTCCTTCTTTCTTCAGCTTGGCATTCAGCTCCATGGCCGAAGCCGTGCCCGTTTTTTCCAGCAGCTTGGCGACGTGTTCGTTGAAGGCTTCGTCCAGAACCTGATCGAGCTTTTCGACCTGTTCCTGCTTCAACGAGGTCTTCAGGGCATGAGCCAACAGTGTCCGTTCGATGTGGTCGGGCAGATCGCGTTTGAGGAGATCCCGCTGAGCCTGAGCGAACTGCTCCGGCGTCAGCTGAGCCTTCATGTTCTCCATCTGCTGTGAGTAAGCCCCGAAGACGTCACCGGCCAGAATCTGATTGCTGTTCACGATGGCGACGACTGTCGACTCGCTGATCTCGTTCTGCCCGTAGATCTCGAACTGAGACAGTGGAACGACTTCTCCGGTCTTCGAGCCGCTTTCAAGAGCGGCTGTCTGCGCGATCACCCCGGCCTGTCCGGCAGGCGCCTGGGAATCGTCCATCGTCAACCGGGGCGGCGGGGGACCGACCACGGGATTATTGGGACGCACGCGATTGAAATGTTCTTTGATTTGCTGACAGCCCAGGCAGGTCACCAGCGACGTCACACCGATCAGACCCCAACCCGTTCGGACCCACGTCTTACGAAGCGGGGAACGCGCGAGAAATCGTGCGGCATGCGGAATCTTGGGATCCGTTGGCATAACTGAATTGTTTCGCGGAGAGGATTAAGATTCGACCAGTGCCGCTGCCCCTGGGACGGGGCTCGTGAGACTCATTCGACAGAGTAAATCCGCCGTTTGTAAGCACCAGTCTCTAGGAGGGGCCGGGTTTATACTGGGCAACTCAACGATCCTGCAACACGGATTTAAGGAATCGGAGGATCTTTTGCTCCGAGGCGACTTCTTCCAATTTGATCTTGCCGGGAATCGGAACGTAGATCGTGTGAGCATCCACGAGTCGCAAGTCGTGCTTTGACAACTGCTTGAGAATTTTCAGCTTACGCGGATCGGTCCCTGAGATCACAAAGAAGTGCTCTTCGATGCGAATCCGATCGATCGAGATAATCCGGGCCCAGACTTGTAATTCTTTCAGCGCCAGCAGCTTTTCGACCGGTTCAGGAGGCGTTCCGAAGCGATCCCGCAGTTCTTCGCGAAGATCTTCCAGCTGTTGTTCGTCACCCACAGTCGAGATCTTTCGGTACATCTCGATCTTATGCCGCCCGGGAGGAATGTAGTCCCCCGGCAGATAGGCGGTGATCGGCAGATCGAGATTGACGTGCGGATGTTCCCGGGGCGGCTCGTTCTTGAGTTCCCGGACCGAGTTGTCGAGCAGCTGGCAGTAGAGCTCATAACCGACCTGCGAAATATGGCCGCTCTGCTCGGTGCCGAGAATATTCCCCGCACCCCGGATTTCCAGGTCCCGCATCGCAATCTTGAAGCCAGCTCCCAGCTCGCTGTACTCCTCCAGGGCCTTCAGCCGCCGCGTGGAAGTCGTGGAAAGCACCTTGCCTTCCTCGATGACCAGATAGCAATACGCCCTGTGTTTATAGCGTCCGACGCGTCCCCGCAGCTGGTGCATATCGGCCAGTCCGTAGCGGTCGGCCTGGTGAATGAACATCGTGTTCGCGTTGGGAATGTCGAGTCCACTCTCGATGATCGTCGTCGCCACCAGCACATCGGTTTGTCCGCTGACAAAGCCGAGCATCTGACGTTCAAGCTCGCTCTCGTTCATCTGTCCGTGAACGATGCCAAAGGAGGCTTCCGGCACGATCTGCTGCAGTTTGTCGGTCAGCGTTTCAATGTCGTAGACCTTGTTGTGCACAAAATAAACCTGCCCGTTGCGGTTCAGCTCCCGCACGATCGCATGACGAATCAGCTCCGGATCCCAGCGGCAGATCCGGGTTTCGATCGCCTGTCGACCCCGAGGCGGCGTCTGCAGGTTGGAGATATCGCGGATTCCCAGCAGCGACATATGCAATGTGCGGGGAATCGGCGTGGCTGACAGCGTGAGAATGTCGATTTCGAGCCGGAGCCGCTTCAGCGTTTCCTTGGCTTTCACGCCGAATCGCTGCTCTTCATCGATGATAATCAGCCCGAGATCCTTGAACTTGATATCGGGCGAGACGATTCGATGGGTCCCGATCACCATATCAATCGATCCGGCGGCGAGCCCGGCGAGAATCTCCTTCTGTTGCTTACCCGACCGGAAGCGGGAGAGCATTTCGATCGCGAACGGATACTCGCCCATCCGCTCACAGAAACTGCGAAAATGCTGCTCGGCCAGCACGGTGGTCGGCACCAGCATGGCGACCTGCTTGCCGGCGTCCATTGCCCGAAAGGCGGCCCGCATCGCGACTTCCGTCTTGCCGTACCCGACATCGCCGCAGATCAGCCGGTCCATCGGGCGGGGCCGCTGCATGTCGTCCCGGATCGATTCCATCGCGGTCAACTGGTCGGGAGTTTCATCGTACGGGAAGGCGGCTTCGAACTCTTCCTGCCAGTGCGAATCGGCCGGGTAGGTGATGCCCTCTTTGGCTTCCCGGGCGGCCTGAAGACGAATCATGTCCGAAGCCATGTCGGCCACGGCCTGCGTCACCTTCTCTTTTTTCTTGCTCCAGGTATTCGTGCCGATCTTGGACAGATTCGGATGGGCTTTGCTGGCTCCAACGTACTTCTGGACCAGGTGAATCAGCGAGGTTGGCACGAAGATGCGGACGTTGTCCGCAAATTCGAGCACCATGTGCTCTTCAGAGCGGTCTTCGCCTTCGACCAGCTGCATGCCGCGATACTTGCCGATGCCATGCCCGACATGCACGACCAGGTCACCCTCGTTGAGCTCGAGAAAACTCTCGATGGCCCGCGTCTGCAGTGTCCGCTTCTTCTGGTTCGGCCGCACATCTCGCCGGCCGTACAGTTCGTGATCGCCCACGACCAGCAGCCGCTGCCGCACGAGACGGAATCCACGCGTTAGCCGTCCAAGGCAAAGCCGTGTTCGCTCCTGCAGCCCCGGATGCTTCTCGGCAATCAGTTCCCCCAGCCGCGACCGTTCCCCTTCGTTCAGACAACAGAGGAGGACCGACTCATCAGCCGCCAGCGACTGTTCCAGCTCGTTGAGAGGATCCGAATCGCCGAAGGCGAAGCGTTCGATCGATTCGGTTCGCAGATCGCAACTCTGTTCGAAACTTCCGGCTGAAATCGCGGAGATACTGACCGATGGAAACTGTGTGCATCCCTCAATGGCACCCCGCACATGAAACAGGCCGGTCCGGTCGTCGAGGCGATCGAGATACTGCTTCCCTTCGTCCATCACTTCCTGCAGTTCAGAAAGCACAAACCAGCTTTCCGCAGGAAGATAAGACGCCAGGTGCTGCGAGAATTCTTTCCCGGCGTTGAACGGTTTTCCCTTCAGCGACTTGGGAAAGAGAGTCAGTGAGATTTCCTCGAGCGAGTCCACTTTCCGCTGCGATTCGACATCAAAAGTGCGGATCGACTCGATCTCGTCTCCGAACAGTTCAATGCGGTAAGGAAGAGCCGCATCGGTTGACCAGAGGTCGATGATCCCCCCGTGGATCGCGAACTCGCCCCGAAGCTCGATCGCGGTCGTGCGTTCCAGGTTATGCTCGACCAGCCAGCGTGAAAATTCCTCCAGGTCGAGCTCTTCGCCGACTTTAAGGATCCGCGAGTACTGCCGCATCTGATCTGCCGAAGGGACCGGCTGCATCAGTGCTTCGATGGAGGTGACAAGGCAGGAAACGCCGCCGTCAATGAGCTTCTTCAACGTCGCCAGACGCACGGCGTATTGAGGATCAACGGGATTCCACGATGCCGGACTCCCGTCAATCACCGGCAGGACCGGCGGTTCATGTCCCAGAAACTCGGCCAGGTCGACGGTCAGATCTTCGACGTCTGACGCCCTTGGAGCGACAACGACCAGAGTGTCCGGACAGGCTCGAGCGAAGACGGCTGTTGCGAGGGCGCGTGAAGATCCCCAGGCACCATCGACAGTCCCGCTCTGTCCCCGCTGGAGGGCGGCGACAATTTCTGCAATCTCAGGAGCGGATTCCACCAACGGAACCAGATCGGGAATACCGGCCACCGCAGCCGCGGTCCCGGCGACCATTTCCTCCTCGGGAGCCATAGACGCATTGTAGACGGGGAAGAAAAACCGTCCAGCCTGGACGGTCGACGCCCTCAATCCCGAGAACCAAGCCCGTTTGAGCATGCCTCCATGTGGCTTGTCGTGAGGGGCCCCTGCCGGGGTGGCCGTGATAGCTCTGCTATCAGGACGGCGAAGCCGTGGGAGGATGCCGTTTGACAGGGATCAGCGACTGAGGTCCTCAGCTGTCCAACGTCCCCCCGGGTTCAGTGACTTGCCGCGTCCAACCCCGTTCTCCTACGGCTGCGCCGCCCCGAAAGAATCTTTCGGGGCCACCCGGTTGGTGGTTAGGGGCTAGGCACTAGGCGTCAGGCGTTAGGAAAGGCGGAGTGCAGCCCTTCAACAAGGGATGGCACAGAGATTCATCACCGTGCTGAATGCTCACCGGGAACGGTTCGACGTTTCGCAGTAACAGGAGGCTTGTCGTGAGGGGCCTCTGCCGGGGTGGCCGTGATAGCTCTGCTATCAGGACGGCGAAGCCGTGGGAGGATGCCGTTTGACAGGGATCAGCGACTGAGATTCTCAGCTGCCCAACGTCCCCCCGGTTCAGTGAATCCGAGCGTCCATTCCCGTTCTCCTACGGCTGCGCCGCCCCGAAAGAATCTTTCGGGGCCACCCCTGTCCCACGCAGCATTGCACCCCATTGGGGCGATTAATACTTGGCGAGATCTCCTTTGGCGGCGGAGAGGCCAAGTTCTTTCACCACGCGGCTCGCTTCGTTGACCATCATTTTCAGTTCGCTCGCCATGGCGATGAACTGCCAGCCTTCGTCGATGCGGCGTTTCGTGTCTTCGACGGTCAACACATGCAGACCGACCGGGGTTCCGGTTTTCTTGCCCGCGGCCAGAATCCGCTGGAGCATCGCTTCGAACTCGTCCGGGGTCGGATCGCCGCCGTCGGAGGTGAAGTTTCGCATCTGGAATTTGAGGTCATTGGGGCCGACGAAAATGGCATCGACGCCCGGCAGCGCGTAGATTTCCTCGGCGTTTTCGACTCCCTCTGGCGATTCGGTCTGCAGCACGACGAGGATCTCGTCGTTGGCGTACTTGTAGTAGTCGCCGGCGGCGGCATCGAAGTTCAGCGCATGAATGGCTCCGCCAACGGAACGGTTGCCGACGGGCGGATACTTGGCCGCCGCGATCGCTGCTTTGGCCTCTTCGACGGTGTTGACCATCGGCACGACAATTCCCATCGCGCCGGCATCGAGGACCCGCTTGATGAGATCATGGTCGCCGCGCGGGACCCGGGCCAGAGGAACGCAGCCGGCATCGGCGATGGCCCCAAACATGAGGGCCGCCGTCTCCCAGTCGACCGGAGAATGCTCGATGTCGACGGTCAGCCAGGGGAAGCCGACTCGTGCCATAAAGCGAGTCGCAAACACACTTTCCAGCGACAGCCAGGTTCCGACCTGAGGTTCGCCGTCTCGAAGGGCCTGCTTAACGGGGTTCTTTTTCATGGATGTCTTTCCGAGCAGTAATGTCGGGGGCGTCTAAACGCCCCTTAGATTGTGATTTCACGCGGTTTCTGTTGCGTCGAGACGCACCAGACTGGGTTATCCGACGATTTCGCTCACGTCGATCAGGTGCACCTGGCGGCCGCCGCCGGCGTGAGGGGAATCGATGGCGACGGTCCGGCCGTCGTTACTGGAACGGGGATGCAGGTCGCATCGCCACTCGCCGGTGTACTCGGGCGGCAGGTAGAAGTGGCCGAGATTGACCCGTTTTCCGGTCGGAACGTGGTACAGATACGGCGTCTGCTCGCGGGTTTTTCGGTCGGGATAGGTGTCGTTCAGGATCCATTCATTGCCGGCGATCGGCAGGTAGGTGTTGTGCCCGTTGAGGGGCATCTTCTCCGGAGCGACGACCTCAATCTCGTCGGTCTGATCACGGAAGAGATAGAACTTCGCCGGTTTCCCCTCCGGCTTCGTCCAGGCACAGATGTGCTCAGGATCGCGCCAGATGAAGTGGGAGGTGTGCCCTGAAGGATCGAGGATGTACCGTTCGGAGCCGTCCATCGCTACCGTGAACATGCGGGTGATGAATCGGCCGGTCGGCTCGGCATCCGGACCGTCGCCGGTACTGTCCCGCCAGCGGTGCAGGACGATGAACCGGGAGCTGTCCGGGCTGATGAGCAGATGATTGAAGTAGTTCCATTTGTCCTTGAGCGACTTGCCCTGGAAGGGAACCTTCGCGGCATCGGCGAGTGAGAAAATCAGCTCGGCTTCGCCGGTGTCCATGTTCATCTTCCAGACGCCGGAGTCTTCGGGAGCCCGTTCGGTGTGACACGGATCCTGCAGTCCGACGTAGCCGTACCCGGGCCGCATCCGCTGGATCCGTGAGAAATCAGCCGTGATCGCCGATTTGCCATCTGGACTCAGTGTATAAATCGGCCGGGGCAGTGTTCGCGTCTTGCCAGTGACGACATCCTTCACCCGGCAGACGTGATGGTCCCCCTCACGGTCGTTCCAGACGACTTCGCTTTTCGAACCAGGCCGCCACTGCAGCATGCAGCCCTGCTGCCAGCCCCAGGAATCGCTTTTTCCGAGCGGAATCCAGCGGTCGCCATCCTGCGTATCGACCATGCCGACGTTGATTCGGTCTTCGGCGGTCGGCGTGCGGTGTTCGAAATCGACCTCGTTGGAAAGGACATACCGGTTCGTGGGATCGAACTCGAGCTTGTCGTAATACCCGAACCAGTGATGCTTGGGGCCGCGAGTGATCGTGCGAACCGGCGGCAGAGCTTCTTCTGCGGCCTGGATCGGTCCGGGAAGCAGGGGAAGCACGGAGGCAGCGGCCAGGCCCTTGAGTGCGGAACGGCGGGTGATGCGTTGTGTCATGGCGGAGTCCGGGGTCTCGGGGGTCGATTCGTCCGGGCTGATGATACCTCTAAACAGAGACTGGTTCCAAGCCGGGGGAGTGCCCACTGATCGGGATTGGCGGCGACGCATCAATCTGCGATGATGTGTTGGCTTTGGTTTCCGAGTCGCGAGGAGCAGAGGTCCATGCTGAGGAATGTTGCGTTTGGAGTACTGCTGGTCTGGGCGGCTTCCGCATCGGCGGAGCCGTGGAAGATGCATGTGATCGACAATTCCTCGCGGGGAGCGGACGGCGTCAAACTGGCCGACATCAACGGCGACGGGCGGCTCGATATCGCAACCGGCTGGGAAGAAGGAGGCCGCATCGGGCTCTGCCTGCAGCCGCCAGTTCATCGCATTCGGGAGGCCTGGCCGTCGGTGACTGTCGGGAAGGTTAAGTCGCCGGAAGATGCCTTCTTCGCAGATGTGAATGGCGATGGCCAGCTCGATCTCGTCAGCTGCTGCGAAGGGAAAGAGCAGGCGATTTATCTGCACCTGGCCCCGGCCGATCCCAAGCGGATTCCCCACGCCAGTGCGTGGAAAACAGAGCTGCTGACCGATTCGCGGGACAAAACCCGCTGGATGTTCGGCACAGCGGTGAACTTCGATGCCGACCCGGCTTCCGAGTTATTCTGTGGTTCGAAGAATCCGCATGGGCAAATTGGCTGGTACGACATCTCAGCCGACGATCCCTCTGCGGCTCGCTGGCATCCGATTGGCCCGGCTGGCTGGATCATGTCTCTATTACAGGTCGACGTCGACGGCGATGGGGATCTCGATCTGGTCTATTCCGACCGCAAAGACGCACGGCGGGCCTGCTGGTTTCGGCTCAACCCCCGCGATGGCTCCGATCCGGCCGGCTGGGCTGAGGGGGTAATCGGCGGAAAGGACTCGGAAGTGATGTTCCTCTCCGCAGCCGATGCCAACGCGGATGGCCGCATCGACTTTGTCTGCCCGATCAAAGGGGGTTCGTTCGAGATCTATCTGAATCGAGGCTTGTGTGATTCCGAGCCGATCTTCGAAACGGTCCGCATCGCATTTCCTGAGAAGACGGGAACGGCGAAATGTGCGAAGCTGGCCGATCTGAATCTGGATGGCCAGCTCGATCTGGTGGCCAGTTGTGAACATGCCGAGCGAAAGTATGGCGTGTTCTGGATGTCAGGACAGATTCCGGAGTCGGGCGAGGAACCGGTTCGGTTTGCTTTTCATGAGATTTCCGGGAACGAGCACGGGGTCAAGTACGATCTCGTCGAGCTTCTGGATCTGGATGCGGATGGCGATCTGGACCTGATTACCTGTGAAGAGCGGGATAACCTGGGCGTGATCTGGTACGAGAACCCGACCCGCTGAACCGGCGTGAGAGACGACGATGGTGACTAGATAGACTGGGGTAATTCCGTATTGCTTCCAAAATGAGCCGTTGATACCATTCGCCGCCCTCAGGGAAAGTAGCGGATGGACGCCCGGATGGCGGCCCGCTCGAGAGGAACCAAGACAGGTGTTTTTGCCCGCCCTTTGTGACGGCGGCATCCGGTTCAGGAACAGCACTTACAGTACAGGTCAGGACGATGCACGCGGAGCTCAAACAGAAAATCGAAGATAAGAAGTCCATTATCGGAGTGATTGGACTGGGCTATGTCGGCCTCCCCCTGATCAGTGCATTCTTCAATAAAGGGTTCAAAGCGCTCGGCTTCGACGTCGATCCGGCCAAGGTCGACGCGCTCAACGCTGGTAAAAGTTACATCAAGCATATCAACAGCAAGGAAGTGACCGACTGGCGGGAATCGGGTCGTTTTGAAGCGACCGCCGATGCGTCCCGCATGGCCGAAGCCGATGTCCTGCTGATTTGTGTGCCGACCCCGCTGAGCGACAGCCGCGATCCGGATCTGGCTTATGTCGAGCAGACCACCGAGTCGATCGCCAAGACTCTGCGGAAAGGTCAGCTGATCATTCTCGAAAGCACCACGTATCCGACAACGACCCGGGACGTGATGCTGCCGATTCTCGAAAAGAGCGGACTCAAAGCCGGCGATGACTTCTACCTGGCGTACAGCCCCGAGCGGGAAGATCCAGGTAATCCCGACTTCACCGCAGCCGGAATTCCCAAGGTGGTTGGCGGCTACGATCCGACGAGCCTCGATCTGGCCACGACATTGTATTCTCAGGCGATCGTGAAAGTGGTTCCGGTTTCGAGCTGCGAAGTGGCCGAAGCCTGCAAGATTCTTGAGAACACCTATCGAGCCGTGAACATCGCTCTGGTCAACGAACTGAAGACTCTGTTCGATCGAATGGGCATCGATGTCTGGGAAGTCATCAATGCCGCCAAGACCAAGCCGTTCGGTTTCCAGGCGTTCTATCCCGGCCCCGGCCTCGGTGGACACTGCATTCCGATCGACCCGTTCTACCTGACCTGGCTGGCCCGCAAGCAGGGACTGACCACGCGGTTCATCGAACTGGCCGGGGAAGTCAACTCCCGCATGCCGGAGTATGTGATCACTCGCCTGGCCGAGTTTCTCAACGAAAACGGCAAGCCGATCAAGGGAAGCAAGATCCTGCTCCTCGGCGTGGCTTACAAGAAGGACGTCGACGATCCTCGTGAAAGCCCGTCGTTCGTGCTGATGGAAGAACTGCTCCGCCGCGGTGCCGATCTGTCCTACAACGATCCGCACGTGCCGAAGCTGCCAAAGATGCGTCATCACGATCTGCCGGCCATGGAGAGCCTGGAACTGACTCCGGAATCTCTGCAGGAGCAGGACTGCGTGCTGATCGCGACCGATCACTCGGCTTACGATTACGAGTTCATCGTGAAGCACGCGAGGATGGTGCTCGACACCCGCAACGCGACGGTGAATGTCGCCAGCGAACGCGAGAAGATTTACAAAGCCTGAGACTGCTCCGATCTGGATGATCTGAGCAGGGTGTGGTATGGATACCTCTCCTTCAGGAGTACGACGAGCATGAAGCTCATCTATATTCAGTCGCTGTCGCGCAGCGGTTCCACGTTTCTTCAACAGGTTCTGGCCGCCCAGACGGGCATGGTCAGTCTCGGTGAAATCGAGCGCGTCCTCAAGAACGCGTCGCTTCAGCGCGAAGATCCTTACGATCAGGCACGTCGCGTGGCGGGCAACACGCGCACTCACGACAAGTCGCCCTGTTCCTGCGGAGAGCCGCGGGAAACGTGCGAATTCTGGAACCCGCTGCTGAATCGGATTCAGGGTCTTCCCCTGGCTGACTGTTATCGGGAGTTGATGGGGCACTTCGATGCCTCTTATCCCGAGCAGGTCCTCATCGATTCGTCGAAGGTGGCCGGTGGGCATCTTCGCAACTATGTCGATAACGAACTGGTCCAGACCGAAGACGTTCGCGTGATTCTGCTGATTCGTGATTTCCGCGCCTGGTGCTACTCGATGCAGAAGTGGAAGAAAGTCCGCTATGCAACCGGGAAATACCCGCCGGGTTATCACAGCTACCTGGCCGACGCATACCGCTGGATGGTGAATAACCGTCGAGCCGTGCGGACGCTGACCAGTGGACCGGTCAAGTTTTGCATCGTCTCTCACGAGCGGCTCGTCTTCCAGTTCGAGCAGGAGATGTCGCGGATTCTCGGGTTCCTGGGACGCGACGCCAACTCACTCGAGTTGAGTCATCCGCCGCAGGGACACGAACTGTTTGGCAGCCAGTCGATGAAGCGAAACGAAGGCGAAGCCTATCGCATCGCTCCGCGTTACGATGCCAGCTGGATGTCGGACAACCGCGCGACCTGCTACGGGCCGATCCTGTATCCGGTGGCCAGCTTCAATAACTACGTGCACGAAAACCTGGCCAAAGCGGCCTGAACCCCAGCTTTGCATCTGGTCACCCGAATGCGGCTGCGGAAAGGCCCGTCATGACTTCCGGTTCACTGCCAATTCGTTCGCTCGGGATCAACGCACTGTTGATCCTCGTGGCCAACGTGATTGCGTCGGCCGCGTTGCTGGTCCAGTTCCTAATCATCACGCATCTGTTCCAGGCAGAGGCGGCGGGGCGATACGCATTGCAGGTCGCCTTCATTGCTCCCTTCTTCCTGGCGGCCTCCTTCCAGCAGCGCCGGATCCTCGCGACCTCGGCTCCGGATCGAGGCTACGGAGCAGCCGCTCATTTGCGGTACTTCACGATCTCCCATGCGGCAACGGCTGCGCTCGTTGTCACCGTCTTCGCGATTCAGTGGGACCTCGCCGTGTTGGCCGTGGCCGTGCCGATTATGGCTTTGCGAGCGTTGGAGAATGCTTCCGATGCCTGTTACGGCTACTTTCAGCAGCAGGATCGCTACCGCTACCTGTCCATCTCCCGATGGATGCACGCAGCGGTAATGATCGGCGTGACGGCTTTTTGCGGTTATCAACTGCAGTGGTCACTCTGGCAGATTCTCGCGGCGACTGCGGTGGCTCGTCTGGCTCTTTCACTCTGTTATGAGTTTCAACTGGCGTGGAAGCTTACGCGAGCCGGTTCACCAGAAGCAGCCGACGGAGCTTCGATCACTTCCGAGGAACCGGTCGAAAAGAATCTGATTCGCCTCGGACTCCCGCTGGGAGCGAGTGGATTGATGGCCTCGCTGGTCGGAAATACCCCTCAATATGTGCTGGCCGGTCTCGGGCGGGTCGAGTTGATTCCCGCTTTCGTGATTCTGTCGCGACTGGCGTTGATTGGTGCCAACGTGACTCGCGCAGTCAACGAAGCCTTCGCACGACCGTTGACCCAGGCCGTCGCGGCTGCCAATCGCGTTTCGACTTCCAAACTGCTGCGGTTCGCGCTCGCAGTCGATGTCGCAATTGGGTTGTCGATTCTGACGATCTGCCTGCTGGCGTATGGACCGCTTGATCCCGTACTTCAAATGAGCCAGAACGGCGCGACGCGATTCGATCTGACGTGCGTCTTTCTTTCCATGATTGTGAACAACGTGACCGGCCTGGCCACGGTGGTGATGTCAATTTTCCGGAACAGCCGGCAGATCCTTTGGCTGCAGGGATCTTCCCTCGTGCTGGTGATCGCGGTTTCGTTGTGCCTGATTCCCGCCTGGGGGCTGACCGGAGCGCTGATGAGCATCGCGATCGGCAAACTCCCTTCGCTCGTCATGAGTGGCTGGATCATCTCGAAACAGGTTCGCGGCCTGCAGTCGGCTGCGAACGAATGTGAACAGCGAATCGTCGAGCCGGTTCGTTCAGCGGCCTGAAACTCCTGTAAGTGGACAAGGACGACCAATGCGCAGGATTCACAGACTCTTCGAAAAGCTATTTCAGACCGGACTGCTTCTGCTGTCCCGCGAGCGGTTCGCCCGTCACCTGGGAGTGCGCGTCGGTCAAAACTGCAAACTGATCGGCGTGAACTCGCGAACGTTCGGTTCCGAGCCCTACCTGGTTTCCATCGGCGACCATGTCGAGATCACTGATGGCGTCCGCTTCATCACGCACGACGGGGCAGTCTGGGTTGGGCGAGGGACGATGCCGCAGCTCGACGTCATCAAGCCGATCCGCGTCGGGAACAACGTCTTCATTGGCATGAACGCGATTCTGCTGCCGGGCGTCACCATCGGCGACAACGTCGTGATCGCCGCCGGTTCGGTCGTGACGAAAGACCTGCCATCGAATGCCGTCTATGGCGGCAACCCGGCTCGTCACCTGCGGGATCTGGAGACGTATCTGTCGAAGGCAGCCGATGCCAGCCTGGGAACGAAGGGGATGGGACCAGCCGAGAAACGGCAGTTCCTGAAGTCCCGCTACGCCGAAACACTGGAAGCGGCGGGTTAAACCCGCGAGGAGATTGTTGATGTCATCTGTTGCCGCCGCTCGCCCGGAAACCTCCGCCGCTCCCGCCAAGGTGCTCCGCGTTCTGTGGAGCCTCAACCGGGGTGGAGCTGAAGTCCGAGCCGTCGATGTCGTTCGGGCTCTGGATCGCGAACAGGTCGCGGTCGACTTCGTCGCCCTCTGTGGTAAGCCGTCTGAACTCGATGAAACCGTCCGCGATCTGGGAAGCCAGATTCACTACCTGCCGATGGACAGAAAGTTCGTCTTCCGGTTCTGGGCTTTGCTGCGTCACGAACGACCGACCTGTGTGCACTGTCAGCTCACGCTGTTCTCCGGCATCGTGATGCTGATGGCCTGGCTGGCCGGCGTACCGAAACGGATGGCGTCGTACCACAACATGCGTTGCCTGGAGAAAAAGTCGCTGATTGGCAAGCTGTACTCGGGAACAATGAAGTGGCTCGTGAAGCGATTCGCGACCAACATCGTTGCTGTCAGTGAAGGCACGCTCGACGCCTGTGTTTCGGACTGGCGGAGCGACGACCGTTGTCGCGTTGTTTACCAGGGCTTTCCCCAGCAGAGTTCCACGGCTCGTGAGCAACAGGCCGTCCGGGAAGAGCTCGGGTTGGACAGCAGTCCCATTATTATCAACGTCGGAAACTTCCGCACGATTAAGAATCAGATCCGCACCCTGCAGATCTTCGCTCACATGTATCGGGACTTCAAAGCGGGACATCTGCTGTTCGCGGGCGGGACGCACGGCTATCCCGAAAGCGAAACCAACTTCGCTGAGATCCAGAAGGTGATCAACGAGCTGGGGCTTGAATCGTGCGTGCATCTGCTCGGTAACCGACAGGACGTGAGCACGCTGATGGCCGTGTCCGATCTGATGCTCTTTACGTCGGTCTCCGAAGGATGTGCCAATGTGATCTGGGAAGCCATCGCCCAGGGAACTCCGGTTCTGACGAGCGAACTTCCAATTGTCGACGAACTCTCGACGTACATGCCCGGCGTCGTGCAGTGTTCCCTCTCTGAAGACAACGAAGTCTGGGTGCAGAAGCTTCACGAGTTGAGGCTGCAGTCGAAAGACACGACGTTTCGGCAAGAGCTGAAGAATCAGTTCGCAGCCGGCCCACTGAATGTCACTCAATCGAGCCGCATCTATCAGCAGTTATGGACCGGTCAGGCCCCAGTCGAAACGGGTCTGCGAAAAGCAGCCTGAGTGATTGTTACGTAGCGAAGGCGGAAGTCACATCATGATGTTCATGTTGATCTGCAAAGGACTCTACATCGCCAATTTGTGCGGTGGACTGTTCTATTTCACGACGGCACGTCGCCAGGCCGACTGGTTCTGTGTCGCGTTCGCGTCTGCTGCGATCTACTTCATGGCCGGTCTCCTCGGCGAAACCAGTATTCCAATCGACAGTCTGCGGGTCTCGGCCGGTTGCTACTTCGTGATGGCTCTCGTGATGGGGGCCATCTGGTATGCCGCGATCCTCCGCGACCACGAGACAATCCACACGTCGCGTTCCGTTTCCCGGCTGCCTGTTCCGGGGCGTCCGGTTCAACGAAAGCCGATTTCCGATAACTACTACGCACTCACAGCCACGATTCTTCAGCTGGTCGGGTTCTATCTCGCGCTCAAGATCTCGGGATCCGCTCTTCTGGCCCAGAACAAGCACGAGATGGCCAGGACGTTTACGCCGTATCACCTGCTCTGGCTGATGGGTGCTCCGACGGCGTTCATCATCTCGGTCTATTACAAACGCTATCTTCTCGCGCTGATTAACCTGGCGTCTCTGCTGGGGATTCTGTTCATCGGCAGCCGTAATCAGCTGGCGATTGGCGTCATCGGAGCGATGACAATCTGGCTGGCCCGCCGCGGCGTCAATCCGCTCATCAAGCACAAGAAGATCTGTATCACGATCGTTCTGTTTACGAGCTTCATCTTCCTTTACAAAACCTGCTACATCTTTCTGAAGGCGGGCGACTTCGACGGCGCCTCTGCTCGAATGTCGGAGAAGGGAACCGATGCGTTCATCAAATCGGAACCGGTCGCCATTCAGCACATCCTGAATGTCGTTATCGAGGAAGATTATCGCATGGATGCCTGGGAACGGCTCGAGTTGATTGTGATGTCGAATATCAGTTCGGGCATCACGTCCAGCCAGGCGGCATTCGGTGACACCGCGACCTACGAACTGTTTGGTGATGTCGGTTACGGCATGGCTTCGAACATCTGGGCGGAAGGCTATGCCTATGGCGGCATGATCGGCGTCGGGATCTTCGTCCTCGGCTATGTACTCGTCATCTTCATCAGCCAGATGCCTCAGCGGTACGACTTCGTGCAGGTGTTCTTCGTCAGTTTCATGCCGTGGTGGTGCTTCTACATTCACCGCAACGACATTTATCGCATGATTAGCTTCTCGAAACAGCTGATCGCCTTTCTCGTCGTCGTCGCCGTTGCCAGTCGAATCGTGAAAGGTCTGGCGACCTTGTACTTCAGTTCCAGGCAGCATCGTTCGTTGCCGAATCCTGCTTTGACCCGCTGACGTCTGGACCTCCCCATGACAACCTCAGAGTCTCCCATCCGTCTCGCCTACGTCGTGACTGATGCCAAGACCGTGGAAGCGTTCCTGTCTCGGACCGGGCAGCTGGCGTACTTCCGTGATCTCGGCTACGAGATCCACGTGGTCTGCAATCCCGATGCGAGGCTGGAACAGATTGCGGCCAGAGACGGCGTTCAGATTCACGAGGTTCCACTCAGTCGAGCCATCTCGCCTCAAGCGGATCTCAAGTCGCTGTTCCAAATGGTTCAGTTATTCCGCACCATTCAGCCGCAGATCGTCAACGCGAGCACACCGAAGGGCGGACTGATCGGCATGCTGGCCGCTCGTCTGGCGGGGGTGCCAATTCGTCTGTATCTGCTCCGCGGACTCCGTTCAGAAACTTCGACCGGACTGACCCGCTGGCTGCTCGACTCGACCGAATGGCTGGCCGCGGCCTGTGCGCAGGAGATCGTTTCCGTCTCCGAATCGTTGCGGGAATGTTATCTCCAGCGCCGACTGACATCAGAGCACAAGATTCGCGTTCTGGGAAATGGATCGTCCAACGGAGTTCGAGCCGATGTCTTCGAGGCCACTTCGGCTCGAACCACTCATGCCGTCAAACTCAGGCGATCACTCGGCATTCCCGCCGAGTCGGCGGTGATCGGTTTCGTGGGAAGGCTCGTGGTCGATAAGGGAATTGACGATCTCGTCGCAGCTTACATGCAGATTGCCGATCGGACTCCCCGCGAGTTGCACCTGCTGCTCGTCGGCGGTATCGAAGACAACGCCCCGCCGGCCGAAACGACCTGCGATCTGCTCAGGAATCATCCGCATATTCATGTCACGGGTTTCGTGAAAGATCCCGAAAACTACTACGCCGCCTGCGACCTGCTGGCTTTTCCATCCTATCGCGAAGGCTTCCCGAACGTTCCTCTGGAAGCAGCGGCGGCTGGGCTTCCCGTAGTCGGGTACCGGGCCACCGGCACGAAGGACGCGGTCGTGGATGGCGAAACCGGAACGCTGGTCGAACTCGGCGATGTGACCGGACTGGCTAATGCCATCGAACGATATCTGCAGGATCGCCTGTTGAGTCGCCAGCACGGCGAGAACGGGCGGCTGCGTGCACTCACGAACTTCCAGCCCTCCGTGATTTTCGAACACTGGGCTGATCTCTACGAACAACATCTCTGGTTGCGGGATTTGCCGTTGCCGAAAGCGATACCGGCAGCGTCGAACCAGCGTGCCGCTTAATCAGAGTCTTATTCTCAAAACTTCATCAGGAAACCCAGGGGCCGAATCATGTCGAAACATCCCCGTTCCACGTTCTACGGTCGCTACGGCAAGCGTCTGTTCGATGCCTACGTGGCCACACTCGTTCTGATTGTCGCCGCTCCCGTGATGGTGGCCGTCGCCGGCCTCGTTGCTGTCTTTCTCGGGCGTCCGGTACTCTTCAAGCAGAAGCGTCCCGGCAAAGACAGCCGCATCTTCACGATGTATAAGTTCCGCACGATGACCGACGCCCGCGATGCCAGCGGCGAACTGCTGCCGGATGATCAGCGGCTCACCAAGTTCGGCAAGTTCCTGCGTTCCAGCAGTCTCGATGAGTTGCCGGAGTTGATCAACATTGTTCGCGGCGACATGAGTCTGATCGGCCCGCGCCCGCTGCTCGTTTCGTACCTTCCGAAGTACTCCGACTATCAGGCTCGCCGTCACGAAACTCTGCCGGGGATCACCGGCTGGGCTCAGGTGAATGGCCGCAACGGCGTTCCCTGGGACGAACGGCTGGCGATGGACGTCTGGTATGTCGATCACTGTTCGTTTTCGTTCGATCTGTGGATCCTCTGGAAGACGGTCGAAACTGTGGTGCGTCGCGACGGCATTGCCGCCGAGGGACACGCCACGATGCCGGCCTTCGGAGAAGAATCGCCCTCGACAACCTCTCGAGCCGCTTAGAATAGATGAACCGCTCGGATTGTGAGTGAATGGAGACGTGGGCGCCCTGATGCCGATTGTGACACTGATGATCGAACCGTTTTCTGCACTGGCGTTACTGGCGGGCGGCGTTCTCGGGAACGCCTGGTTCTGGTCCAGCTACGCCAATCGGCTTTACAGCCTTCGCGTCCGCTCGAAAATCCTCGACCGGTTTCGCATTCCGCACGACCTGGCCATGGTCTCGGGGCCGTTCATCCTGCTGCTCAGTCTGCTCCGGTTGCCGATTCTGCTGCAACGATCGCGGCTCGATACGCTGGAGCAGATCGAACTGGGACTCTGGGGCATTCCCTGGGTGATTGCCGCGATGGGCCTGTTCGCTCTCGGTCTCCGTTTCTTTCATCGCATCGTCCGCCGAAAACCACCCGGGTATCAACTCACGCGCAGTGAAGTGGTTGATGTCGAACTCCAGCTCGGGCATCGTCCGATTGGAGACGGGCCGTATCAGTCGCTGGTCAATCTGCCGGCGAACCAGGCGTTCGCGCCGGAGTTCAATGAAAAGCAGTTTGAGTTCGCCACGCTGCCAGCCGCTTTCGACGGGCTGCGGGTGCTTCACGTCAGCGATGTGCATTTTCTCGGAACGATTGATCTCCCGTTCTATGAGGCGGTCTTCAAGCAGATGCAGCTCTGGAAGCCCGATCTGATTGTCTTCACCGGCGATCTCATTGACCGGAAGGAGAAGCTCGACTGGATCAATACGACCTTCGGCACGCTCTCGGCTCCACTCGGGTGTTATTACATCCTCGGCAACCACGACTGGCATCACAATTGCGATCCGATTCGCGGCCGCATGGAAGAACTCGGCTGGACGTTGTGTGCGGAAGAGCCGCAGTTTATTTCCAGTCCAGACAATCCCGATGACGTGATCGCAATCGCCGGGGACGAACGCCCCTGGATGGGGGAGGCGCCTACATTCGAGAGCGTTCCCGAGAATGTGTTCCGTCTGCTGCTCAGTCACAGTCCGGACAATATCGCCGATGCCCGCCGGCAGAATGTGCAGCTGATGCTCTCCGGTCACAACCACGGTGGACAGGTCAAGCTGCCTCTACTCGGCCCGGTCTATTCCCCCAGCTGGTACGGCGTGCGGTATGCTGATGGCGTTTTTCAGGAGCAGGGGACGACGCTGCACGTTTCGCGTGGCGTCTCCGGCAAGCATCCCCTGCGGATTCGCTGTCGGCCCGAGGTCAGTCTGTTAACATTGAACCGTGCTCAGAACGCAGTGCACGGCTGATGCGTGATCGGTTCCGGCTCTGCGGTGAATTCTCCTCAGGCTGGAACAGGTTTCGTGCGACAACTTCTGCTGATTCTCCTTCTGCTCATCGTCACGGCCGCCCCATTGCAGGCGGCTCCGAATATCGTCTTCATTCTGGCCGATGATCTCTCCTGGAGCGATCTCGGCTGTTACGGGCATCCGTATCACCAGACGCCGCACCTCGATCGACTTGCCGAAGAGGGAATGCGGTTCACGCAAGCCTACGCCCCGGCTCCCATCTGCTCGGCGTCCCGGGCGGCGATTCTGACCGGCAAGACCCCGGCTCGCCTGCACTTTGAGTTCGTCACCAAGTCTGATCCCGGCGGGCAGGACTTCGATGTCCCGCTACAGTCGCCTCCCTTCACGCTCGACCTGCCACTTTCAGAACGAACGATGGGCGAAGCACTCAGCGAGTGCGGCTACACAACCGGCTTCTTCGGCAAATGGCACGTGAGCCGGCATCATCAGGGATACCTCGGCTGGTCGCCGACGCATGGGCCGCTTGAACAGGGTTTCGCTGAAGGAGACTCTGACTTCGGCAGTCACCCGTATGTCTATGGCAAGAAGAAAGGCCTGAAGTCGACTCCCGTGAAGGAAGGCGATTTCCCGCTCGACACTTTGGTGGACAAGGCGACCGGGTTCCTGAACCGGCATCAGGACGAACCGTTCTTCCTGTATCTGTCGCAGTATTACGTCCACGATCCCGTCCACTCCCGCAGCGAGTCGCTGATTGAGAAGTATCGGAAGCTGATTCCAGAGGGTTCGAAGGAGATTCGAGTCGAATACGCGGCTATGGTCGAGACGCTCGATCATTTGGTTGGGCGCGTGCTGTCCGAGCTCGATCGGCTCGATCTGGCGGACGACACGCTGGTCGTCTTCCTCTCCGATAACGGCGGGCATCCGAATTACACGACAAACGCTCCGCTGCGAGGCAGCAAATGGAATCTGTATGAAGGGGGCATTCGCGTGCCGATGATCGCCCGCTGGCCGGGCAGGATTGAAGCCGGCGTCGAATGCGATGTCCCGGTCCACGGCTGCGATCTGCTGCCGACCTTCCGGGATGTCGCCGATCAACCGCGGAACGGAGCCGACGGCGTGAGTCTACTGCCGTTGATGGCAGGGCAGGTCGTGGACGTAAACCGGTCACAGCCGCTGGTGTGGCACTTTCCGTATTATCATCCCGAAAAGAAATTCGCTGACTGCCCGGAGGAGATCGGCGTGGGGGATTTCGTCACGAGCCAGACCCGGCCCCATTCGGCGATCCGCTCTGGTAATTGGAAGCTGATTCAGTTTTACGAAGAAGATCGCGTCGAGCTGTATGATCTCGCGAACGATCTGGCCGAGCAGCATGATCTGTCAGCTGAGCATCCCGACAAGGCGCGAGAGTTGCGCAGAGAACTCAATGCTTATCTGAAACAGGTCGAGGCCCGCCTGCCGCAACGTCGGCAGGCCAGGCCGTAACCCGTTCGATCAGCCGGCCATCACCGGGCCATCCCAGCGAACTTCGCCCGGCACGGTTTCGCCGTCGCCGATGAACCGGCTGCTGAGGGAACCGGCCGTCGCCTGAATGCAGAGAAAGCAGAGCGGCTCCTCGGCTCCCGACCGAATCGAGCGTACGCCCTCCGGGGCGATGCGGATCACGGTCCCTTCGTTAAACGGGATGATCTCGCCATCGACCTGCATGTCGCCCCGACCGGAGACCGCGATGAAGACTTCTTCGTGCTTGTTGTGCCTGTGCAGGAAGGGGTAACTCTGTCCGGCTTCGAGCCGATTCAGCGAAACCTCGCAGCCTGAGGAGTCGACCTTCTCGCTGAGAAACACTTTGCCGGGCGCCTTGATCGGGCCGTACTCGAACACGTGCTGCTCCAGATTCTGCCACTGACCGGCGTCAAATACACTATAATTCGACATGTTCACCCTTTACCGCGGAAGAGAGAAATCGATACTTGCAAAGTGCAAGTATCGTAACGCTTGCATTATGCAAGTTACCCTCGGTCTGGCAACAGCGCTTTTTCAAGATTTCACAATCTCAAGAATTCACAATGATGGATGACCAGCGACGATCTCCCTGTCCCGTTTCCTGCACGCTGGACGTGATTGGTGATAAGTGGACTCTGCTCATTATTCGCGATCTCATCTTGGGGAAGTCGCACTTCAGCGAGTTCCAGAAGTCTCCGGAGGGGATCGCGACGAATATCCTTTCGAACCGTCTTGCCCGGCTGGTCGACCATGGTATCGTGGAGAAATACCCCTCAACCTCGATTCCCGGCCGCGATGCCTACCGGCTGACTGCGAAGGGCAAAGCTCTTCGTCCGGTCCTGCGGTCGATCGTCAAATGGGGCCTCGAACACATCGAAGGCACATCCCGCGAACTCGATTAGCCAGAGTCCTGAGCGACGGAAGGCGAAGCAGACTCATGAAGACTTACCCGTACTTTCTGGCCAACGAGCCGGAGCAGCCGAACACCGATCTGGAGGTCAAAGACAAGTATTCCGGCGAGGTAATCGCGAAGGTCGCCCAGGCCGATTCGGGCTCGCTGGCTCGGGCGATCGCCGCCGCTGCCGAGGCGGCCGAGCCGATGCGGCGGCTCAAACCGTATGTGCGCCAGCAGATTCTTCAGCATTGCGTGAAGCGGTTTGAGGAACGCGCGGAAGAACTCGCGCTCAGTCTCTGTCGCGAAGCGGGCAAGCCGATCAGCGTCAGCCGCGGGGAAGTGACGCGGCTCATCGATACCTTCCGCATTGCTGCCGAAGAGTCGGTTCGCATTGGCGGCGAGGTGCACAACCTGGAAATCTCCGAGCGAGCCGCCGGTTATCGCGGCTTCGACCAGCGGGTGCCTGTCGGGCCGTGTGCCTTTATTTCGCCGTTCAACTTTCCGCTCAATCTGGTGGCTCATAAAGTCGCCCCGGCGATCGCGGCTGGATGTCCGTTTGTGTTGAAGCCCGCCAGCCGTACGCCGATCGGAGCGATCCTCATCGGCGAGATTCTGGCGGAAACCGATCTGCCGCCCGGCGCCTTTTCGATTCTCCCCTGTGATCGGGAAGCGGCTGGACTGCTCACAACCGACGAGCGGCTCAAACTGTTGAGCTTCACCGGCTCGCCCGAAGTGGGCTGGGATCTGAAGGCGAAAGCGGGGAAGAAGAAGGTCGTCCTCGAACTGGGGGGCAACGCCGGCTGTATTGTCGATGAAGATGCGGATCTTGATGACGCCGTCGACCGGATCATCACCGGAGCCTTTTATCAGTCGGGACAAAGTTGCATCAGCGTGCAGCGGATTCTGATTCATGAGTCGGTCTACGAGAGCTTTCGTGACAAACTCGTCGCGAAGACAAAGCAACTGAAGATGGGCGATCCTCGCGATGAAGACACCTTCATCGGCCCGGTCATCAGTGAATCGGACGGCGAGCGGCTCAAAAAATGGATCGATCAGGCGGTCGATCATGGAGCCACCGTGCTATGCGGCGGCAATCGCGAGGGCGTGATGGTCGAAGCGACTCTGCTGGAGAACGTGCCGGAGGATTTGCCGATCTGTGCCGACGAAGCGTTCGGCCCGGTCGCGGTGCTCTCCCGGTTCACTGACTTCGGGCAGGCGCTGGCTCAGGTGAACGACAGCCGCTACGGATTGCAGGCCGGCGTGTTCACCCGCAGTATCGATCACATGCTCCGCGCATGGGATGAGCTGGTCGTCGGCGGGGTGATCGTCGGTGATATCCCCTCGTGGCGTGTGGACAACATGCCCTATGGCGGCGTGAAGGACAGCGGCCACGGCCGGGAAGGGATTCGCTACGCCATTGAAGACATGACCGAACGCCGCCTGCTGGTGATCCGCACGCCCGGGGTGGCTGAGTAAAGCCGATGCATTCGAAGGGCCCCGGCGGGTCTGCTATCAGGACGGCGGAGCCGTAGGAGGATGCCGTTTGACGGGGATCCTGTCTGAGGTCTGCGACTGTATAACGTCTCCCGGGTTCAGTGATTCCCCGCGTCCAATCCCGTTCTCCGACGGCTGTGCCGCCCCGAAAGAATCTTTCGGGGCCACCCATCGAGACCGCGATCGTTTCCTTGCTAATGGACGTCGATGGTGCAGCCTCTTGTCGCTGCTCGACCCGGCCGTTGTTGCGGCCAGGCCATCCATGGACCGTAGGCTGGGATTGGAAGGGGTGGCCCTGATAGCTGTGCTATCAGGGCGGCGTAGCCGTAGGAGGATGCCGTTTGACGGGGATCCTGTCTGAGGTCTGCGGCTGTATAACGTCTCCCGGGTTCAGTGATTCCCCGCGTCGAATCCCGTACTCCCACGGCTGCGCCGCCCCGAAAGAATCTTTCGGGGCCACCCATCGAGTACACGTTCGTTTGTTGCGGCCGGGTCACCCGAGTTGAGGCGTGTTCAATCAGTCGGCGTGGGGTTCGGTCATTCGCATCGGGTCGAGGGCTTCGTTCAGCGTCGCTTCGTCGAGGATCTGCTGTTCGGTGCAGAGTTCGCGAATTGTCTTGCCGGACTTGAAGGCTTCCTTGGCGAGCTTGGAGGCCTTTTCGTAGCCGATGTACGGGTTCAGGCTGGTAACCATGGAGAGGCTCTGTTCGACCATCTGTTCGCAGGCTTCTTCATTGGCTTCCATGTCGTCGCTGCAGAACTCGACGAAGGCATCGGCGGAGCTGGCGAGCAGGTTCACGCTTTCGAGCGTCGTCTGTCCCATCACCGGCATCATGATGTTGAGCTGGAAGTTGCCGCCGGCGGCTCCGCTGAGAGTGATCGTCTGATCGTTCCCCATCACGCGGGCAGCGACCTGCATCATGCTTTCGCACATCACGGGGTTCACTTTGCCCGGCATGATCGAACTGCCCGGCTGGCGGTCCGGCAGTTGGACTTCATAGAAGCCGCATCGCGGACCGGAACCGAGCCAGCGGATGTTGTTCGACACGTTAAACAGCGTGGAAGCGATCGTCCGCAGATGCCCGTGGCATTCGACGAGTCCGTCCCGTTGTGCATTGGCTTCAAAATGATTCTCGGCTTCGACAAACGGGATCGATGTTTCCTCGGCCAGCGCGGTGGCGACGTGATCGCCGAACTCGGGATGTGTGTTGATTCCCGATCCGACAGCGGTGCCGCCAACCGGAAGTTCAAGAACCGCTCCGACAGCCGCCTCGGCTCGATCGATGCTCAACTGAAGTTGACGGGCAAAGCCGCCGAACTCCTGACCGAGCCGCAACGGGGTCGCATCGGCAAGGTGCGTTCGACCAATTTTGATGATCTGGTCCCAGGCTTCGGCTTTCTTCGCCAGCGACTCGTGGAATTTCTTGAGCGCGGGAATCAGTTTGTTGCGAATTGCCATCGCCACGGCGACATGGATCGCGGTCGGGAACGTATCGTTCGTGCTCTGTCCCATGTTGACGTGATCGTTGGGGTGCACCGGCTTTTCGGCCGCAAAGCGGTCCCCATCGAGAAGTTCGATGGCTCGGTTGCTGATCACTTCGTTGACGTTCATGTTGCTCGACGTGCCGGAGCCAGTCTGGAAGACATCGATCGGGAACTGGTCATCGTGCTTGCCATTGGCCACTTCTCGGGCGGCGTTGAGCATCGCTTCGACTTCCTTGTCGTTGAGCGGTCGTTTGCCGGTTCCGGTCAACTTGCCGAGATCGCGATTGGCGATGCCGCAGGCGAACTTCACAAGGCCCATGGCATGGATGAGATCGGTGTGGAGCGTCCAGCCCGAAATCGGAAAGTTGTCGACGGCTCTCTGCGTCTGGGCCCCATAGTAGGCGTTCCGGGGAACCTGGACGTCGCCCATCGAGTCTCGTTCGGTACGGAAATCAGACATCACCTTCTCCTGCTCACGCTCAACTATTTCGGAAGCCGCGATTCGCGGCATGGTCTGCAAATCCCATGGTAGCGAGTCGTCCGGACAATCTCACGTGGACGAAGATGAGATTTGAATGAACACCAGCCGGTGTTGTTGAGAACCGGTTGAGCACCCGGGCAGGCGCAGGCGGGCGGTCGAGAACCAGACGTGCGTGCCAAGTCCGTTTCGCTCGCAGTCACGCTTCGGATTCGAATCAAGCGGCCGCCTGGCGGTTGATTAGCGGGAGTTGACTGTCAGTCGGGAGGTTTCTTTAACCAGCGGTTTATCCCGCCAGCTGAAGTTCATCTCAATGGCCTGCCGCGCCAGGAACAGCAGCATGTTGTAATCCATGTGCGGACACGGCAGATGCGGGGCGGCCTGCTGGGTATTCGAGCTGTCGAAGACTGGATCGTCGCGCCAGTAGGAGTTGTAGATATGGATGTGCTCGTAAAAGAAGCCTTCCATTTCCGTTTGATCGGGGACTTCGGCGTTGGCTCCGACCATCGTCGAGCCGAAGAAACGCGTCGAGGCCTGCAGTACGGAATGAATTGTCTTGGCGCGAACGGCGTTCCGCGGAGTCAGATGGTAGGTGTCTCCGTGCAGCGAGCGGTGTGACAGGATATGTGCCATCACAGCCGAGACCCAGTCGACGGGAACGAAATTCTTGCGTTCCGTTCCGCTCAACGTCACGCGGGTCGGGAAGGAGTCGGCGAAGCCGGTTTCGCGGCCCTTCTCGTTGTTCTTGGCCAGCGTATGGACCAGTTGCACGGCTGCATAAAACCCATGGAACGTGTTGGTGAAACCGGTTTCGGAATCTCCCACGATAATGGCCGGGCGATAGACCGTGAGTGAATCGATGAAGTCCGCTGAACGGACCATTTCTTCGGCCTGAACCTTGCTCTCTTCGTAAGGGTTGCCGAATTCCTGCCCCTCATTGAGCTCGGATTCGAGGATGTTTCCCTTGCGAAGCCCGCAGACGTAAGCGGTGGAGACGTGATGGAACTCCCGGATCCCTGCTTCCTGGCAGAAGCGGAGCACATTCTTCGTGCCGCCCACATTGGAGCGATAGGGCTCGGCTTCCGGCCCCGTGCTGACAAACGACAGCGAAGCGGCGTTGTGAATCACGCCGCGACAATTGTTGATCGCCCAGCGAATGTCGTCGGCTTCCAGCCCCAGAGAATCTTCGCAGAGTTCGCCTTCCAGGACGACCGGGCGAGCGAGTTCCTGACCGAGCTCGCATTCCCAGTAGCTCATGATGGCATCGACCCGGGATTGAGCCGATTGTCGCCGCGACGGGCGCACCACCACAGCCAGCGGAACATTCGCCAAAGCCAGGTCACGCATGAGGTAACGACCAAGAAGGCCGGTGGCTCCGGTGAGCAGCAGGTACTGTGCGTCAGGTTTCGTCGCGTTGATCATTCAAAGTGTCCCATGGCCTCTATTCTATCCAATGTAACAAGTTTCCGACAAACCGGGCGGATGTCAATAAATTGTCGATTGAATTCGGCCGCGAACAGGCGAAACGTTCGCGCATACGGGGAACAGGATTGATTTTCGGCACGATCCTTGTTGATTCGGCCCGACTCGCTGGATTTGCCACCCAAAGCGGAATTCGCCTCAAGTCCCGGGAGCCAGTCGTCGTCGCCAGGCCGCAGCCTTGCGGAAGTCCCTCAATTTTAGTGGACTGCCGACCTACGGGAAGAGGAAACCATCGCTCTGTGCGGCCCCTTGAGCTGGAGCTCCTGACTGACCGGTTCCGGCTGAGCCTTTCGTCGGCGGGAGGGCCGCAGTGCCAGCATGGCCGGCAACAACACCAAATCGCCCACCAGAGCCGCCATCAGCAGGCCCGACATCAGCAATCCAAAGCGCGATGTCGGTGCGAACTGACTGAATCCCAGCGCCAGCATTCCGATGGCGGCAATCACGGCTGCTTCGGCAATTGCCGGCCCCGTATGCACCAGAGCACATTCAGATGCCCGCGGCGAGTCTCCATCAGAACGGAATTCCCTCTCGTAGTGAACAAGGTAGTGGAACGTCCCGTCGACCGCAATTCCGAGTGCTATACTCCCCGTCATCATCATCCCGATATCGATCGGGATTCCGCACCAGGCGAGCAGCCCGAACACCATCAACAGCGGGGTCAGGTTGGGGATCATGGCGAACAGGCCGGTCGTGACAGATCGCAGCGCCAGCATCATCACAGCGGTGATGATGACGAACGCCGTTCCGAAACTGGACCAGAACCCTTCGAAAATCTGACTCTGAGCCTGCTTCACGAGCGGGGAGAGTCCAGTGAGTACGACGGAATAGCCGGCCAGTTGACTTCGCAGCTCTTCGACCATCTCCGCCTGATGCTCCCGGGCTTCCGGCTCGATACGAGCGGAGATCCGCCAGAATCGCTGTCCGCAGGCGAGATAGTCGCTTTCCCCGGCCCGCGACTTGGCGGTTTTCAGCAACGAGCCGATTTCGTGCGTCGATTCCGGCATCTCGTCGACTGTCGGGAAGAAGCTGGCCGGCGAAGATGTTCGCCGCACCCAGGGATGCCGGGCCACGATCGCTTCGATCTTCCGCACGCGATCGAGCCGATTCAGGAAGTGATCCTCCTGACCGTCGAAATCAATCACGATCTCGATCGAGTCCAGGGTCGTGAGCCGGTTCTGAACTTCCTTGACGTCGGTAAGAACCTGATTGGCGGCCGGGAGGAAGTCGAGCGGTTCCAGGCGGCTGCGCAGCTCCGGCACGGCGATTCCCGTCCCGGCAACGATGATCAGCGGGATCGCGACGGAGGCGTAGCGATGCCGCAAAATGCCCCGGAAGATCGAGCGTTGATACTCCAGCAGGCGCGTTTCGCCGAATCCCTTGAAACCAAACGCGACGACGATCGCCGGCATCGCCGTCAGCGCGGTCAGCATGGCCACGATGCATCCCAGGGAGGCGGCGTAACCGAACTGCCGCACCGGCATAATGTCGCTCAAGCCGAGACTCGCCAGACCAATCGTCGTGGTCAGCGTTGCGAACAGACAGGGGCGTAATGCCGCGAGCAAACCTCGCCCGACGGCAAACGGCTTGCGTCGCACGGCATCGTAGTAGTGCAGATAGTGGATGGCGATCGCGAGCGTGAAGACCATCACCATTACCGGCAGGGCGCCGAGAATGAAGTTCATTTCCCCGGCAAACCACTTCACACCAGTGGTCGTCGCCTGAATCGCCCATACGGTCAGCAGCATCATCGCCGAGCTGACCCGCCAGTCGCGTACGATTCCCAGCAACAGCAGAAACCCGAGCAGCAGGGTCATCATAAAGAACTTGCGGTTGTTCTTCTGTCCGCCGAGCCGATCGAGCTCCGCAACGATCACCGGGCCGCCAGCGAGTGCATACTGCTTCCGGGGAATCTGACAGTACTCCAGCTCCTGTCGAATCCCGGCGACCACTTTCTCACGAGCCGCGGTCCCGTCTTCATTGAGAAGGACCAGAATCGCCAGGAAACCGCCATCAACCGACTCGGTCATCCCGACGAGGCGTTCCTGAATGGTTGGCTCGGGGACCTGCAACTCTTCCATCATCTGTCGGAAACGAGTCGAGTCCCAGGTCTGGCGGACGCCGGGGACCTGTTCGAGTCGATTGGCCAGAGCGGAAACGAGTCGTTCCTCATCGGCTCCGTTCTTCAAGCCGACAACAATCATCTCTTCGCTGCCGAAGTCTTCCCGGAATCGATCGTACCGCTGCTTGAGTTCAGACTGAGCCGGCAGCCAGGTTTCGACGTCGTTATTCGTCGGAATGCGGGCGGCTTCGTAGACCAGGAATGGCAACGTGAGGATCAACGCCGCCAGCAGATGCCGGCTGTGCCGCTGATAAAATGATTCAATCGTTCCAAGCACTGATGCATACTCCAGACGGGCAGACAGCCGCATCGGCCCGACCAGTCTTCTTCATGGGGACAGATCGTGACTCCCTTCCCTGGGAGTACTGACAATTCACAGGCCCCGAGTGAATCGTCTCTGGCAGGTTGCCGACCGTGTCGATTTGCACACCAGTTCCGTGTGCAGGGATCGGAACGAACGGAGCAATCCCGCAGGCGGTCCCGACGAGAGCGACTTTTCCCGTCGTACCATAAGCGCGTATCGAACTTCTTTGATATCGGCAGTGAGTCCAAAAGCAGGCCGTGTCGTGATCACGACACGGATTTTAAGAATTGCCGGCAGCACACTCAGGACAGGACAGGTCGAGGCCATCTCGCCCCGATTCGCGATTCGTTACAATCGCTACAAACGCGCCCGGTCGACAACAGAACGGTGGAGAAACGTTCGTGAGTGAGTATGTATTCGTCTATGGAACCCTGAAACGAGGCTTCTGCCGCGCTCATTACATGCAGGGAGCGCGATTCATCGATACCGCTCGCACCGAGCCGGGCTATCTGCTGTTTGATGTCGGCGAGTACCCTGCTCTGGTTCGCCACGAGACAGGACAAAGCGTTCAGGGCGAGTTGTACGAAGTCGAGCCCGATCTGTGGCCGATCCTCGATGAAGTGGAAGGTGTGGCCGCGGACTTGTACCGACGGCTCACGGTTCAGCTCGAAGCGCCCCACGACGAGCTTCGGGTGGAGACGTATCTCTATCGGCGATCGATCACCGGGCTTCGCCGCTGCGGCTCTCACTGGCCGTGAGCCGAACCGAGGCTCTCGAGCAAACTCAGCATGGGATTGGCGCCCCGCGACTGCAGGATAAGCCTGAAAATGCTTTAATCTTCGTCGTCGAAGTCGTCGTCATCATCTTCGTCATCGTCGTCATCGAAGTCGGGATGAAGCGGATCGTTGGGATCGAAAAAGAAATCGCCCAGGCCCATCGGCAGGACATTGCCGCCGAGGGACTGATTCTTGCGTTTGGCCAGCGACTCCAGGTCCATGGCTTCATCGCCGAGGCAGCATTCCAGTGCTTCGCGCCAGGCGGTGTCTTTCGCCAGCGGATGCTCCGGATTCTGTGCGATCCGCTTCAGAGCATACCGGAGTACGTTGAGTCCATCGCGGGTCGAGAAGTCGAGTTTCAGCTCGTGCGACTTCTGCAGGAACTCAACGGTCAGGTTCAGCAGGTCATCGTCGGCGAAAGGCAGATGATACTTCAGGATGTTCATTTCGTCTTCGCGAGACGGATAGGTCAACAGCAGTGTCGGCTGCAGACGGCTGAGGATGTAATCCGGAATCTCGAACGTCGATTCATCATCGTTCATCGTCACGGCACAGCGGAATTCAGAATGAGCTTTGATGGTGATGCCAGCCACAATCGATTCCACATAGCGTCGATGATCGAGCAGCGGAGCCAGAGAAGCCCAGGACTTCTCGTTCATCCGGTTGCCTTCGTCCAGAATACAGACGCCGCCGGTGAGCATCGCGGATACTAACGGAGAGGCGTGATACTGAATCGTTCCCTTCTCGCCGAGGACGGGCGTCACAAGCAGGTCTTCCGGCCGGGTATCGGCGGTGCATTGATAGATAAACGCCGACTGCTGCCGTTCACGAGCCGCGGCGAGTGCGAGCGTGGTCTTGCCGATTCCGGGCGTTCCGACCAGTCGCGGCGCGAGGGGCAGGTCCAGTTTGTCGACGACCAGCCAGCAGGCCAGAATCTGCTTGAGAACTTCCGCCTGACCGATCCAGGGACTGGCTGTGGTATCGGGCTGGGACAGATGGAGGGAAACTCCATCAATCTCGATATGTTCGTTCATAATGTTCGATCAAAGGGGGATTGGGCGCCCGAAAGAGTTTCAACGCAAGTGCGGTCGGCTGAAGTCCAACTAGAACTGATGCCCTTCCTGAGGGCCATTCTCAGTCATCGTCAGAATTTCCGGACCGGCTTCCGTCATGTAGATTTGATGCTCAAACTGAGCTGACAGCGAACGATCCTTCGTCCGCACGGTCCATCCGTCGCGTTCGATGACCGTCTCCGGCCGGCCTGCGTTGATCATCGGCTCGATTGTGAACGAACAGCCGGGAACGATCACATTTCTTCGCGTGGACTCATGCGGATAATGCGGCACGCCCGGTTCCTGGTGGAAGGCCTGTCCGATACCGTGTCCCTGATAGTTGCGGACCACGCCGAAGCCCCGCTCCTCCGCATACCGTGTGATTGCGCTGGCGATATCGTAAACTGTGCCATTGGGTTCGATCGCCCGAATCCCCACATACAGGGCATCGAAGGCGACCTGCGTCACGGCTCGCGCCTCTTCGCTCACTTCCCCGACGAGGAATGTCTCTGACTGATCGCCGTACCAGCCATCGACAATGGTCGTGACATCAAGATTGACGATGTCGCCGTCCTGAAGTTCGGTTTCGTCGGGAATTCCGTGGCAGACGACGTCGTTAATGCTGGTACAGATCGACTTCGGATAGCCCTTGTAGCCCAGACAGGCCGGCGTGTGACCGTGATCCCGGGTGAACACGAACGCGATCTCGTCGAGTTCGCTGGTTCGAATTCCGGGAGCCACATGTGTTCGCAGTTCGTCCATCAGCCGGGCATTGAAGCGGGTCGCCCGACGCAGCTTCTGCAGCTCTTCCGGACCGTAGAGAGGATACTCCCGACGGGCATTCGGAAGAACGGCTTTTCGCAATTGGCTTAATTTCACAGCTGCGTTTCCGCTAGAGAAGAGATTTGGAGACCGCATCGGCCATTGTTCCGCCTCGCATCTCACGTTGCAAGGTCGGCGGAACGACAACTTCCCGGATTCAGTTCGCAATCCCCATCATAACTTCATCCGGCCCGGCGAAAATCCCGAGTCGCATCAACAACCACTGATCACAAACCGGAGTCGCAGGCAGCGATCCTTCTTTTGGGGGTTTCCGGGAGGTTCGAGCCGGTCTAAAATCGTTCGGTCAATCGGTGCGGCTGCCCTTCGAACACGATGTTCGGAACGTGTGTCACCCTGACCACCCCGCACTCGTAACAGATCACCCCCAGGACTGCACTGATGAACGAGTCGCTCACGGAATCCTCTGCTTCTCCGGACGCTGATGGGAATGCTGAATCATCGGCCACCCAGCCGAGCCGCCGCAACTGGTATCGCGTCTGGGGCATGCCGGTCTCAACGATCGTCATTATCGGCCTGGGACTGATCTGGGCGCGATTTCTCTTCGATCCGTTGCAGGGACGGGCGATCGTCAATTTTCTCACCGTGTCGCTGATCGGCTCCCTGGGAATTCTGCTGGCGTTCTGGTTCTGCTGCCTCTCGTATTTTTCCCGGCGAACAGTTCTGACCGTGATGATTCCGCTGATTCTCGTCGGCGTCGGCTGGGCGGCTTCGGTCCGTTCGGTCGAATTCGACGGCGATATGAACGCCGATTTCGTCTATCGCTGGGAACCGAAAGCCCAACTTCAGGAAGTCCAGACCGCGGAACTGGCGGGAGACGACAAAGAATTCGTCGTCACGGCTACCGATATGCCGGCTTATCGCGGGTTGAATCGGGACGGGATTGTCGTCGGGCCCAGCGTGAAGACCGACTGGCAGCAGAATCCGCCCCGGGAACTCTGGCGAACCGATGTCGGCGAGGGTTATGCCTCGATGGCCATCGTGGGAGATTCGCTGGTCACGCTCGAACAGCGAGACACACAGGAAGCGGTCACCTGCTACGACACACAAACCGGTCAACTGAAATGGATTCACGCTTATGAAGCCCGCTTCTACGAAGCCATGGGAGGACTCGGTCCCCGGACCACGCCGACCGTGGTCGATGGCCGGGTCTACTCCGCCGGAGCGAGCGGCGATGTCCTCTGCCTCGATTTCTGGACCGGAAAACCGGTCTGGTCCCGCAATCTGCTGGAAGACCTGGAGATCCCGAACGTCGTCTGGGGAATCTCCTCCAGCCCGCTGATTTATCAGAACATGGTGATCGTGAACGCCGGCGGACCGGTCGGCGACGGACTCGTTGCTCTCGATCGCGAAACCGGCAAGACTGTCTGGCAAGCCGAAGGGATCAGTGAATACAGCGACGAACTGCCAACCAGCTACGCCGGCTACAGCTCGCCGGATGTCATGATCATTCACGGCGTCGAGCAAATCGTGATGTTCGACGGATTTGGCGTCAGCAGCTACGAACCTTTGACCGGCCGGCGGCTCTGGAATTATGAGCACAAGAATGGAGCCGGCGTAAACGCCGCCCAGCCGATTCTGCTCGACGATGGTGACCACCTCTTTATTTCAGCTTCGTATGGAATGGGGAGTGCTCTCATTGATATCCAGAAAAAAGAGGACAACTGGACCGTCACCAGGGTCTGGCACGACACGCGCGTGCTTCGCAGCAAGTTCGCCAATGCCATTTATCACTCCGGTCACGTTTTCGGTCTCGATGAAGGCATTCTGATGTGCATCGATCCTCTAACCGGCGACAAACGCTGGAAAGAGGGGCGATATGGACATGGTCAGATGCTGATGACCCACGAACTTCTGGTGATCCTGGCGGAAGATGGCACGTTAAACATTGTGGCAGCTGATCCCGTCGAGTTTCGGCAACTGGCGACCATGACTGTTCTGCCGAATGCGACCAAAGTCTGGAACCCGCCGGCGCTGGCGGAGGGGATCGTTTATGTACGCGATCACCGCGAAATGGCAGCCTTCGACTTGCGAGAAAATCAATGAGCCAACAGCCGATGGAACTGGACGAACTGACTCCTCCCATGGATTCATTCGCGTTCTCAGGCCAGCTTTCCGAGATCCTGGAGATGATGCGGGCCATCAGCGTTCATGATGACCCCGACGACGTTTTCCGCGAGTACGCCACTCGCATTCGTCAGATCTATCCCGTCGACAAAGCGGTGATGCTGACGCTGACCGACGAAGACGCCGGCGATGTCAAAGCCGCGATGATGGACGACTGGGAAAACCCGATTCATCCGTGGGGGAACACCCATCGGTTCCACCCGCTGACGTCCGGAATCCTGAAGAGATTGTGCCTGGACGGACAGCCGGCGATCATCAACGACCTCGATCCTGTTGTGGACGAAGGAGATCTGCCGTATCTGCACGAGATCGGCTCGCTCCGCGCCATTCCGTTATTCGAGAACGGCGTGGCTCGACACATGATTGTCGGTCTCAAGTACGGCAGGAACGGGTTCTCTCAGGAAGAGCTGCCGGCGCTGGTCTGGCTGTCGAATCTGTTCGGTCGCGCCATCCAGAACCTCATTCTGGCCCGCCAGTTGAAGAAGGCGTACGAGTCGGTTGACCGGGAACTGAAAACCGTTGGTGACATCCAGCGCAACCTGTTGCCTGAAGAGATCCCGCGTGTCCCGACCCTCGAACTGGCCACCTATTACGAAACCTCGCAGCGAGCCGGGGGCGACTACTACGACTTCTTCCCGCTGCCGAACGGGAAAGTCGGAATCTTTATCGCCGATGTCAGCGGGCACGGGACGCCGGCGGCTGTGGTGATGTCGATCATGCACACCATCGCCCACACCTACACCGGGTCGCACGAGCCGCCGAGCGAGTTCCTGAATCACCTGAATCAGCACCTGTCGCAGCGGTTCACCGCCAAGAGCGGGATCTTTGTGACGGGATTTTACGCCATCTATGACCCGCAGACGCGGCAGATCACGTACTCGTCCGCCGGACACAATCCGCCTCTCCGCCGTCGTTGTGGAGAAGCCAATGTGAGCACCCTCGATGGTGCCGGTCGCATGCCGCTCGGCATCGCCGAGGATATCACGTACATCGATGCGACCGAGCAGCTCTCGCCGGGAGACCGGGTTGTGCTTTATACCGACGGAATCGTCGAAGCGCATGGCCTGGACGACAGCCTGTTCGGCGTCGATCGACTCGGCGCCATTGTCGGGCGTTGCGATCTGACGACGACAACCATCGTCGAAGCCGTCGTGAAGCAACTGGAGAAATTCAGCGGTCAGAAACGTCAGGCCGACGACTGCACCCTCGTGGTGATGAAGGTCCACTGAGGTGGGGCACCTGATCGGACAGGAACCCTGCCAGCCGGGAGAGGCGTAGCCGTACCCCGGCATCGACCGCACAATGTGCTGAGATACGTCTGACGGCTATCTCAGCACGCGGGGCTTCCTAACGAATAGTCGATCTTACGCAGGCTTGCGGAGTTTCTCTGCGGCTCGGAAGTTGCCCTTCTCTTCGATGATCGATTCGGCATCGAAGCGAGTTCCGAAGTACAGTCGCTGAGCCATTGGATCGCGAAGCACGGTTTCCGCATCGCCGGAGACGAGCACGCGGCCCGCGCAGATGACGTTGCTTCGATCGGTGATCGTCAGCGTCTCACGTTCGCGGTGGTCAGTCAGCAGAATCGAGATGCCGCGGTCCCGCAGATCGTAGATGATATCCTGAATGCCGTTGATTGTGACCGGGTCGATTCCGGTGAACGGTTCATCGAGCAGAATCAGTTCAGGGTCGCTGGCCAGGCAACGCGCAATTTCGAGCCGGCGACGTTCCCCGCCCGAGAGGGTTCCGGCCAGCTGCTTTTTCTTGTCGAGCAGACCGAACTGGTCGAGCAGTTCATCGATGCGGTGTTTCCGGTCGCGGGAACTGAGAGGCATGAATTCAAGAATCGCCCGCACGTTATCGGCAACGCTCAGCTTGCTGAAGACGCTTTCATCCTGCGGCAGATAGCCCATGCCCTGCCGGGCGCGTTTGTACATCGGCCAGCGGGTGACATCTTTCCCGTTGAGCAATACCCGGCCCTCAGTCGGCGTGACGAGGCCGCAAGTCATCTTGAAGGTGGTCGATTTCCCGGCTCCGTTCGGACCGAGCAGACCGACGATTTCGCCCCGCTCAATGTCGAAACTCACCCCGTCGACGGCTCGCTTCCCGCCCGGGTAATCCTTCACCAGATCAACGCATTCCAACAACGGCATCCTTGCCTCCCTCGCATTTTCAGGCCTGAGCCCGGCAGTTTATCACGAATCCGCCTGTCGGCTGAAGATCAGATTCGAGCCGGAATTCCTGACTCTGCACCCCAGAGGATGCCCGAACCAGTAAATCGATGTCGACCAGAGGGGTGGCTCTGAAAGATTCTTTCGGGGCGGTCTCCGGACTCAATGTTTCCCGGATCAGCGGATTCGCTGCATTCTGGGGAAGTTCGGATAGAACGGGAAGTAGTGGAGCGGGTAGCTGCGATCAGTGACGATCTCTCCGTCCCGCGTGAATTTGCGGTGGTAACTCAGCGTGAACGCCATGCCACTGTCGACTCCGAGCGGAATGCCGTGTGGCCAGTAGATGAAGAACGCCTTGCCGACGAACGCTTCCCGGGGCACGGTGTTGGTTTCGAGCCAGAACCGCCCGTCGGAACTGCGGGGGCTGTTGTCGCCGAGCACGAAGAATTCGTTCTCCGGGATCTGCACCTCGAAGTTGTCAATCTGCTTCCAGTTGTTCCGATAAGCTTTCTGCCATTCGACCACATTCCCGAGCAGACGTGAGCCCTGCTCCAGCGGATCGTCGCTGCCCCGATAATAGATGTCCCGTTCGACGATGAGATCGGAAACGGTGCCCGAGGCGGCCCGGAAGGCGATGCCGGCGGGAGTATAGTCGGCCTGCGTGGGGAGCATGCCGTCCAGAATACTGGTCTCGTAACTCGCCCCCGGTCCGAAGTCGACGAGCGAGTCGTCAATCCAAAGACAGAGGCGGTCATCGACATTGGCAAAACGGAACGCAAACGATCCCGTCCCGGAGACCGATGTCGTCGCCTTGGCCATCTCGATCTCTTCGTTGGGATCGAGCCCGGACTCCACGCGAGTAAGCCGGGCGACTCCCGTGTCCAGTTCGATGTGGCAGCGATACCAGTGCGTTCCCTCGGTCAGTTCGAGCACGACTTCGCCGCCGGCTTCCACCGCATCAATTTCAATGGAGCCGGAAACGGTCAGGTCGCCGACCCAGAACAGTTCATCCGAGTAGGTCGGCTCCAGCGTATGGGTGACCGTGTTGTAGCCGCAGAAATCGCCAATCAGACGAGGCGACGGCGAAAGCGGATCGTCATTGTCGAAGGCCTTCCAGTCGTCGGCCGTCGGGGCGAAGTGGCGATAACGCAGCCAGTTGAGATTCCCATTTCCGGCCAGTTCGGGAGGGAGCTGGTACACGCGGGCATCGTCACGAAGATTCCAGGAGGAATCGACCGTTCGCCAGCCGGCTACGGCTTGATCACCGTCCCCGGCGTTGGTCGGCTCAACGGCCGCCCAGCGTTCCGGCCAGCCCGCCTCCAGCAACTCCTGAGGGGGGTAATTGTCATCGTAGACCGGAATCTGGATCAGCTTCTGCTTGTTGGGGTCATCCTTGCGGAGGATCTCTTCCCCGCCGTTCTCGCCGACGCGGTAAAGATTCCCGTGATGAATCCGCACGGTTTCGCCGGGAAGGCCGACGAGCCGCTTGATGTAATTTGTCTTCGAATCTTCCGGATACTTGAACACGACCACATCGAATCGTTTCGGATCGCTGAGCTCGTACTGAAACTTATTGACCAGAATCCGATCACCCTTAAACGGAGCCGCTTCGAACGCGCTGCGATTACTGTAGTGACAGTTCGGGCAGAGAGCTTCACGAATCCGTCCTTCCGGACTGATCACGTTGCCTTCGCGGCCAATCTCGGTGCTCGCTCCAAACTGGAACGTGTACCCGCACTGCTCGCAGTCGATATCTTTGTGCCGCCCGAACAGCGTCGGTGCCATCGATCCGGTTGGGATCACGAACGCCTCGGCTTCAAAGGTTCGAAACAGAAAGGCCAGGACGAACGCAAAGACGATCGATTCGATCGTTTCCCGAGCCGTTTCCTTCTCGCGAGGTGGTTTCTGCTTGCTGTCGGACGGCGCGGGAGTTTCCGCAGTTTTCTGGGGTTCGTTCATGGAGTTCTTTCACCGCGTCCAGAGAGGCTCAATGCAGTCCGGGTCCGCGAGGGAAGGAAGACTGAGGAGGAGAATGGGACCGCTTCGAGCAGCCGGTTCTGTTCATCCAGTACGGTACTTGATCGGCGGACGTTGGACAAGAAGCGTTGAGGGGAGCTCGATGCAGAATTTGAGTCGCTATCGGGGCTTTTCCGCAAGCGAGGCCCATCGCTGATCCGCAGCCCAGCGATCGAGATTCAGCTTCCCCTGGGAAGTGATCCGAACCCGAACGGCTCCTTCCGCGGTATTCGTAAGCCGTGAGCGATTATAGACTTCGGTGAATTGAGGTTCGTAACCGGCATCGCCTGTGGAAACAATGACTGCTTCCGGTCGGGCCCAGTTTGCGAACTCCGGCGTGTTCTCCCGTCTTCCGCCATGATGCGGAGCCACGATCACGGAATAACTCTCCGCGGATGTCTCGAACAAACGTTGTTGCCCTGCTCCGGAGACATCGCCGGGAAACAGCAGACGGTGCCCTGCGTATCCAACTTCGACGACCACCGAATGTTCATTGTCGTCGACTCGCCCGGCGATCGGCGAGTTTCCGCTCTGCCGCACCCGAATTCTCACTTCGGGATCGAGTGCGATCTCGTCGTGATGCCGAACGACTCGTAGCGGCACCTGAGCCTCGGAAGCTGCGGCCACCACCGCCGCCAGCCCACGATGGTGGGGATTGAGTCCGACCGGGTTTAGCAGCACGGCCCGCACCGGCAGATCCCGCAAGAGAAACGGAACGGCGTTGAGATGGTCGGTGTCGGTGTGAGAGATCAGAATCGCATCGAGCCGGTCGCAACCCATGTCGCTGAGGCTCGCCATAACCGCATTCGCCGCGGCCTGGCCGTTCTCCATCGAACCGGCGTCGAGAAGAATTGTCCGCCCGTTGGGGCACCGCAGCAGACAGGCATTGCCATGACCGACGCTGAGGGCTCGCAGTTCCAGATTCCGTTGCCCAAGCATGGCTTCGAGCGTACGGTGCGACACGGGTGAAAAGCCAGCCGCGAGGAGCACCACCCAGCTCGCAAGCAGAACCGGCTTCAGACGGGGAATCCGACTTCGGGTCTGAACGATAAGAATCCCTGCGATGAACACGAAACAGAGGACAACAAGAAACGGGATCCGAGCCGGCATCCACTGCAGTGGGCCTTGCGAGAAGAGTTGAGCGATCTCGGCCATCAACCACAGCAACCGCGAGACCGGCCAGGCGAGCGGCGTGACCAGCACTGTCGAGAGCAGTCCTCCCAGGGCAATGACCAGCAGCCCCGGCAAGGCGAGCGTTAGCAGGAGGAGCGCAAGCACGGTCGCGGGAATTCCGGCCAGGGACACCAGGTGAAACGATTGACCAATCACCGGCAACAGGCAGAGCGTAACCGCCAGTGAGATGATGCAGGTCTCGAACAAGAACCGCCCGAAGATCGACAAAGGCCCGCTCCATGCGGATGGTTCCTCCGTCGGGTCAATCGGTTCGCCATCGCCGGTCCTTCCCAGCAGATCCGGCAGCCATTTCCAGCATCCCAGTATCGCCACAATTCCCAGAAACGAAAGCTGGGCGCCAGCGTCAAACAGCCACGTGGGATTAACGATCAGACAGACCCAGGCGGTCAACCCCAGCGCCTGCACGGTTCGCCACGGACGGAACGACATCGAACTGGCCACGAGCAGCACGCCGAGCAACCAGGCTCGAAACACCGGGGGCCGGAACTCCGCCAGGAGCAGGCTGAGTGTCATCCCGCCCAGGGCGAGCCATTGGATAAAGCGCGTCTCGGGACGGAGGAAAATTGCAATCGCTCCGGCGACCACGCCGATTAGAGCCACGTGCAATCCGGAAATCGAAAGCAGATGCATCAATCCGCTGCGGCGGAAGTTGAGCGAAATTTCGCCATCGAGACCGCTTCGCTCTCCCAGCACGAGCGCGTTCGCCATCGCCGCGACGTCCGTTTCGAAGACCTGCTCGTAAACGTGAGAGATCCTCTGTCGAAGCCCGCTGAGCAACATCGGGGGAGACCAGGCCGGCAAACCCTGCTGCCGATCCCTCACAACAATACCGTCGGCATGTTCGCAGAACAGCGTGCAGAGAACGCCTTCACGACGCATTGACTCGGCGAAATCGTACGTCCCGGGATTGCGAGCCGGAGTCAACCGCCGCAACGTACCTCCCACTTCGATACGATCACCGTCCCGGACATGCGGGATCCGCCCCGTGACCGTCAACCGGAGTCGACCCGTCACCGGAATATTTCGTTCCGGAAGCAGAATTGCCTCGGCTTGAAGGTGACAGCGGCTTTTCTCTTCCCCCGGCCAGGCGGTCGCGAAGTCAGGAAGCCGATGTGGCACCAGCACGGGAGCATCGAGAACAGTCGCTCTCAATCGAAGCGGTGTGGCCTCGCTCGCGGCGTATCGGACCACATGCTTCGGATTAGCAATCGACCAGACATGATGATGCCAGCAAATTCCCGACGTGGCGACCAGCCCCACGGCAGCGATGACGGCGAACCGCGACCGAATCGCGGCCAGCACGAGCCAGATCAGGCCCACGACCAGAGCAGCGGTCAACAACCAGTCCCAGTGAAAGCGATCGCCCTGGGATCGATCGAGAGCAATGCCACCCGCAAAGGCGATGGCGGCCACCAGAGCCGGCGTTCGCGGTCGTGACCACGAACGCTTCTCCACGGAAACATCGGGCGAGTTTTGCAACATCGTCACCCTCCCGATTCCGGAGAGTCAGCCATGGTGGACTGTCGTGGATACGACTGAAATCAGGCCTGTTCGCCCCACAACTCGGCTCGTGTGGCTTCCAGCAGTTCGACGGCCTGGCCGACATCCTTCTTCTGCTGAAGTCGATCGCTGGAGAGTTCCCGCTCAATCGTCAGCGGACCCTTGTAGCCGATCTCCTTGAGCGTCTCGAGGTACTTCTTGATGTCGACGTCGCCCTGTCCCAGAGCCACTTCGCGTCCCCAGGACGTGCCTCGCTGATCTTCCGGAGCCCAGACGGCGTCTTTGCAGTGGACACTGCGAACGTGCGGGCCGACCTGCTTCAACGCTTCGATCGGATCGCCCGTGCCGTAGAGAATCATGTTGGCCGGATCGAAGTTGATGAACAGGTTATCGCGATTGACATCGTTGAAGAACTGCAGCAGGTGACTGGCCGTTTCCTGTCCGGTTTCAAGGTGCATCTTCTGCCCATGTTCGGCCAGTTCGTCGAGCAGTGCCTGAGTGACGGCCAGCAGATCACGATAGGATTCGCTGTTCCGGTCTTCCGGCACAAAGCCAATGTGCATGCCGAGGGTATCGCAGCCGAGGTGGCGGGCAAACTCGGCGATCTTCCGGGCATCCAGAACCCGCTCCTGCCGTGTCGCTTCCGGAACCAGGCCGACTGTCCGAGCCGTGGTTTCAATGTCGGCGTAACTTTCGCCTTCAAATCCGCAAAAGACGCAGGTGACAGTCACACCCGCATCGGTGCAGCGGGCGAGAAAGTCGCGGGCCTGCTCTTCGGACCGCATGTTGCCGTGCGGAGTGTGCACGTGAATGCTGGGGATCTTGAGTTCAGAGACGACTTCGAGATGCACGCCGAAGCCTGCATCGATCGAGGTGAATACGCCAATCGGCCAGATTTCTGCCATCGTCAATTCCTGTCAATAATTGCGGCGGAGGGTCATCGGGAGCTGCTTCTGAGAACGAGCATAACGGCTGAAAAGTGACTCCGCCAAGTGAGGCGTCGAAATTGCCGGCGGCTCGGGCGGCTCAACCTGAAAAATCGGAGAAAAATTCGCGTCCCCTGTCGTCCCCGGCGGTCGCTCAGTCCTTTGTGAGACGAAACAACCGGGAATGACACAATCCAGAATAACTCGCAGATCCCGCCACGAAAGTGGCTTCACTATAGAAAAGGCTCAGAGCCCCTTGGGGACTCTGAGCCTTTCGTCTTTTTTGGGCCCATTCACGTCGCCGCCGATTCCGTCCGGGGAAACCATGGGAAAAAGGCATTTGTGCGGCGGGTGTATTCTTCGTACTTCGGTTTGTCTTTCCTCATGTGACGCTCCAGCAGTGTCACGCCGGAAACGTGGAGCAAAAGGAATGACATGTTGATCGGACTGATCACCGTCCAGTACGGTCCACCAGCGGAGATCGACAGCACCCAGAATCCCCACCAGAGGCAGAACTCTCCAAAGTAGTTGGGATGCCGGGTGTAACGCCAAAGGCCGCTGTTCAGGACTTCGCCCTGGTTCTCCGGGTTCGCCTTGAAGCGAGCCATCTGCCAGTCGCCGATGACCTCGAAGAAGAACCCGATCATCCAGAGCCCTGTTCCCAGGAACGTCCACACGTTGACGACGCCGGGATTGCGGGGGATACCGAGCTGCAGAGGCAGCGAAATGATCCACATCAACACGCCCTGCAGCAGAAAGACCATGAACAGGCTGATCCACCAGAAGTTGTCGGGCCGCCTGGCTCGCATCTCGGCGTAACGCTTGTCTTCCTCCTCGCCCCAGCTTCTCCAGGCGAGGTAACCAAACAGCCTCAGCCCCCAGATGGCAACCAGAACCGGCAGCAGATAGCAGACTTCACCGGTTTGCACCGACATGAGGTAAGTCACCCAGGCGACGATCACGAACCCGAGCCCCCAGACCGGGTCGATGATGCTCACGTTTCGCAAAGGGATACTGATCAGCCAGACGAGGAGCATCAGTGTCAGAATGGCGGCAGCGTTGGCGAGAAGAATCGTCATATCAGGTCCGTTTCGAGAATCGGTAGTGGGAGACCCACCACTCGTTTCCGTCGTTGTAGCCGAACAACTCCGCGCAGGCCATGAAGAAGATCCGCCATCGCTGCAACCAACTTCGGGCCTGCTCCGGTCCGTAGCATTCCCGGAAGAGAGTCAGCACCTGATCCCGAGCCGCATCGGTCTGAAGGAGCCAGTCTTCACAGGTCCGCTGGTAGTGCTGCCCGTTCCATCGCCAGCGACGCTCGCAGATCAAATCTTCCTGATAATGCAGAAACAACTCATCACTGGGCATCATGCCGCCGCTGAAAAAATGCTCCGACATCCAGTCCTGTGGCCCCGCCGCACTGAACAGATAAGGATGAGCCCGGTGGCAGAAGATGTGCACATACAGCTTGCCGTCGGGATTGAGCCATTCCGAAATGCGTCGCAGCAGCAGGCGATGGTTCCGCATATGCTCGAACATCTCGACTGAGACGACGCGATCGAACGTTTCTGTCGGAGCGAACTCGTTCATGTCAGCCGTGACGACATGCAGATTCAACAGCCCCCGCTCAGTTGCACACTCATCAATGAAGGCCTTCTGGGACCGCGAGTTCGAGACAGCCGTGATCTGTGACCCCGGAAAATGCTCAGCCATCCAGAGCGAGAGTGAACCCCAGCCGCAGCCGAGTTCGAGAACTTGCTGACCGTCGGCGAGCTCAGCCTGAGTACAGGTCAACCGAAGTGCCTCCTCCTCAGCCGTGCGGAGCGACGTCTTCGCATCCGGGTAATAACAGCAACTGTATTTCTTCCGAGGTCCCAAAGCCCGGGCGAAGAATTCTGCCGGGACTTCGTAGTGCTGTTCGTTGGCTTTCTCCGGCACGTCCGCAATCGGTCCGCTGCACGCCGAAGCGATAAACCATTCGATTCGTTCCTGATGGTCGGCGCACGTGCCCTCTTCCCGTTCCGCCAGACGTGCGGACAGCAATCGGCGAATCGCGCGGCGAATCAGAACGTCCGGAACGACGCCCTGCTCGGCCAGATTCAAGCCGACGCCAAAGAGCCTGTCTGTCAGTGAGAGTCTCGGTCCTGCGGAGACTTCAGGTCCGTCTCCACAGAAGTCGCAGGGAATTGCTTCCCGAGGAACCGTCTCCACAAGGGCTTCTGTTGTCGTCATCACATCTGCTCCACGATTGTTGAGTCCACCGCTTGCCCGTGCCTCAGCTCCGACTTTCCCGCTCGTCAATAAGCGACTTTACGCCAGAGGAAGTGGCCCACTGTGGTTGCGTGCTCGAGGAACGCTCCCTCGCAATAGCAGAGGTAGTACTCCCAGAGCCGGATGAATCGTTCGTCAAAGCCCAGCTCCCGCACCCGATCGAGTTTGTCCTTAAAACGCTGCCGCCACTCGTGGAGGGTCCGGGCATACGATTCCGGAAACTCTTCATACTCGACGAGCCGCATCTGGCTGCTGTCGTCGAATGCATGCTGAATGGCTCCCACACTCGGCAGGTGCCCGCCTGGGAAGACGTACTTCTGAATGAAATCGACCGACTTGCGGTAACGTTCGTACCGCTGATCGGGCATCAGAATGCTCTGCACCAGCATCCATCCCTCAGGCTTGAGCAGCGATTCGCATTTCCGGACATACTCCGGTAGATAGTCGTGGCCCACGGCTTCGATCATTTCGATCGAAACGATCTTGTCGTAGCTCCCGCTGAGATCCCGATAGTCCTTCTTGAGCAACGTCACCCGATCGGCGATCTCAGCCTGCTCGATTCTCTTCTTCGCAAAATCGTACTGCTGTCCGGAAACAGTTGTTGTGGTGACGCGGCAGCCAACGTTCCGCACCGCGTACTCGGCGAAGCCCCCCCAGCCGGTGCCGATTTCAAGCACGTGATCTTCCGGTCCGAGATCAAGCTTTCGGCAGACGATATCGAGCTTGGCCAGCGACGCCTCGTCCAGAGACATGGCGTCGTCCTCATAGTAAGCCGAGGAGTACATCATGGTTGGATCGAGGAACAGTTCGAAGAACGCGTTGCTCAGATCGTAATGAGCGGCAATGTTCTTCTGACTGCCAGCCCTGGAATTCTTCCGCAGCCGATGAGCGAAGGCCGCGAGTCCCAGGAAGAATCGCGAGACCCCCGAGTCCATGACCATCAATCGTTCGCGATTGCGACAGAGGATCCGGAAGAGTTCGACCAGATCATCACATTCCCATTCGCCCTGCAGGTAGGCTTCCGCCGCACCGAGACTCCCCTCGAATGCGACCCGTTGATACATCTTCGGATCGACAACACGGATAACGGCTTCAAGACCATCGCTTCCCAGCGTCCCGAATACGGTCGTCGTTCCGTTTTCTTCGAGAATGATCCTTCCATGACGAAGATCATCCAGAACCCGACTCACCTGACTACGAAAGACGGAAGTCCGACCTGTTGTCGATCGGATTTCTGAAGGAGCCGCAACCGCCATGAAAGTCTCTCACTGATGTCCTGGGTCGGCATCTCCGACGTATCGCCGGTTCACTGCTGATTATAGACAGCTCGTTGAGAAACAAAGTTTTGAATTCGAGAAGTCGCGTATTTCCGGAATTTGTACCCGGCACGCGTTTCGGATCGACCGACATCTCAATGTCGATAGCATGTAACGCCGAACCAGGCGTGCGGGAACCATTATGAACTCGAAGCACACAGCCGCCTGAGAGTTGACCGGCGAACCGGAATGCTCAGTTCACCACGTTCAGCGGGGGCATTCCCTGCAGGACACGGAGGCAGTTCTGGGAACCTTTGACTCGCATTTCCTCAAGACCCTCTTCGCAGTAAAACGCTGCATGCGGATTGAGGATGAGACGCTCGTAGGCGGGATGATCCGGATTGCGCCAGGCTTGAATGAGCGGATTGTCGGGAGAGGGAGGTTCATCGGGAAGCACATCGATTCCTGCACCCGCCAACAGGTTATTCTCAAGAGCATGGAGAATAATCTTCGGATGGACCACGCCGCCTCGAGCCGTGTTGATGAGATAGCTGCCGGGCCGCATCTGACCGAGCATCTCTTCATCAATCAGATTGGCCGTTTCTTCGGTCAGCGGGCAATGCAGGCTCACGACATAAGCTGCAGAGAGCAACTCGGGCAGAGAGTGAACCTGTCGGATGCCGAGCGCTTTGTCCATGCCTTGTTCGACATACGGATCGTAGAATCGAACATCGCAACCGAGAGCTTTGGCCCGAAGTGCGGTCGCTATGCCGATGCGTCCCAGCCCAACGATGCCGAAGACTTCCCCTCGAAGGCGTGGCTTCGGCACGATCTGCTGATACGACCAGGGCCCGAACTCGCGCTGCAGACGATGATTGAGAATATGGGTGCCGCGAGTGAACGCGAGGGCCATGGCGATCGCGCTGTCGGCGACTTCTTCGGTGCCATAATCGGGAACGTTGGCAACGCTGATGCCTCGTTTGCGAGCGGCTGGACGATCGACGTTGTCGTAGCCGACACCGCAGCGGACGATCAGCTTACATCGCTCCAGCCGATTGATCGTGTCCGCGGTAATCGGCACGGTGTGATAGACCATTACAGCCGACGCCTTCTCGATGACGCCGTGAAGTTCTTTCTCTTCGAAGGCATTGAGCGCGACCACTTCGGCAACGGAGCCCAGAATCTCGCGTTCGATCGCAAGGGGCTCTTCAATGAAGTCGGTGACAACAACCAGCGGGCGATCGGACATGAAATCGGATTTCGACAAGAGGATGCGGTACAGTCGTCGCCGCTCAGTGGGAATCCGATTCCGAAAGAAAGGTTACCTGAATCCGGACGCTCCTTTGGTCCGATCGAGTTCCAGGATGTTTCCGTCCGGAGAGATGCGAATCATCATCACATCGTAACGGGAGCGCGGCGCGTTGGGATGAGCGAAATGCCAGATCCTGACATGACGATTCTCCATGCCCCGCATCATAAACATTCGGTTGGCGTGGTTGTAGGAAATGACATCGGCACTCGCCTGAAAACTGTCGCCTTCGATCTCGGCGTTCTCGCGCGCCTGAATTTCAACGGACCAGTTCTCCGGTTTGGCTGCCTCCTCTTCGCCGTCGCCGCCAAGCGAGCGCAGCAGCAGTTCAAGCGTTTCACAGCGAACCCAGACACTGTCTGGTGGACGGGCATCGCGGACAAATCGAACAAGGGGTTCGGAAACCGGTCCGTGCAATACGTTGACCATGCGATGCAAAGTCGCCTGACGCTGCATGTAGTTGCCCGTCATCTCGCCCTCGAAGGTGATCCGCGTGTAATCCCACCCGGCGGGCGGATCGGCTTTCTTGTCGATCTCCTTCGGTGACTGACTCATCGTTGCTTCCGGAAGTCCGAGTGGCGACTTGCCGGTCCGCTTCTGCCAGAACTCCAGATCGCCCGGTCCCTGAGCCGTCATCGCTCCGGTTCGCTGGTCCATACTGAAAGACCAGACATTGACGTAACGGATTCCAACAAGTACTCCTTCTTCGTAGTGCTTCATCTCAAAGTGGACGCGATCCTGACATTCGATGCGGGCAATCTGCGGCCGCACGGCCAGCGAATTCATCTTCAGCGAAACCGCCTGATCGAGATGGACCTTGAGTTCTTCGCATGTGATGACCGCATCGCCCAGGGTCGCCTTCACGCCGCCGATGAAGTGAGCGGTCGCGCCTTCAAATCGCATCTGTTCTTTCCAGGAGACTTCGAGCGTCTGTGGCTGAGCCGACTTGTCGCCGTTCCAGTTCGAGTCGACCGGAAACTCGATCGAGCCGCTTCCCATCACGCGGGTGAAGTCCTGTTGACGATCGAGGAACAGATCGATCCCGTCGATCCGCATGGCTCCGTGTTGAATCGAGGCGTAACGTTCCTGATTTCCGAGCAGTTGAAACCGCTGCCGATTCTGTCCGGCGTTGGAGATCTCAACCGATTGTCCTTCCAGATGCAGCGGCTCATTCTGCCCAGACAGAATTCCGTTCGCCTGGATCTTTCCTTCGGTCTGAACGTGCGCGACGTGGACTTCTTCAAACGCCGGATCATGCAACACCTGCAGTTTGAGTCGTGTCGCATCAATCTTGAATGGTGACTCCGGCAACTGCCGTTCAGCGGGAGTCGACTCCGAAGAGCCGCCTGCAGTCTGCTGGACGGGCGAGGTCTGCTTGAGCTGAGCGAGCAGTTCCTTCGACTCGGGACGGAACTTGATGTCGAGCGACTCGTACTCCCCTTCCAGATACGGGCTGACAACTGCGACCTCACCTTCCGCCAGCGTGCGATCGATCCGGAGATCGCGGGCCATGGGTGGAACACTGTCCGAGCCGGCCTGAACGACCGGTTTGGAGTTCTCTTTTTCTCGCGACAGCCAGACTTTGATGGTGTGCGACATGAGGCCCGTCTGATGGGGCGGGGACTGCAGTACGGCTTTTCCGGTCAGGGTCAGCACGTCGAGTGAGCGGCCCGACTTCTCATCCGGAGTGAATGTGAGCGACTCCTGCCAGTTCGCCTGCGCGAGAATCGCCTGGATCGGCAACGCTCCGCCGATGTTGTTTGCCTGAGGGACGCGACTGTCGAGGTACTTCACCTGGCCGTGCCCGTTACAGCGGGCGAAGATCGGCTCCTGATCCTCATCGAGGTGCACATCGAGTTGTGGCGTGAACAACTCAGCTCCCTTGTATTGAATCTCGACGCCGCTCCGCTTCCGGAGGATGAGTGTCCTCTTCTGCAGATCGTACGTAAGAATTTCGCCCACCGCTTCGAGTTGATTGTAAGAGGACTTGGCCAATACATGGTCCCCGGAAGCCGTGAGCGACAACAACTCCATAGTCGCAGCTTCTCCGAATGGGGAGGACTCTGCCGATGCAATCTGATTCTTGTCCTTCTCGGCAAACTGCAATTCGAGTCGATCGCAGCTCAGCGAGTCGACCATGCCGTGAGGATCGGTCCGATGCACGAAGACTTCGTCTTTTAGAATCGCCTGCTGGCTGGCGACTTCGTATCGGAAGGAGCCTTCGCAGGTGACGAGCACGGGCGGTTCGTCCGACTTCGGTTGCAGATTCATCTCCAGATGCTGCGTGATGACGAGGTTCTTCACGCCGAGCATCTGCGGATTGTCGGCGTACTGCCCCCCATCGAGCATCGACAGATTCAGCTGAATGTTGCTCGCATACCCGTGATGCTCCTGCATATGGAACTCGACCGGGTGATAACTGCTGATATTTTTGTTGGCTCGATCGAACACGAAGTTCTGACCGAGAATCTTGAGCCCGTCGTCTCCCTGAACGGAAACCCGGCCACGAAGCTGAATCTGGCCGATCATTCGCGTGCGGATCTGCGAAAGTTCCACTGGTTCGTCGAACACAAAGGTGCCGCGATCGGCGAGAATGACGACTGGTTTCGAGTCGGACTTCGCTCCGCCCTCACCGCTGTCTGCACTCCAGACCATGGCGATGGGGCTGACTTCGATCTCGGTATTGTCGCGGACAAACCGCTTTTCATTGAAGAACAGATGCAGGCCATCGGCACGGATCTTGGCCCGCGCGGCGACCGCCCAGGGAGCGTCCTTCAAATGCTGCTGAGCCATTTCGACACTGGCACGCGGCCCCATCGAAGGCAATGCCTGCAAGACCGTGCGAGCGGTCTTCGATTCCTTGACGTGCGAACGGCTCAAGACCCGCTGCGAAACCTGCGCATAGGCGGAGTACAGGCCGAGCACGACCAGCATGGCGGTGAAGGTGGTGAAGTAGCGCCGCGTCATGACGGGGACCTCCTGCCACGTAACGCGAACAACCTGCGAACCGGTCGACACCAGATTCGCAGGTCAGAATGTTCGCGTTGCCGACATGGAAATGTCATGAGGCTTAAACGTGGGTGATACTTCAGGAGTTGATCGCCAGTTCGAGTGACTGCGGCATCAGGGCGATCAGATCGGTGATGTCGATCATCCCGACCGGGAAGTGGTCGTCGTCGACCACCGGCAGTTCGCTCAGTTTGCGTTCGGCCAGCAACTCGACGGCTTCACCCAGAATCGCCGTGCGGGAAATCGTGACCGGACGGGCGGTCATCACTTCGCGGATGGGACGATCGAGTTTGTGTTCCTGATGGTTGGCCAGAATGCGGGCCAGATCGGAGTCGGTGAAGATTCCCGACAGACGACCATCTTCATCGACGATCATCACCGCACCGGTCCGACGAGCCTGATTCCAGGACTGGCTGAACACTTCGCGAACCGGCTGGTCTTCTTTCGCAATGCGAAGAGAGGCATCGGTTCGCATGATGCGTGTGACCGGGGTCAGCTTGCGGCCCAGGCTTCCAGCGGGATGGAAGCGGGCGAACTCCTGCGTGCTGAATCCACGAAGCCGGGCGAGCACGAGAGCCAGCGCATCGCCGATGGCGAGCATCGCGGTTGTACTTGTCGACGGCGGCAGGCCATGCAGCCCCGCTTCGCGAAGGCGGCCGAGTGGAATTGTGATTTCCGAAGCCTGCCCCAGCGTGCTGTGGCAGATCGCGGTGATCGACAGAATGCAGATCTTCCGCTGTTGCAGCAACGGAAGCAGACGATTGATTTCTTCGGTCTCGCCACTGTTGGACAGAACCAGAACGATGTCGTCTTCATGGACCGAGCCGAGATCTCCGTGGACAGCCTCGGCTGGGTGCAGGAAGTGAGACCGGGTTCCTGTCGAAGACAGCGTGGAAGCGATCTTCTGACCAATGATACCGGCTTTGCCGATGCCGGTCAGAACGACGCTGCCCTGACACTGGGCGATTCGGTCGACGACAGCACAGAAGCGGGCATCGAGATCGATCGCGATGTTCCGCAGGGCCGTGGCCTCGTGTTCGATGATCCGTTTCGCTTCTCGTAGCTGCTCGACATGCGAGTACGGAATGATCTGATCGGCTGATGCCACCATGAGATCGCCCTCACCTTCCATGGGATCCAGAATAAAGCGCTATAAAATGATCGCGGACTTGTACCCCAACAGCTGAAAACAGGTCAACGGCGATTTGCTTGTGCGATGCAACACTTAAACCCGTTGTGAGAACACGACTTACAACCTGAAAAAGTTGCACAGGGCAGGTCATCCAAGCCGTCGGAGGAAGCAGCCGCGAAGCCACGGAGAGCCACGAATTCTCGTCCGAATCGGCCTTTCGGAGCTCACTCCGAACTCGTCACGGCAAGAAATGAAGATCGCCCCTCGGAATCCCGGAATTTCTGAAAATTGTCGGCCGTCGCGTTCCGGAACCGTGAAACTGCGGCATTGTTGTGAGAGACTTCGTTGCGCAGTAAGACTCACTTCTACCTGTCGTTCTCCTGTCTTCCGTCGTTTGTGAAAGAATCGCTCATGCCACGTGGTCGCGGATCCTCGGCCCGACCGTTGCTTTCGAATCACCAGAAAAGCTGGCTCTGGGGAACCCTCTGCGTGGAGGAAACTCTCCGAGCCGGGCAGTGGCCGATCTACGAACTGTTGCTGGCGACCGAGTCCGACCAGCCGATTCATCGTCAGATCGTTGAGCACGCGGAACGACTCGAAATCCCAATCGACCGCCAACCCGCCCGCCGGCTTGAACAACTGTGCAAAGCTCGCGACCACCAGGGAGTTCTGGCTCTGATGGGGCCGTTTCCGTACACGTCGCTTGCGCGGTTCGAACAGCAGTTGACTCCTCAGTCCCGCATTGTCGTGCTCGATCGCCTGCAGGACCCGTTCAACTTCGGAGCGATCGTACGCTCAGCCGCCGCGTTCGGAATGACCGGCATTGTGATCGGTGCCGAGAATCAGGTGCAGGTCAACAGCCACGTGGCCCGCAGTTCCGTGGGACTGGTCAACCGCATACCGATCGTCCGCGTCGAATCGCTGGGCGAATCCCTGCGGACGCTGCAACAGGCGGGCTGCCGGTTCATCGCCGCCCGTCAGGATGGAGAGTTCCGCCTGGGCGAACTGTTCGCCGAGACCGACTTCGCGGAGCATCCCCTCGCGATGATACTCGGCAGCGAAGCTCACGGCGTGTCGGCGGAACTCGACCGATTGTGCAATGGTTCGGTACGGATCGACATGGCGGAAGGCGTCGAGTCGCTTAACGCCGCTGTGACCGCCGGCATCCTGATGTATTCTCTTTCTCCTCTTACGAATCTGCGATCCGAGTCCTGAAGCGATCGCGACATCCATTCCGCTGAGACAGCGTTCAACAGAAAGTACGATGATGGCTGAATCGAGTCCGGAAGATCAGAGTGTGGGCTTTCGCTGGGGCATGATTCTGCTTTCCACCGCCCTGTTCCTCGCCGTGCTGTTCGCTCCGCTCGGATCGGAACTGAGCATCGAAGGCCAGCGACTGGCCGCCACGATTGTCCTCATGGCTCTACTCTGGTGCACTCAGGCCATCCCCCTGGCGGTAACCAGTATGATCCCGCTCGTGGCGTTTCCGTTTCTGGGGGTCCAGTCCGCCAATACGGTCAGCCAGTCGTACATGAACTCCACAATCCTGCTGTACTTCGCGGGATTCACAATCGCGATCGGTGTCGAGAAATGGGGACTGCACCGACGGCTCGCTCTGGCGGTCCTGTCCGTGCTGGGAACCGGCCCGAAGATGGTAGTGCTCGGTTTCATGCTCGGCACCGGACTGATGTCGATGTGGATCAGCAACACGGCGGCCACCCTGCTGATGCTTCCGATTGCTCTGGCGGTCCTCGGGTCGCTGCACGTCGATGAGGAAGATGTCGCCCGTAAGCGGCGCCTGGAGCATCGATTTGCCGTCGCCCTGTTGCTTGGCATCGCGTATTCGGCAAGCATAGGCGGCATGTGCACCCTCATCGGCACGCCGACCAACGGTGTGTACGCCGGCTACTGGGCCGCCAGCGGCGCGACTCCCGATGAGATTGCCCGTTACTCGGTCTCGCTTGGGCAGTGGGTCATCATGTTCACGCCGATCACGGTGCTGATGATGATCGTCGTCTGGCTGGCAGTCTGTCTTCCGATCTGGCGAGGAGTATCGTTCGGGGAGGAAGCCCAACGGCAGATTCGCAGTCAGTATGCTGGCCTCGGAAGAATGTCGTCCGGGGAGTTTCGCATGCTCCTGGTCTTCCTCGCCACGGCGACGCTGTGGATCACGAGAGTTTCACTGGAAATCGGCAGTCTGCGACTGATCGGCTGGGAAGAAGGGCTGACTCATCTGTTGTCCCAGGTGGAACCAGGTCTGGATTACTCGGGATTGCTGCACGACTCCACTGCGGGTCTGCTGATGATGTTTGTCATGTTCCTCATCCCGGTTCGCGATTCCGAGACCGGCCGGAGCGAGTTCCTGATGAACTGGCAGGTGGTGGAATCCCGGATTCCGTGGGGCATTCTACTGCTGTTTGGTGGTGGATTTGCGATCGCTGATGCGTGCTCAGCGACCGGATTGTCGGCCTGGTTGGGCCAGAGACTGGCGACGCAGATGGAATTTCTCGGCACGTTCGGTCAGATCGCCAGCGTCACGTCGCTTGTCATTTTCCTCACCGAATTCACGTCGAACACCGCGACGATTTCGACGCTGCTGCCCATTCTCGATGCGACCGCTCGTTCGCTGTCTCTTGATCCCCGTCTGCTCATGCTGCCGGCTACAATCGCGGCCAGCTGTGCTTTTATGCTGCCTATTGCGACCCCACCGAACGCCATTGTTTTCAGCTCCAACCGGCTCACCGTGGGAGACATGATGAAGGTCGGACTGCTGCTCAACCTGTGCGGAATCCTCATTGTCTCGCTGCTCACACTCGTCTGGGTCATGCGTATTGGACAAGTTACATAATGAGTCGCTCCGGCATGCGTGTTGCTTGGATTGTTAATTCTCAGGAACTCAGCCTTGTCGCTGGATGTCTTATCATTAAGAATTGATGGAACTGAATATTAACTTTCTGTTAACAATTCAGTCCGTCCGATAAGGACGAGAATAGACGATCCTTTTTGCCTGTTCGAAGATCTGAGAGGCAGGACGCTCTTCAGGAATCCGGGAAACCGGAGTTGTTAATGCCCCCCGTTGAAAAAGATCGGGCGGCGTGACAGCTTCGAACGGCGTGAACCTCCATTAGAAATGGGAGGGTTAAGCATGAAGCGAACCTTCATGACTTTCGCAACCGTCGTTTTCGCGATTTGGGGTGGTACGAATCTCTGGCTTGCCGGTTACGAGCAGGGATACGAGGCGGGAGAAGACTCCGCCTGGACTCGGGCGAATTCTATGCCTCTCTCGGCCGTCTCAGGCCGGGTCGAGTTCAAAACAACCGATGAAAGCCCTGAATCGTTTCGATTGATCTCCAACTCCACCGAATCGAACTGAATCGGTTTCCAGGCTGACTGCTCATCAACCGCTGTCAGGACGTGGAAACTGCCCTCGCTCTTCGCGACTTAAGGTGAGGGTAATGGTTAAGAATCCGTTGGCGGTGTGCTACGGCTGAGTCGCGGAGCTTTTACCCTTTCCACGCCTTCGCAATTTTGACCGCGTCATTGCGATTGGGGAAATGGGGCCAAAGAGTGTCCAGCTTCATCACCTTCATGATAGCCTGCATATCGGTCGACGCTCCGGCCAGAACCATCATGCCCCCCTGCTTCTTGACCGTCTGCCCGAAGCTGTTGAGGATGCCGATCAACAGGCTTCCGAAGTAGTTCCCCTCGCTCAGATCAACGACGAGCCGCTGCACGTTCTCCCGCTGCAACAATTCGTTGACCATCGTTGCTTCCCTCTGGACGTCGACGTCGCGGTGACTGAGAGCATCCCCGTGAGGCGTGATCACAGAAACGCCGTTCTGCTCCGAAATCGCGAAGAGTTTTGTCGTGCTGGTCATCTGCCTGTCTCCATGAGCGGGGAACATGAGTCGTGACAGCCGAACTCAGGACGGCGACGCCTTCAGCGAACTTTGCAGCTGGTCGATCTGACTTTCCCAGTAAGTCGTCTGCTCGTCGGTCAGTTCCGTCCCTTTGAAGCGCGCCTGATAGTAGGCATCGGTCAGGGCAACCGGGAGTGACATCAAAGATGCCTGCCGGAGTTCGGAGGAGAACTGACGCTGGAACGCGTGCGCGAATTCCATACCGGTCTGCTGCGGTTCTTTATGCAGTCCATGTCGTCCCGCCAGATCGACAAAGGACCGGAAGAACTTGATCATATGGCGGCTTCGCATCGCTCGCCGTTGTGGGAACAGCCAGTCCAGAAAGTTTCGCAGCCGCTGCCGGAAGAGAAGCACGGCGACCACCCCGGCGATCACGATCACAGGGAACAGAGTCGCCATCGTCATGATGATGCGGTTGTAGATCGAATAACGGGTTTGGGCCCCGGGAACCACCGAATCGGTCACCTGATCCCGCACGCTGGTCATCGCGTTGAAGGCCGCTTTGGCCGTGTCTCGCAGCGGATTGTAGATCTTGTCCTGCTGTTCGGAGAGCGTCACCCCCAGCACTCGGGACTGCCAGAAACTCATCAACTGGGCCCGCATCCAGGAGAAGGAGTACTTCGCCATCTGGTTCGAGTAGTCGATGACTTCGGATCCACCCGTTGTAGGGTCCAGGACAACCCAGCGGCCGTCAATAAATGCTTCGGTCCAGGCGTGGGCATGTCGTTGCTCGACAACGAGCCGGTCGTCCGACTCGTCGTATCGTCCCGTGCGAAACCCGGTCGCCATTCGCGAGGGAACCCCAACCGCTCGCAGCATCAGTGTCAAAGCAGACGCGAAGTACTCGCAGTGTCCCTGTTTCCGCAGCAGCAGGAAGTCCTCGACCGGATCTCTGTTGGGATCGGTAACGGTCATGTCGAGCGTGTAACCATACTCGCCGCTGAACTTGAGATAGTCGTTCAATCGTACGGCCCGCTGAAGTGGGCCTAACGGATCTTCCCCATCGGTTTCACACAGATCACGAGCCAGAACTTTCAATTGGCTGAGTTGTTCTTCGTCGTAAACGAGCAGGCTGCGATAGTAGCGATCAAATCCCGCCACGGCAGCCCGCGTCCGACGATCGACGTTGAACTGTGACAGATCGACGACCTGATCGGCGACATTCCCGTCTTCCTGGTATTCCGATTCGATACTGCTGGAAATCTGCCGCAACACATCGATGTAATACGGATCGGGAATGACCTCGTATTCCGGATAGCCGGATGGATAAGACGTCTCCCGCTCGAACGTGACGACCTCGTATTTGATCGTGCTGAGCCGTCCCAGATCGGCCGAAGGAGCCGCACTGATTTCCTGCGTGAGAAAGTTCCGCTCAATGCGCTTCTCGACGACTCCGTCATTGAGAATCCGGCCAAAATCGACGGGGGGCACAGCGAACAGCGTCTCGCGGCCGATCGGCTCCAGCTCGTAGTTGAATTTGATCAGACCTTCTCGTCCCCGTCGATAATCGGTTTTGACGAAATCGTGCACCATCGTTCGCGTTGGTCGCCAGCGGCCGTTTTCGTAGCTGTGCAGAGTGGCCCCCCGGAACAGCAGATCGTCGAGCTTCATCCGATCCATGACTTGTTCATTGGAGAGTTCTTCGCCACTGTTCACATCGGAGAATCGGACATAAAGCACCGGGGTGGGATTCGACAGAATCTCGCCGATATCTCCCAGCTGTACCTCCGAAGTGAATCCCGAAACCGTCGAACCGAAGGACATCGGCAGCGCCTGTTCATCGGCGGAAGGCAGCTGCCAGTTCCCGATCCAGATGCGCGGCGTGATCAGAAAGACCCCCAGCCCGACCACCGTCGAGGCAACAACCAGATAGAACACCCCGGCGACCAGTCGATAGCCGAGCCAGTTGTCAGAGGGATCGAAATGGAACCCGCCACGAACCTGGCTGACCGCCGGGATCAGCGGCGCCTTCGGAGCCGGCCCCGGCGAAACTCCTGCTGGAGCGGCGGGTTCGGAAGCCTTCGCCTTTTGAGCTTTCGCCTCGGCGTCCCTTAAGTACGTGGTGCCGCGAAAAGCGGTAAACAGGGCCAGTGTCCAGATCGCCAGAAAGAGATACAGCAGGACAGCCAGCCCGAACATTCCAGACGTCGTGAGACTGGCCGAAACCGCCATGTTGAGCATCGACAGGGCAAGCAGCCACCAGTACTGCTGGTGTCGCTTCTCGAGCAGCAGCACGATCCACGTAAAGTAGGCCAGCAGGTGCGAGGCGGAGAGAATCCGCATCTCGATGTTGACGCGACCGAGCTGAAATTCCCAGAGGGCCATCAGCAGAGCGCAAATGCCGACGACACTCGTGGCGACACTTTCGAGCTTGAGCAGCGGACGATCCTGCAGCAGCAGATAAACGACGATGATCAGCGGAATCGTCAGCAGATGCGGGAACAGATTCCCCTCCGCCAGACCAATCGTCAACGACGACAGACCAAGCAGTGTATAGATGCTGAGCCGAAAGACATGGGAAATACGATGGATCATTCGCGTCGGCCGTCCGGAGCGCGGAGTTCAATGCAGAAACAGGCAGTTGCATTTTAGGCCCCGGCCCCCACAACTGACCAGCGTGATCCCCCGGCCCCTTCAAAACGTCACAGGAATTTCATGGAGAGACACCCGGAACTGAGCGGACGTCACCTCGAAATCCTATTCCGAGGTCACGCCTAATTCACCGCCGTCCGCTCAGTGAGCAGATTTCCCACGCGGAGAACATCTTTTCCGTCCTCACGTTCCACGACGATCCTGTCGACTTCAATCTCCGCAATTCGCCCCTGATAACGGCCGACTTCGAGGCGGTCCCCTTTCGTCAGCTGGTAGCGGTCCTGAGAATCTTTCTCGCGGAACCAGGCCGTCCATTCCCCATCGACCTGAAGGCAGCCGACGAGTTGTGTGGTCGGCTCGAGATCCCGCTGAACGTCGATCCGCAGCAATGCCTGCGACTGTCGGCTCGGATTGCCATTGTCGGACACCGCCACTTCGACCGTTACGAGTTGTCCAGCGGAACTCTCCGGCGGCGTCCAGCGAACCAGCCCGGTACGCGAATCGATGCTGATCCCTTCCGGTCGGGATCCCTGCAGAGAATAGCTCAGCATCTGCTGGGGCTGATCGTCGTCTTTGGCGGAGACCTGATATTGCCACTCCGCACCGGCGTACACCACATGAGAGGGTGTTACCGACAGCGTCGGGGGGGTATTCGGATAGCGGACATCGACCACGACATTCTGCCGGGCGTCGAGCGACTTCTCGCCATCGGAGGAAACCACGATGCTCAACGGATAGGGCTTCAACGTTGTTTCCGCCGAGGTCTGCCAGTCCAGTATCCGGGTTTCTTCGTCATAATGCATTCCGTCCGGCTGGCCTTCGAGTCGAACCGACACCACGGCATCGGCCGGGAAACCCGCCCAGGCGACTTTCTGCTGCAGACGTTCGCCCGGGTGAACCAGAATCTGTGAAGGGACCTGAACGGTGGGCGTCTGCACGACCTGAGGCGGCAGCAGCGAGAACGGACTCCGCTGCGTGAATTCCGACCAGAAGGCCGTCAGTTCCACGGGCGAATCGTCCGCTTCGAGTTCTTCCCGCTTCGCTTCACTGAGCGCGATGGCTTCCGTCGTGAAGCTGACATCGAGCAGATTCCCAGGCTCGATCGACTGACTCTCAATTCGCGTTCGTTCGAGACGATGGAGAATTCCCGATGATTCATACGCCGAGAGGAACCGCGACAGGCTCGCGGCTGTGGCCACGCCCTCCACGCGAATCTGCACCGCCGAACCGAGATTCTCGAACCGTGTGATCTTGCCGGGCGTGACTTCCTGAGCCGCCCACTTCGCAGCTTCAATCTGATCCGTCAGCCATGCCGTGTAGTCACGCTGCGCCTCATACGGATCCGCAGGCAGCGACTGCTCACGGAACTCGGCCAGCTGACGCGTGGCGGTCAACACGAGATCCTGCTCGGCCTGTTTTTCTTCGAGTCGATTCTGAGCGGATTGCAGCAGCCCCCGCTGTTCTTCGAGAGGGGTCAGAAAACTCTGCAGCAGGACCGGACGGGCCCACCAGAACACGACGACCGCAATTAGGGAGATCAACAGAATTTTTTCGCGTTGTTGCATCAGCGGGCTCCTCCGGTCGTGGTCGCGGTCGGCGTCACCCGAACCCGCGGACTGGCCGAAGCGGCTGTCCTCCGCTCCACGGGGATCTCGCAGTCCAGATCAAACTCATAGGTAAACTGACCGGAATCAGCGGTTCGAATTACGGGAGAGCGGACAATCCACCCGGCTGCCGCCAGACGCTCCGCGAAACTCTCGACTGCCTGCCGCGACTTCGCGATCCCCCCGCTGACGATTCGTGTGTGCGATGCTCCGGTCAGGGGGATGCTCTGCCAGGACGTCAACAGCAGTTGATCCCGTTGCGGCAGGTCTGCCAGAATCTGCTGGAAGTGGTCTCCGACATCGAGCGAACGCCGCCGATACTGATTCAATGTTTCCGCGTGCTTCACGAGTTTCCCCTGGTCTCGCAGAAACTTCTCCACTTCGACGACCTTATCGTTCACACCTTCGACCTCAGCCTGAAGGGAAGAGAGCTTCCACCACCAGCCCAGATAGGCTCCGATCAGCGCCAGACAACAGACCGAGATCAGCCCGATCTTCCGAATCCTGCTGTAGTCTCTCGTCTCTTTGAGACGACGGGGATGTACCAGATCGAGCTGGGCAGTCTGAGCACCATGTCGGGCCAGCAGCCCTCCCATCGCCGGCATTGCCCCTGCGGTGTAAAGTCCGGCTGCTGTTTCAGGGGCGCAGGCTTCATCGATACGAATCCGCGAATCGATCTCCTCGAACGTCAGGACTTCAACATTCCAGTCGGCCGCCGACCTCATCTCGGTAACCAGTTCCCGATCGTTTCGCGACGTCAGATTCACCAGCTGGACCGGACGAGTCTCTGCTTCCTCTGCGGCAAGCAGCCGGCGAATCTCCGCGACCGCTTCCCGACCCTGAAATGGCTGTTCGTGATTACGACGGCGAGATCCGGATGCCGTCAGCTGCTTCTCGGAAGTCAGTAACGTTTCAATTCGCTCCTCGGTGCAGATCGAAACGACGCTGGTAAGCAGAGGCTCATGAGCCCGCGCAATCGCTTCCCACAAGGCGACCGAGGAGACGCCGACAGACACCAGATCCCCGTGCAAGCCGGTCGCCAGTTTCTGCAGTTGATCCATCTGATCCCGAGGCAACGCGGCGGCCAGAGCAGCCTGTCCTCCGTCCTCGCCGGACGAAGCTCGAAGTCCCGGAAGAAAGTCGATGACAAGATCATCCGGCCGAGCCGAGAGCTGGGACGCGATCTGCAATGGAATAACGCCGGGAAGTTCATCGACCGGCATCGGCGGAACTTCCAGCTTGCGGATCGTCATTCGATCGCGGGGCAACACGATCGAAATCTGCATCGCGTGCTCGTTGTCTCCTGATGTGCGGAGCCATTCCGGCCCGTGGTGCTGCAACCAGTCCGCCGCATCCTTCCCCACGGAAGTGGACTCGGCAATCTGCTGGGGCAGATCGAGCTTCGCCCAGTGCTGAATGGACGTCGTCCCCCCTGATGTGCTCGCGGAGAGCAGCTTCAGATGGGGAAGATCCCACTCGATAATGACCTCGTGATTCGACATGTCTTGATTGGATCTGAAATGACGGACAGACGGGGGGACTGTGGAAGACTATTCGATCTCTTCGGCCAGCATCAGTTCTGAAATGCTATAACCCGGCCCGAGCGGAGTGAGATTTCGGTGCCGCAAAACAACCGGCTCGGTTCCGGCAAGATCGATCACCACTTCGATTCTGACGACCGGTCCACCCGATTTCCAGAAGCCGGTCGTTACGAATCGATAAGTCCGGCTCTGTGCGGTGAGAAACGGCTCCAGCCGGACAAGACCGGCGACGTCGACATTTCCGTTCTGCAGCAGTTCCGCGGGCGAGGTCCACGTCCCGGCTCCATTGAGAATCTCATCAATGAGTGCTTCCGGAATCTCCGGCAGCCCGGCCAGAGTTTCATAGGTCGCATGATTCATATCAATCCGTCCCGGCCGCGTCGGCGTATCGACGGTCGAGAGCAGTTCTTCCGCCAGGGGCACAAAAGAAAGATCGGCACTGGTCCACGGGCTGAGGACTGTATCCCCATCGACTTCGATCTCGGCATCGATCAGTTCATAGGGTGACTGAATGACATACTGGCCGGACGAACCGGCATTCCCGTTATTCACCATATTGGGTCCGTTGACATTGACGTCGTTCGCGCCCTGATTACTGACATTGCCGGGGTTTTCCCGGGCGGTGATGAGGGTACCAGTGCCAATACCGCCGCCGGCATTACCACCTCCTCCACGGGCTTCGCCACCGCCACCGCCTCCACCGCCGCCGCGTGGCCTTTCTCCTCCTCCGCCGCCTCCTCCGCCACCTCCGCCGCCACCACCATCTGCGTTCGACGACTGCTTCGGTCCATTCTGTCGGTATTGCACGACGAACTGGGCGAACTCTTCGCCAAACTCGGCCGTGAGATCGGCTTCAAGCTGCATCAGGTCTTCCGAGTTGAGGTCAATCTGTGGTGTCCCGTCCACACGAAGATTCGTTTCCCGGCTCCAGAGAGTGAGATATTCCTCCCAGCCCAGATCGAGCAGACCATCGGCATTGTCGATCGGCTCGCGGACTTCGCCATCGTCTTCCGACAGATCGAGTCGCCCGTTGCGGTTCGCGTCTTCGCCATACAGCATGTCGGGAGTAATCTCCGGAATGCCGAGCAAATCATCCAGCGCCGTCAACGGAGCGTTGCGGATGATCATGTCGCCATCGTCGGATTCGGTCCCGAAGTCGCGAGGCTCAGCATCGGCGTCGATGAAATCGAGGATGGTATCGGCCAGTGACTCCGTCATATTGGGAAGCATCATCAGAACGCCTCGCTGATCTTCGAGCGGAACATCGAGCTCGGCCAGAGCGTTGAGGTTGATCTTCCCCCCCTCCGAGCCGATCCCAAAGGTGAGAGCCCCATTCTTGACGGTCGCATCGCGACTCACGAAGACGCACATCAGGTCATTGGGAACCTCGGCGTCTTCATTCCCGGCCTGGACCAGCTGCCAGGCATAATCCTCAACCAGCATGGCCGGGAGTTCCGTGGGATCCATCTCAGGGTCTGTCAACCAGGCGAGCACGAAGTCGATGCCCGACTGAGCCGCCTGCCGGGCCTGCGCTTCCGCTTTGTAAATGCTGGCGATCTCGCGTTCGGTCGTCATCCGCTCGGCGAACTGGTAGCACGTCAGCGACGCCATGATGATGACAACCATCACCACAACGAGCAGAAACCCACGGCGGTTCGGAACTGAGGGAGAAAGACGGCAGCTGCGCATACGGGATTAAACCCTGCCAACCGGAAAATGGGTTGCCCGGAGAAGCGGGAACCGGGGAATTCTCGATAACTGCGACGATTATAACGAAAACACGGACCAACGAGCGAACGCGACTCCCCGGGGTGCCATGCCCACGCTTGCCGTGTGCATGCCTCGCTTGACGCAGAACTTCAAAGAATGACTGAACTCAGAAGACCGGAAGGGAGAGACTCAGCGATTCGACCGAGTGACGTCCATTGCATGCCCACGCGAGCGTCGACAAAGTAGTATCGCGTTGCGAAGACGTTTGAACGCTCAAGACAAGCCTCTTGTTGCTCCGCAATACAGAGATCAATCTCTGTACCATCCCCAGAGATCCCCCGGGGTGCCATGCCCACGCTTGCCGTGGGCATGCCTCGTGTGACGCAGAACTTCAAAGAACGATCGAACTCAGAAGACCGGAAGGGAGACACTCAGCGATTCGACGGAGCGACGTCCATTGCATGCCCACGCAAGCGTGGGCATGGCACCCGATATTGGGGGTCGTTCAGATCGTTTTGCGGGCTTCCAGCAGTTCGAGCAGGTACTTTCCGTAACTGCCGCCGCCGAACTGTTCCGCGAGCCCGGACAGCTGGCCGTCGTCGATAAAGCCCATTCGCCAGGCGATTTCCTCGACGCAGGAGATCTTCAACCCCTGTCGTTCTTCGATGACGCTGACGTAATTCGACGCTTCGAGTAATGAGCGGTGGGTTCCCGTGTCGAGCCAGGCGGTGCCGCGACCGAAGATTTCGACCTGCAGTTCGCCCCGCTGCAGGTAAACGCGGTTGAGGTCGGTGATCTCCAGTTCGCCCCGGGCCGACGGTTTCAGATCCCGAGCAAAGTCGACCACCTGATTGTCGTAGAAGTAAAGGCCGGTGACAGCCAGCTTCGACTTGGGCTGCTTCGGCTTCTCTTCAATGTCGATCGCCCGTCCGTCTTTGTCGGGGACGATGACGCCATAACGTTCCGGGTCTCTCACGTGATACGCGAAGACGGTCGCTCCGGTGGACTGCTCGTTGACGCGTTGCAGGACCTGACTGAGCTTGTGGCCGTAGAAGATGTTGTCGCCGAGAATCAGACAGCTCGGATTGCCGCCGACGAAGTCCGCTCCAATCAGAAACGCCTGCGCCAGTCCTTCCGGCTTCGGCTGCTCGGCATACTGCAAATTCAGCCCCCACTGGGAGCCGTCCTTGAGTAGCCGTTGAAAGAGTGGCAGATCGTGCGGCGTGCTGATGATGAGCACATCCCGAATCCCCGCGAGCATCAGCGTCGACAGCGGATAATAAATCATCGGCTTGTCGAACACCGGCAGCAACTGCTTACTGATCGGCAGCGTCGCGGGATACAACCGCGTCCCACTGCCCCCTGCCAGAATGATGCCGCGTCGATTCATGAGAGACTCTCAAGTCCCCTCGCCCCCTTGGGGGAGAGGGTTAGGGTGAGGGGGAAATGCGGGTGACATGCTTCACGGCCGAATTTCTTAAGGAACAGGAACATCACTGGTTCATCACCCCCTCATCCGGCCTTCGACTACCTTCTCCCACAAGGGGGCGAAGGGACATTCAGCGGCCTCCTATGACATTCTTTATCGCACGAACAATCACGTCGACGTCATCGATGACATCTTCGTTGGCGAATCGCACCACTCGCCAACCCAGGCGTTCCATCGTTCTCTGTCGACTTTGATCCCTGTCGAAACACAAGTCGTGGTAACCACCATCGAGTTCAATGACTAACTTTTCTTCGACGCAGGCGAAATCCGCGATGAAGCCAGCAATCGGATGCTGTCGGCGAAACTTCAACCCGTCAACTTTCCGTTTGCGAATCGCTCCCCAAAGCAAAGCTTCGGCCTGAGTCGCTCGTTGACGAAGCTCACGCCGTCGCTTCAACATCTCGGGGTCATCGTCCCGCCATTCATTCATCGCCCGCTCTGACTCCCAGACACTCAAGTCCCCTCGCCCCCTTGGGGGAGAGGGTTAGGGTGAGGGGGAAATGCGGGTAAACTGCTCTGTAGGCCGTCGATTACAGCTTGAGTGGAACGTCGCTGGTTCATCGCCCCCCTCATCCCCCCTTCGGGGACCTTCTCCCCCCTGAAGTGGGGAGAAGGGACGTTTCCACGCCTTGTACTGACTACACCTGGTAATACTCGCGGTACCACTCCACGAAGTTCGCCACGCCGGTTTCAATGGGGGTCGCCGGAGAGAATCCGACGTCGCGGACGAGGTCTTCGACATCGGCGTAGGTGGCCGGGACGTCGCCGGGCTGCATCGGCATCATGTTCTTTTCGGCTGTCTTGCCGAGACATTTTTCGAGCGTCTCGATCATGTACATCAGCTCGACCGGCTCGTTGTTGCCGATGTTGTAGAGCTTGTACGGAGCGTGGCTCGAACCGGGATCGGCGTCATCGGCCGACCAGTTCGGGTTCGGCTGCGGCACGTTATCCGAGACGCGGACCACACCTTCGACAATATCATCGACATAGGTGAAGTCGCGACGCATCTTGCCGTAGTTGAAGACGTCAATCGGGCGGCCTTCGAGAATCGCCTTCGTGAACAGGAACAACGCCATATCCGGGCGCCCCCAGGGACCATACACGGTGAAGAACCGCAGTCCGGTCGTCGGCAGGCCGTACAGATGGCTGTAGGTGTGAGCCATCAACTCGTTGGCTTTCTTGGAAGCCGCGTACAGACTGACCGGATGGTCGACGCTGTGGTGAATCGAGAAGGGCATCGTCTTGTTGGCACCGTACACCGAGCTCGACGATGCGTAAACGAGATGCTTGGTCTCGTTATGGCGGCACGCTTCCAGAATGTTGACGAACCCGACCAGGTTACTGTCGACATAGGCGTGCGGATTGGTCAGCGAGTAACGCACCCCGGCCTGAGCGGCGAGGTTCACGACGACGTCCGGCTTCTCGTCTTTGAAAACCTGATACAGAGCATCGCGGTCTTCGAGGGCGACTTTGTAGTTCTTGAACCCTTCGCGGGCATTCGACTTCGCGAGCCGGGCTTCTTTCAGGGTCGGATCGTAGTAATCATTGACGATATCGACGCCGACCACGGTGTCGCCGCGATCCAGCAGTTTATGAGTCAGATGAAAGCCGATGAAGCCGGCTGCTCCCGTGACGAGGTATTTACTCACAATTCACCCTTTCGAATCCGTTCGCGGTAATAATCGACTGCATGGCGCAATCCTGTTTCCAGTGACGTAGTCGGCTCCCATCCGAGGAGCGTCCTGGCTTTCGTAATATCGGGACAACGCTGCTTCGGGTCGTCCTGCGGAAGTGGTTTGTGGATCATGCCGCTCTGGGCACCCGTGACCTTCAACACCGCTTCCGCCAGTTCCTTCATCGTGTTTTCCGTCGGGTTGCCCAGGTTGACCGGGCCAAGTTCCTCGTCCTGATTCATCATCCGCATCAGGCCATCGACGAGATCATCGACATAGCAGAACGACCGAGTCTGTTCGCCATCGCCGTACAACGTGAGCGGCTCGCCGTGCAGGGCCTGCATGATGAAGTTCGACACGACGCGGCCGTCATCGGGATGCATCCGCGGGCCGTACGTGTTGAAGATGCGAACAATGCGTACCTCGAGCCGATGGGCGAGGTGGTAGTTCATGCAGAGCGATTCGGCGACCCGCTTGCCTTCGTCGTAGCAGCTGCGGGGCCCCAGAGGATTCACGTTGCCCCAGTAATCTTCCCGCTGCGGATGCACTTCGGGATCGCCATAAACTTCCGACGTCGAGGTATGCAGCACACGGGCGCCGCATCGCTTGGCCAGACCGAGCACATTCACCATGCCGACTGTCGACGTCTTGATGGTCTTGATCGGGTTGAACTGATACGCCTTGGGCGACGCCGGGCAGGCGAGGTTGTAAACCTGATCGGCTTCGACAAACAGCGGACGGACGATGTCATGCCGAATCAGCTCGAAGTTGGGGTGGTTCAGTAGATGCGCGACGTTCTGCTTGGAGCCGGAGAAGAAGTTGTCGACACAGATGACCTCGTGTCCCTGCTCGATCAGTCGATCGCACAAATGACTTCCAAGGAAGCCGGCTCCTCCGGTGACCAGGATCGTTTTATGGGACATGTCGCTCTGCTGTTATTGGGAAGCCTGACGAGCGAGGGTCCACAGCAGTTATCGCGGCTCATCGTCTGCGAAATACTGCCGGGAGAACCAGCTCACGGTATTACTCAGGCCTGTTTCCAGGGTGGTTTCATCGTTCCAGCCGAACGTCTGACGAATGCGGTCCGCGTCGACAAGATTGGAGCGCAGATCGCCCGCCCGGGCAGGCCCGTGGTCCGGCTCGGGTACGGTAGTTAAACGTCCCGCATCCCGCAATGCCTGTTCGTTCAGGGCTCGCAGCCGCTCCGCGAGCTGGTTCACATCGGTCGGAAATCCGGTCCCGACATTGAACGCGACGTGCGATTCCGGCAAGGTTTTCGTGAGGGAAAGGACGTTCGCACGAGCCACATCTTCGACATACACATAGTCCCGAATGTACTTGCCGTCGCCGTTGACCCGCGTCGATTCGCCCCGGATCATCCGCTGGCAGAAAATGGCGACTACACCCGCTTCTCCATGTGGATTCTGTCGCGGCCCATAAACATTCGCATACCGCAGGGCGACCGTTTCGAGGTTGTGTTCCCGATTGAAGAACTCCAGATAGCGCTCGCCCGTCCACTTCGCAATTCCGTATGGCGAGATCGGATTGGCGGGCCACGATTCGGCAACCGGTTCGGAGACATCGCCATACAGCACGCCGCCGGAGGACGCAAAGACGAACCGTTTCACGCCGTGCTTCGAAGCCAGCTCCAGCGTTGTCAGCAATCCCATAATGTTTACACGGGCATCGTAAGTCGGCTCGGCGACCGACTTGCTGACCGACATCTGAGCGGCCTGATGACAGACCGCCTCCGGCTGCTCCTCCGCGAAGACCCTGTCGAGCGCGGCGGCATCGCAGACGTCGAGTTGATGAAACGTCACACCAACCGGAAGATTCTCTTCAAAGCCAGTCGAGAGATCATCCACAACAACCGGCGTATGCCCGGCTGCCAGGAGCTGATCGACAACATGACTCCCAATAAATCCGGCTCCGCCCGTGACGAGTATTTTCATGATCGATTCTTCCTGCTGGATGTCGCTCGCCTGTTGTTGTTCAGAGGGAGATCATTCCTCACGGAGACACCGAGAACGGAATGAGCGTGCCTCGTGTTTCTATCGAACGATTGTTACATCAGAATGAAGAAAGGGAAGCAGGGCGGTCTGCTCCTGAGGGCGTTGTCCCGTGCTTCTGCCTGGAAAACGAGTCCACCCGGGTGGCCCTGATAGCTTGGCTATCAGGGCGGCGAAGCCGTGGGAGAATGCCGTTGGGCGACGTTAATAAGTCAGCCCCCCTTGTTGCCCCTCTGAACGAAGCCTCTTCACAACAGGCCGTCCAACTCGGTACTCCTACGGCTGCGCCGCCCCGAAAGAATCTTTCGGGGCCACCCGGATGCGGCTGTTTTACGGCTTTGCCACATCCCAGATTCGGACGTCATCAATCACGGCATTCTTCGGGACGCTGAAGGCGACATGTCGTTTCACCGGGTGGCCGTAGCCGGGGGATTGATGAGTGACCGAATGCTTACCGTCGACGGTCGCCGTGCAGGTATCGCCTTCGATCACGATTTCCATCTCGTGCCACACGTCCGGCTCCAGGGAGATCTTCTCGGCTTTCACGAAGTCGGCGACCTCTTCCCGCAGTTTCTTTGGATCTTCGCCCGCCTTGCGGCGTTTGTAGCGGTCGAGTTCCATGGTGCCGTATTTCTGGTCTTCGACCGAGAGCCGATTCGTATTCACTTTGATGCTCGCGATATGCCCGGCGTGGACCGTCTTGAGTTGCAGGTCGCTGAAGTTGAAGGCGAGCTGATCTTTCGGACCGAGCTGAAAACGAAAGCGAACGCAACAGTCGCTCAGGTCGAGGACCTGCTTCACTGTCACGGCGTGATCGGCCTGCGGCGAAATGTTGACGACGAGCGTTCCGTCTTTCAGGTCGACCTGTTTGTCCCCCTTCGCCCTTCCCTTGCTGTTCGTGGTCCAGCCGTTGCCGACCTCTTCTTTCTGGTCGTTCTTTTCGGAGCGTTCAAACTGATCGCTGAAAACCGGCTTCGTGGCCGGCTCTTTGGCAACAGCCGTCAACGACAGACTTCCCAGCAGCAATGCACTCAGAGCGAGACTTTTCATGAGAGATTCCTCAGCAGGAGAATGGAGCCCGGAAGCGGGCAGGAGACTGCCCCTATGATACCGGCCTGGCATCTGGACCGCACGCTTTCAGAGCGAAGCCATAGACACGGAGCGACCGCAACTGCGTTCGGAACAGGATCGTTGTCAAAACCGCACAGAGAACAACCAGCCCCACGCCAAGCAGCATGCCGCGTGAGGAGTCGATCTCACCCTGAATCGCCCGCCAGCCCGCAATCCCCAGGACGAGTGCCGCCATGACGCCGTTGTTGATGAGCCCGGTGAGCCAGATGATCCGCAGATCCCGATCATCCGTTCGTATAGTGAGGGCAGCCCGCTCCGCAGCTGAGATTTCTCTCCCTTTGTGCAACGTTTTACGGGCTCGAACGAGTCGTCGGCGGAGGATCACGATCAGCAGACCGTTGAGAGCCGCAACTTCCATCAGCAACGTAAACACGATCAGCGGTGGGAGTGAGTTGAATTCCGGATTGTCGACTTGCTGCCTGGGCAAGAACCAAACAACTGGGTAGTACGTCAGAATGAAAAGCCAGCCGTTGAAGTACAGCAGTAGTCGGGTCAGCGCTCCAATCGAGAACAGCTCCCGGTCGGTCGGGAGATGGGGTTTAGAGAGGTCTGGAGTACTCGGTTCTTCAGAGGTCATCGGTCCGTCCTGCTGCATTGACGCTGACAGCTGACGCATACCCCCTGACGGGCCACCCGTCGAACTACTCGGGCGAGTGGATGCGCGACTTCTGCATCATCAGTTCCTCGATCTGCTGCGTCAGCTTATCGGGGGTTCCTTTGATGATCACATAGGCGTGCTTCTTTCGCCAGTCGGTACTCCAGCGGGAGTGTCCGTCGGAATCGAAGATGGCCCGGCCATCGCGGCGGACTTCCCACAGTTCAGGCTGCGGTCCACGGACGGCGAGCAGGACAGCCGCCTGGTCGTGGCTCGGCTTGCCGTGATCGATCGCGAAGCCCTTTCCGAAGGGTCGAAGTTGGAACGCCCGGCGGACCGGATTGTATCTGGGCGCGTGCTGCAGGCAGTCGCCGGTGATGATCGCTTTTCCGACTTCGTACCCCTGCCAGAGGATCTCCCCCGGCCAGAGATTCGCAACCGTCACCGCCGCGGCCGGGTCGAGTTTGATGTTCGTCTCGGGCCGTTCGGTTTTCGGGAAGCCGCCCCCCATGATGACCGTAAGACGAACCTTGGCGGCGATCAGCTCCGGCCCTGAAAGCGGACTGTGTTCATCCGCTTCCGAGTTGTAGAGATCTTCAAGATTGCTCAACGCTCCGACACTGCAGATGACCACAGACTTGTCGGGTTGAGCAGCCAGCCTTTTCCGATACACCATCAACGCATCGGAACATTCTGAGTCCGGGGGCGTGTCGTGCGGAAACCCGTCCCGCAAAGCCGGCGTGTAGGAACTGGGCGACGGGTCCGGAGTCTTCGATTCATCCTTGTCAGTCCCGATCGGCGTGTCGCCGTGACCGTACCAGGTGTTGATCGCATCCACCGCCGCAGCCGAGGCCTCGGACGGACAATGGCGGTTCGTCACCACGGCCAGCATCTCAGCTTCACCGCGATCAACCAGGGCATTCAGCACCGCCAGTGCCCCGGCGTCGTCGCAGTCGTTGGCCATGTCAGTATCGAGGATCACCTTCACCGGCTCGGCGGCCTGCAGCATTCCCGCGTTCAGAAAGAGTCCCAAAGCCAACTGCAGTACAAGCGTCTTATTCATGGCCGGCTCCCTTCAACGGCGGTTGACTGGTCAGACTGCGGAGGCATTCGACGACTCGAACTCGTTGCAGATCGGTCATCGTCAGGAAGCGATCCCGTTCCGATGCCCCGGCGTCGTAGCGGCAGTAGCCGTCGTCTTCAATGGTGACCTTGCCCGTGCCCGACAGCCCGAAATAACCATCGTTCGGGCGGACGGCATACAGGACGCTCGTCAGATCCCAGCTCGGGCGATCGTGGTTCGGCCCGCTGTGCAGCAGGTACGATTCGCGAACGATGTGATGATCGACGTAGTCGAAGTCGCGATGGATACTGCGACGGGGGTAGCGAGTGGCGATGCCGATCTCGAATCCACTCCAGATGACCGGCACCGACTCGGGCCATTTCGCGGCGAACCGCTGCATCGAATCAATGCCGTTTTTGACGTTCGCTTCCAGAAAATGGTCATCGCCCCGGATCGGCTCGAACGCTCCCGCCATTACCGAGACGAGTTTCACCTTCTGCTTGATCAACTCGACACCATTGAGCGGACTGATTCCATCCGGCTGCGATTCGACCAGATCAGCCAGATTCGCAGCCAGCCCGACCTGAACCAGCACCACGGAATGATCGTCTGCTTCCGCCAGTGTCTTTCGCAGCAGATCGACGGCGAGCGGAAGCTCATCGTTCGATCTCACATCATGCGGATAGCGGAGTTCCCCGTTGTCTTTCTCGTTAATGAGGTCCAGGTACTTGCTCTCCCGGACCTGAGCATCGCGGGTGACGCCGATCGGAATATCGGGTCGGTTGTAGAACGTGTTGACCGCATCGGTGAATGGGCCGGTGAGCGGATTGATCTTCGAGATCGTGACGGCAAGCAGTTCGCATTCGCCGCGATCGGCCAGTGTGTGCAGCATCGCCAGAGCGAGCACATCATCGACATCGCCGGTGATATCGGTATCGAAAATGACCTGCACCGGACGGTCATCGGCTGCCATCACGGACTGACACAGAACGCCAGTCAACAGCAGCGCCCCGAGGAATCGGCATGTGTTATTGAGCACGGGAGTTTCTCTTTCGTTGTCGAAGGGCATCCAGCAGCACGGCTATGACAATCACGCCGCCGGTGATGATTCGTTTGATGGGGTCTGTGGCCCCGACATGGGCCAGACCGGTTTGCAGCACGGCGATAATCAGCACGCCGAAGAAGGTGTGAATAACGGATCCGCGCCCCCCCATCAGGCTCGTTCCGCCGATCACGCAGGCTGCAATTGCCGCCAGTTCGAGCCCGACGGCCGCATTCGGATCAGCCGAGGACAGCCGCGACGTCTGCATCACACCCGCCACCCCGCAAAGGAGTCCGCTGATGGTAAAGATGGCAATCGAATACGGAGCCGCATTGATCCCCGACATCCGGACCGCCTCGGCATTCGTCCCGATCGCCACTGCGTAACGTCCGAAGACCGTGCGAGTGAGCAGAATCTGCCCGGCGATCACGACCACGATCGCGACCAGAAAGGCCGGGGAAATCGCCAGGCCGGGAATCGCGGTGCCGATCCATTCGACTTTGGAGCCGATGTATTTCGTCTGGGAATCGGTCGCCAGATACGCAAAGCCGCGGGCCATCTCGAGCATGCCGAGCGTGACGATAAACGACGGGATCCGCGCCTTCACACTGATCAATCCGTTGATGAGACCGCACAACGCGCCGACGAACAGACTCGCCGGAATCGCCGCGGCCAGCGGCAGGCCCTGATCGATCATCACCACGCCCATGATCGACGAGGACAACGCGAGCAGCGAACCGACCGAAAGATCGATGCCGCCAATGATCAGCACGAGCGTCATCCCGACGGCGATCACGGTCAGGTCGGGAATCTGATTGAGCACCGAGGTGACGGTCGACGCCGACAGAAAGTTTCGACTGCTGAGACTGAAGATCACGATCAACAGCAGCAGCACGCCGAGCATTCCGGCATACGGCAGCACCGAGGCCAGCAGAGCCGAACGACGGGAGGACTTCGCAGGTTCCGACATCAGGCCGCTCCTTCCGATGTTGAGCCGTAGCCGGCGAACGATTGTCGCATAATGGTCTCCGTCGACCAGTTATTGCGGCGGTTGACTCCGACCATCCGGCCAGCCGACATCACGCCGATGGTGTCACACGTTTCGTACAGTTCTTCCAGATCGCTGCTGACAATCACAATCGCCTTTCCCGCCGCGGCCAGTTCTTCAATGAGGGCATGAATTCTCCTTCGAGCCGCGACGTCGATTCCGCGAGTTGGTTCATCGAACAGATAGACAGCGGCTTCTTCGACCAGCCATTTGCCGACCGCGACTTTCTGCTGATTGCCGCCGCTCAGCGTTCCGACGGGCTGTTCGATTCCGTTGCAGCGGGTATCGAGTCGCTTCCGGAGTTCTTCCGATTCGCTACGCTCGCCGGCCCGATTGATCCAGCCGAGCCGCTGAAACTGCTGCTTCAGACTGACCAGCGTGGAGTTCATGCGAATCGACTGAGCCAGCAGCAGACCGGTTTCCTTGCGGTCTTCCGTCACCATGGCGAAGCCATGCTGGACCGCCTGCCAGGGATGCCGGAAGCGGTACTTCTGCGGCTCGCCATTCAACTGGAGAGCCCCCTGCTCCGCGACATCGGCTCCGAACAACAGCCGCAACAACTCGGTCCGGCCGGAACCGACCAGCCCGGCGATGCCGAAACGCTCGCCAGCGTGAACGGTGAAAGAAACATTTCGCACGACCGGTTCGCGGGTCAGTCCGTTCACCTCCAGCACGACACGATCGGTCTTCTTCGAGACAAACTCCTGCACCGGTGAAGTCACTCCCGTGGAGTTCGTCATCAGGTCGACCATCTGGTCGGCTGTCACGTCCTTCGCCGATCTCGTCGTCACATGCCGGCCGTCGCACAGGACGGTAATCTCATCGGCCAGCCGAACCACTTCTTCGAGACGATGACTGATATAGATCATCGCCGTCCCCTGCTCGCGGAGTTGTTCGAGCCAGTGAAACAGCCGCTCCGTTTCGCCGCCACTCAAAGCAGCCGTCGGTTCATCGAGAATCAGCAGCCGGCACTCCCGATCGAGAGCCGAGGCGATCTCGATCATCTGCTGTTGGCCGATTCCCAGCTCGCCGACGGGCTGATCGACCGGAATGTCTTTCAGGCCGAACCGGTCCAGAGCCTGCCGGGCCTGCTCCCGCTGTTCCCGCCGATTGACGAAGCCGAGCCGGTGCGGCATCCGCCCGAACATCACATTCTCGGCGACCGTCAGCGTTGGAATCAGGTTCAACTCCTGTTGAACGATCTGGATCCCGGCGGCTTCCGCTTCACTCTTCGTACGGGGAGCGTACGCGGCTGCATCGAACATCATCGATCCGCCGGTTGGCTGCGTCAGTCCCGAGATGATCCGACACAGCGTGCTCTTCCCGGCACCGTTGGCACCGAGCAAGGCGTGAATCGTCCCAGATCGCACGTCGAAGCTGACCTGATGCAGCACGCGGACGGCGTAGTCCATCGTGATCTCAGTCAGGCGAAGCAGAGGCGTCGCGGCACTCATTCGCCCAGATCCTCAGCCGTGATCAGGTCGACCGGCGTTTCACGGTCTTCGACCTCAGCGTCGGAATCGTCGATCAGCTTCAGGGCGTACTCGATGCCATACACGGCCAGCTTGTCGCCATGCTGATCGGCCGTCGCCAGAACCTTGCCTTCTTTCATCGCCTCCCGGACGGCGGGAATGTTGTCGAAGCCGACGACGAGAACCGGATGGTCGAGCCCCGCACTCTGCACGGCGGCAACGGCACCGAGAGCCATGTTGTCGTTAGCGGCCAGAATCGCTTTGATCTCCGGATGCTCACTCAGCATCGACGAGGCCACCGTATTCGCCTGGCTCATTTCCCATTGAGCCGACTGACTGGCCACAATATTGATGTCGGCGGCTTTCATCGCTTCTTCGAAACCGAGCCGCCGCTGAGTACCGTTGAACGAAGTCCGAATCCCTTCCAGCACAGCGACGGCGTCCCCTGCTGCGAGTTTCGTCGCCAGATAGTCGCCAACCTTCTTCGCTCCGGCTTTGTTATCCGGCCCGACAAACGGAATCGAAACGCCTTCCTGCTCCAGCACTTCCTGATCGAGGCGGTTATCGATGTTGATCACCACAATGCCGGCTTTCTGAGCCCGACGCAGAGCCGGGACGAGAGCTTTGGAATCGGCGGGGGCAATCACGATGGCATCGACGCCGGCGGCGATCATCTCTTCCACCAGCGCGACTTGCCGACTGAGGTCCCGCTCATCTTTGATACCATTGACGATCAGCTCGTACTCCTCGGCATGGGCAGCCTGATGCTCTTCCGCCCCCTTCGCCATCGCCGAGAAGAAATCGTTGGCGAGCGACTTCATAATCAGAGCGATGCGGGGCTTGCCGGAGTCGGATTCCGCCGAACCGGACGTGTTGCCGCCGTTCTCGCCCGGAGCACAGCCGAGGACCGTGCTCATCGCGAATGTGGCCAGCAGAAAAAGTCTCTGAGCAGTTTTCATGGTGTCCCCTTCAAAGGGCCTGTTTGATAGTGTGATTCGAGTTAGTTGTCCGTCGTGCTTGCGGGCTGCTGCAGAAGCGATTCGACCTCGTCGCGTCGCGGCATCGCCGGTTGAGCGCCGTGTCTGGAGGCCGCGAGGGCACCGGCTGCACAGGCGAAGCGGGTCGCCTGCAGCAGATCGCCCGTTTCCATCCAGCGGACGGCGAGGGCTCCCGCGAACGCGTCGCCGGCTGCGGTGGTGTCGACCGCTTCGACGACAAACGGAGCGAGGAACTCCAGCGTCTCGCCATTACAGAGGACGGCTCCTTCCGAGCCGAGCGTGATAATCGCGTTCTTCGCACCACGACGCACCAGCTGCCACGCCGCCTGCCGGGCATCCTGCACCGATTCGACCGGCGTCCCCAGCAGAATCTCCGCCTCCGACTGATTGGGGCAGATCACATCGACCCTCAGCAGTTCTTCCGGGAGATTTTCGACGGCGGGAGCCGGGTCGACGATCACTTTCACCCCGGCTTCACGAGCGATATCGATCGCCGCCAGCACGGCATCGAGCGGAATCTCAAGTTGAACGACGAGGACATCCGACTGCCGAATTATCTCGGCATGCTGTTCGACATCAACCGCGGTCACTTCCCCGTTGGAGCCGGGGACGACAACGATCGAATTCTCTCCCGAGTCCTCGACCATCACGACGGCGAGTCCACTGGAGATATTCGGCGTCCGCAGAACATGGTCGGTCGCCACGCCTTCATTGTTCAAATTGTCGATGAGCCGATCGGCAAAGCTGTCGCTGCCGACGCGGCCGAGATGAATCACGTCCGCTCCGAGACGAGCCGCTGCGACGGACTGATTCGCCCCCTTGCCCCCGGGACTTTCCACGGAGTCCGTAGCCGTGATCGTCTCCCCGGGCGCAGGCAGCTTGCGGGAACGAACAACGAGATCCATGTTGATGGACCCGACGACAGTGATACGCGGTTTGGTACCGGACATGTTCATTCTCGTTGGGTCCGTTGCGGACGGGGATCCTTAAAAATCGAGAGTTCATCTGGGTAGCCCCGGTTGCTCCGCTACCGGGGCCGACGCAGTCGGCAAGAGGTCTCAAACATCGCCTCGAACTGGGAGATTGCGACAGACCTCCTGTGGCTTCGCCACCCCGGTTGAATCAACCGGGGCTACCCTCAAAGTCGTTCATTCAAAACCGTAGATCAAAGAAACAAGGCCCGCTGTGGATTTCGGGAGGACGCTTTCCGCGTCCGCACGGCGGACCCTACTCTTAGTTCTGGTGCGGGGGTTCGCTGGAGAGGAAGATGAGGGCTTCCTTGACGCGGATCTTCTGGGCCTCGTCGAGCGTAAGATACTGATGCTTGCCTTCCGAGTCGGCTCGGAACGTGGTCAGTCCGTCATCGGCGACATCGACGTAACCCGATTCCGACAGTCCGAAGTAACCACGATTCGGTCGCACAATCTGCAGAACGCTCGTCAGGTCCCAGGTGGGGCGATCGTGAGGCGGCGGGTTGTAGAGAATGTAGGCTTCCTTGAGCGGATGATGTTCAACGTAATCGTAATCCTGCTCGATACTTTCATGCGGATATCGCAGGTTCAAACCGATCTCATATCCACTCCAGATGACCGGCGTCGGCCATTCCTTCGCCAGCTTCTGATTGGACGGGATGTCCTTGATGATATTGTATTCCTTGTGATCGTACGGTTTCCCTTCGCGGTTCGGGATCTGCTCGAAAGCCCCCGCCATAATCGACAGCAGCTTCACCTTCTTTGCAACCAGATCCTTGCCGGAGAGCGGGCTGATGTCATCCGGCTCGCTGTCGAGCAGGTTGGCGAGGTTTGTTGAAAATCCGACCTGGGCGATAGAGACCGAGTTGTCTTCGGCATCGGCCAGAGCCTGACGCAGAACCGTAACGGCAGCCGGGGCGTTCTTCCCCGATCGCAGGTCGTGCGGATAGCGGTCCTTTCCGTTGTCCTGCTTGGACGCCAGCACATTGAACCGGCCCGCTTCCGGCGTCACGCCGCTGTCGCAGACACCGATTGGGATCTCGCCCCGTCCGTAGAACGTGTTGACCGCATCGACAAACGGAGCAGCCAGTTCGTGATCCTTGGTAATCGTCACGGCGAGCAGCTCGCATTCGCCCCGACTCTGCAGCGCGTGAATCAAGCCGAGAGCCAGCACGTCGTCGATGTCGTTCCCACTGTCAGTATCGAAAATCAACGGCACCGGCTCGCCGGCTGCACTAAAGTTGACCAGCCCACCCGAGACAATCGCTCCGGCGAGAAGAACAAGATAAAGAGGCTTCCAGTTCATGAGTTTGCTTTCTGAATAGGTGTCTCTCACGACTCAATCGATGCGATGGAGCCGCGCTGATGAATTTGAACAGGGATGCGATGGACTTTCTTGCGGGGCTTTTTCCCCGATGTCATTTGATCAATCAGCAGCCGGGCGGCCGTCCGGCCAATTTCGCTTACGTTCTGTGAGGCGACCGTCAACGGCGTGGCGACGTACTCGGCGAAGGGATGATCGTCGAACGTGACGAGCGACAGGTCTCCCGGAACCGTCAACTCGGCTTCGCGAATGGCTCGCATGCAGCCGAGGGCGATCTGATTGCTGAATGCGAACAGGGCGGTGAGTGATTTCTTTCCGGACTTCAGCAGCATTCCGGCAGCCCGATAGCCGGACTCTTCACTGAAATGCGTCCCGACAATCTGCTCTGGATCCCATTCGATGCCGGCTCGCTCGAATTCAGACTGTACGCCTTCGAGTCGCTCTTCGTTCGGCAGCGTCCCCGGTTCCCCCTGGACGATGCCGATGTGGCGATGGCCGGCTTCAATCAGCAGCCGCGTCAGTTGAGCCGCCCCGAGGGTATGTTCGGACGTAACGGTCACGGTAGAACCGTCGGAGAAGCCGCGGTCGACATGCACAAGCGGAATGCCCGCTGCCTCGAGCCGCTGAAGATGACGCGATTCGTGCCCCACGGGGCAGACGACCAGCCCTTCGACCTGCCGGGAGAGAAACTGTTCGACCGCCCGCTGTTCGGTCGCCGTCTGCTCACCGGTGTCGGCCAGCAGGACGGCATAGCCATTCTCCTCGGCGGCCCGGGTCACTTCACGAGCGATCGCGGCAAAGAAGGGATTGGCCACATCGGGCACAACCACGCCGAGCAATCCGGTCTTCTGAGAACGCAGCGCCTGAGCCGTTCTGCTCGGACGAAACTTCAACTTCTGAGCCGCCTGCTGGACGGCGGCTTCGGTCCTCGAACTGATGCGATACTCCCGCGCCTTCCCGGCCAGGGCGCGAGAGGCCGTCGACACGCTGACCCCAGCGGCATCGGCGACCTGTTGCAACGTCGAGGGTGAAGAAGACACGGCGGAATTCCGGAAATGACTTAGAACAATCGTTTGTGCAAGATGGCAAACCAGAGACAGAATTGCAAGCGTTGATGGGTCTCTGGGGGTGTCGATGTTCCAGTCGACGTGAAAGAAAGGCCTCCTGTTGCGTTGCAACGTCGAACCGTTCACGGTGCGCATTCAACACAGAGATGAATCTCTGTGCCATCCCTGCGATCCCAAATGGCTGGGCTTCATTAAAGAGGATGGCTCAGACGCGTGCGTCTGAGTGGCGCAGCCACAAGAGGTCGCTCACCGGCATTGATCCAGAAAGCCCACCCAGTCCACCCGGGTGGCCCCGAAAGATTCTTTCGGGGCGGCGCAGCCGTCGGAGTACGGAGTTGGACGGCTTATTGTGAAGTGACTTCGTTGTCAGGAGGGAAGACGGGGGAGGGTCGAGATTTCACCCTCGTCAAACGGCGGTCTCCTACGGCTGCGCCGCCCTGATAGACAAGCTATCAGGGCCACCCCTGCAGTGTTCTTCCCGGGACTTCGTCACCCAGACGGGTGGGGTGACTTTCTAATCAGTGCGAACGGAGGTACTGGACTTCGTAGTCTTCGGGAAGAGGCGTGACCTGATTCGCTTCGGCCCAAGTGTTCCATTGCTGGTGCAGATCGGCGGCGATTTCGGGATGCGCGCGGATGAGGTTGTTCTGTTCAACGCGGTCGCGCTGCATGTCGTACAGTTCCCACGGCCGATCGCGGAAGGCGACGAGTTTCCAGCGGCCGGCGTGAATTGCTCGATTGCCTTCGTGTTCGAAGAAGAGCGGTCGCTCCACGTTCGTGGACTTCACATACTTCTGCAGACTTTGCCCCGGATAGCGGTCATCGACCGTTCCGCCCGCCGCTGTTACGAGCGTGGGGAGAAGATCAATCAGGTGTAGCGGGATGTCGCTGATCTGTCCGCCATCCGTATGGTTTCGAGGATCGAAGACAATACAGGGCGATGTGATTCCTCCTTCATGGACATAGTGCTTATACATCCGGAAGGGCGTATTGCTGGCGTTCGCCCAGCCGGAGCCGACACTGTGGAAGGTGCCGGGCGTTCCCATCTGATCGAGTTCGTCGCCGCGATGCAGAATGTTGTTCGGACTCGAAGAGATGTCGAAGCCGTGCGGGTCCCATTCGGCACAGGCTCCGTTATCGGAGAGGAACACAATGACGGTGTTATTAAGTTGATCGGACTGTTCGAGTTGCTCGACCACGCGACCAATCTGTTGATCCATGCGGTCGATCATCGCGGCATAGATCGCCATGCGTCGGGCGAGATCGGCTCGGCGGTCCTCAGGGAGATCGGTCCACGCCGGGTTGATTCCCGTTTCCGTTTCTCCGTAGTTCGCGTAGGGAGAACGAGCCGTCAGCGGCGTCTCGGGCGGCAGGATGCCAAGCTCTTTCATACGAGCCAGCCGCTCTTCGCGAATAACATCCCAGCCGTCGTGATAGCGGTCGGCATAGCGGGCGATGTCTTCCTGCGGAGCCTGCAGCGGAAAGTGCGGAGCGTTGTAGGCCAGGTACAGAAACCAGGGCTGATCCGGATTGCTCTGCGCGATTTCCAGAAACTGCAACGCATGATCGGTCACCGCATCGGTTGCGTAGAACTTGTCGGCGGGGTACTCGATTCGTTTTCGATCCGCCGGAAGTCGCGTGAAATGATCGGGATCCCAGAAGGTCTTTGCACTCACGAGGGTGCCGTAGAATTCAAGGAAACCGTGAGCGGTCGGATCGTCGGTGCCGAGATGCCACTTCCCCGCAAGATAAGACTGATAGCCGAGCGGCTCGAGCACCTCGGCGATGGTCGGAACGCCGGGAGTCACGCGGCCCCGATAGCCGGGCCGCTGGAGATCCTGCGTCATATGGCCCAGTCCAACCGCGTGCGGATACTGCCCCGTCAGCAGGGCTGCTCGCGACGGACAACAGCGTGAAGTCGTGTAGAAGCGGGTGAACCGCGTCCCCTGCCCGGCCAGTCGATCGAGATTGGGCGTGTTGATTTCTCCGCCATAGCATCCGAGGTCACTGAAGCCGAGGTCGTCTGCGACGATGACGAGGAAGTTCGGCTGCTCGGCGGCGAATGTCGGCACGAATGGAGCGGCGGCGATTCCAAGGAGAAGGATCAGGGAGCGGATGCCGAACGGCGGATTCATGAGCCAACCTCGGTTGAATTTCGGATTTCAGCGCGAACAACACCACGCTGTCCGGGACGGATGAGTCGTGACTGAGGAGAAGTTGATGGACAAATCGTACACGGCGGCCCGTCTGCTTCGCATCTCCACGTGTTGATTTTAACGATTAGGCAAGAACGTCCGGCACTGGGCGGCAAGCCGATTGCGTTCATGGCAGGCCCCTTAAATCGGCAAAGTCGCGAATTCCCGGAATTCCGATTCAAGGAGTACCCGACCAGTTTCGCGTTCTGAACGAGGCGGGTCCGGAGAGACCGATCACGAGGGTCGGCCGCTCGGGCGTCGCGAATGTTGAAGGAGCAACGTTCCAGGTCCATCCATGACCGGCGGGTTTCAGGGAGGAGCAGAGGTTGAGGCAAACGCCCCGCGCGAAGTGCCTCCACGAACTCCCGCATTGACACACTTGCTCTTCGATTCGTTCGAACTTCCAGGAAGGAATTCAGATGTTGTTTAAGAAACTCGCCCTGGCCACCGGGGTCGGCGCTTTACTCGGCGTCTGCTTTGCCGACTCGCTGCCAGCCGCAGAAACGAGCGGCAGCGACATCCGCCTCGTCTCCTGCTCGACGGAGGACTGCTGCGACGACTGTGTCGACCGCTGCGTGGATGACTGCGTCGACGGCTGCTGCTCAATCGATGTCTTCGAAGATTGCGAGAAGCCGTTTCTCCCGGAACTCGAACCTATTACGTTCGAGAACTGTGTCTGGAAGGGCGAAGCCGGGATGGCGCTTCGTTATCGCTATTTGCATGAGATGAACCGTCTGCGACCGGGCGGGCCAGGCTTGAGCAGTTACGATCAGTGGCGCTGGACGCCGCACGCCTCCGTCACCTGGAACGATATGGTCACCGGTTACGTCGAAGCGATCGACTCCAGCACCTTCGGCGAAGAACTGCCGATCCTGCCGATCGATGAAAATCGGGCCGACCTGCTGCAATATTATGTTGATGTCAAACTGATGGAGCTGGAGAACGGCGAAGTCCACGGCCGCTACGGACGGCAGACGCTGCTCTACGGCGACCAGCATGTGATGTCGCCTCTCAGCTGGGCCAACACCTTTCGGAACTTTGAAGGCTACAAAGCCTACTACAAAGGAAAGGAATGGGACATCGATGCCTTCGCCGTCCAGCCGGTCAACGGGGCGGCTCGGGGCACGGTCTTCAAAACGGAATCGTTCGACACGCCCGACCAGAGTGAATGGGTCAACGGCGTTTACGCGACCTATCGTGGCCTCGACGAAGGGACGATGGATCTCTACTGGATCTGGGATGTGGAGAACGAGCCGGCTCTGAATCGTCAGGACGGGAATCGTCACACATTCGGTGCCCGCTACTACGGGAAGAAAGAAGTCAAAGACTGCTGCGACACCGTGGAGCGAACCTGGGACTACGATATTCAGGGAGCCTTTCAGGTCGGCGAAGATGACTTCCAGTCGGGGGGACCTGATCTCGATGTCTTCGCGGGATTCTTCAATGCGACCGTGTCCCACACCTGGAACAAGGTCGACATGAAGCCGACGGTCTTCGCCCTGTACTACCTTGGCTCGGGCGATGAGGATCCAACCGACGGACGCGACAGCACCTACTTCTCGCTGTATCCGCTGGGACACGCTTACTGGGGTATTCTCGATAACCTCGGCGGGCAGAACATGGTCGACTACTCGATTGGCTCCAGGATCGCACCGACGGAGAAACTGTCGCTGCTCGCTCAGTGGCACTGGTTCGACAAGCACCGGGCGCAGGATTACGTCTACAACATCGCCGGCGCTCCGCTGGGCCCGCGGTCCACAGACGTGGGCGGCACCGAAGACAGCCACATCGGGAACGAGCTCGATCTGATTGCAACGTACGTCGTCAACAAGAACCTCACCCTGCAGAGCGGCTACTCCTGGTTCTGGTATGGCGGAGCCGTGACGAACACCGCACTGAACCGGGACGATGCCCGTCAGTTCTACTTCCTGGCGAACTATCAGTTCTGAGATTCGCGATAAGAACACGCAAACCTTGTCTCTCGACGAAGCAGGGCCGGACCTTCCGGCTCTGCTTTTTTTGTTGCCTGCGGAATGCTGCTGACGTGCGCACAAACTATGCGAACCTGCTGCCTCTTTCCCCAGCACAAAAGGACCGATCAAAGTTCTCGCGTCCGTCAAACAGGCACTGAAGATGAATTAACAGGCACCGCTGTGGGAGACCACGTGTCGCCTGATCCGCGCTGTTCGGTCGGCCACGGGGATGGGAGTTCTGCTGCCGTGAATGGCACAACCATTGCTTTTCCACCCATTGTCTTCGACGCGCTCTCGTGAGGACAAACAAGTTGGAATTATTCAGGCAATCGTTGTGAGACTCCTTCACGAAAGCGCCCTGCTGATGATCTGCACTCTCCGTGCTTCACTGTTTCTTTCTGCCCTGGCTCTTTGTGCGTGCCTTCCCGGATGCAGTACCGGCGAAGGAGCCGTGCCACTTCAGCTCGAACTGACCGAAGCGGATCTCGCGGAAGCCGACAAGCTGGCTCCTGAAGATCTCGAGATCGCCACGAGCGGCACGAAAAAGCTGACACTCGAAAAGACCGATCTCAAGTTCGGCTTCATCAAGCTGACCGACTGTGCTCCGATCGTCATCGCCCGCGAGAAAGGCTTCTTTGCCGATGAAGGACTTTCGGTCGAAGTCGTCGCTCAGCCGAACTGGAAGACGCTGCTCGACAACGTCATCAGTGGCAACCTCGACGGAGCCCACATGCTCTCCGGCCAGCCGATCGCCGCCACGATCGGGTTCGGCACCTCCGCTCACGTGATAACCCCATTCACGATGGATCTGAACGGAAACGGCATCACAGTTTCCAACAGCATCTGGGAGCAGATGCAGCAGAACGATCCTGCTCTGCGATCCGAACAGCCGCCACACCCGATTACCGCCGACTCGCTGGTGCCGATTGTGAAATCGCGTCTCGCCTCGGGCGAGAAACTCCAGATGGGCATGGTCTTCCCGACCTCAACGCACAACTACGAACTTCGCTACTGGCTGGCCGCTTCGGGGATTAACCCGGGGATGTATACCGAAAGCGATATCGGGGGTCGGACCGATGCCGAGGTCGAACTTTCTGTCACGCCTCCTCCCATGATGCCGGCCACTCTCGAAGCCGGCAACATTCAGGGTTACTGCGTCGGCGAGCCGTGGAATCAACAGGCGGTCGCCAAAGGCATCGGCGTGCCGGTTTCGACGAACTACGACATCTGGAAGAACAACCCCGAGAAAGTCTTCGGCGTCACCCAGGAATGGGCCAACGCGAATCCCGACACGATGGTCGCCGTGGTGAAGGCGTTGATTCGAGCTGGGAAATGGCTCGATGAAACCGACGACACCGGCAAGCTGGTCAATCGCGAAGAAGCCGCCCGCATCCTGTCGCGATCCGATTATGTCGGAGCCGACTTCGACATCATCCGCAACTCGATGACCGGCTACTTCTACTTTCAGAAGTCGGACAAACGTCCGATGCCGGACTTCAACGTCTTCTACAAGCACTACTGCACTTACCCCTGGTACAGCGATGGCGTCTGGTTCCTCACGCAGATGCGTCGCTGGGGGCAGATCACCGAACCGAAGCCCGCCGAGTGGTACGACGAGATCGCCCGCAAGGTCTACAAGCCCGAGATCTACCTGCAGGCCGCCCAACTGCTGCTCGATGAAGGTCTGATCGAGAAAGACGAAGTCCCCTGGGACTCCGACGGATACAAGCCGCCGACTTCGGACTTCATCGACGGAGTGAAGTACGACGGCCACGATCCGATCGGATATCTGAACTCGCACAAAATCGGCAACAAAGATTCCCTCTAAGAGCACCGAATCCCCAGCGGCGTTCCGAACTTGAAACAAGCCTGCCCACGCGAGCGTGAGCATCCCAGACAACCGAGAAACGATCTCTTACGAAAGTAAGTCATGGAAAGCCTGAAATACACACTGCTGAAGATCATCCACGTGAGTGGACTGACGTTTCTCGAGCCGGTCGTTCGTCTCTGCTATGGCGAAGAGCCGCAACTGCAGCTCAAGAAGATCGGTCGATTCATCGTCATCCCCTCGCTGACCTTCCTCGCGTTTCTGGTCGCCTGGGCGCTGATTGCTCCCGTTTACAAAACGAAATCGGGCGAAGTGCCAACGCCGGCCGTGGTCTGGGATGCCGCTCAGGGAGTGAAACGATTTCACGAACGCGAAAGCGATAAGCAGGTCGCCTACGGATTGAGCGGCGAGGAACGGGAAGCCAGCCTGGCAGAAGTGTCGGAGCAACGGGCGGTTCTGAATGCGATGAAGGCCAACGCCGATGAGCAGGTCGCCGCGGCAAGCGAAGAACGCACGACTCTCATCGCCGAAGAAATGGAACCGCTGGCTACCGCTTACGAAACGAAAAAAGCCGAATTCGAGCAGGCTGAGAAACGCCGCGAAGCCGCTCTCATCGTGAAGGCAACGCAGATCGACCAGCGGGACATCGAGGCCAAGAACGAACTGCTCGCCTACATTCGCGGCCACAAGTTCCAGACCGAACAGGAACGTGAACTCCTCAAGACGCTCAAAGCCGAACAGGACGACGTTCGCAATCTGACTTACGCTCCGCTCCAGAACGCGATGCGGTTTCAGACCGAGATCGCAGAAGAAGAGCAGTACCTCGCCAAGAAGGAAGAGATCCTTTCAAAGGCCAACCGGAGTCTGAAACTCGAGGAAGAAGCTGCCAGGCTGAAAGAACTCAAACTGCAGTATGCCGCGACAACCGGCCCCGACCTGATGCCGATCGCTCAGCAGATGCTGCAGATTGAAGGCCGGATGCAGAAGATCGTCGACTCGGAATATGCCAAACCGTGGACACTGCCGATGCAGATCATGCGATCGCTGGCCTGTGTCTTCGCCGGCTTCTTCCTGGCGACGGCGATCGCGATTCCGATCGGAGTCCTCTGCGGCGTCAGCCCGACGTTCATGGCTGCCGTGACACCGTTCATCGCTCTGTTCAAACCGGTCTCACCGATCGTGTGGCTGCCAATCTCGTTGATCATCGTCGGCGGCGTCATCACCGATCCCGAAACCCACTGGCTGATGGTCGGCATGTCGAATCTGCCGCTCATCGGCTGGCTCCAGATCAACCCCGCCTTCATCGCTTCGGCAATCACGGTCGCTCTCTGCTCGCTCTGGCCGACTCTGGTCAACACGGCTCTCGGAGTCGCGTCGATCGACAAAGATCACCTGAATGTGGCTCGCGTGCTGCGGCTCAACTTCTTTCAGCGTCTCACCAAGATCGTCATCCCTTCGGCTCTGCCGCTGATCTTCGCCGGTCTGCGAATCTCACTCGGCGTCGGCTGGATGGTGCTCATTGCCGCCGAGCTGCTCAGTTCGAGTGAAGGAATCGGCAAGTTCGTGTGGGACATGTTCAACAACGGGTCGTCGGAAACCTTCGCCCAGATGTTTGTCGTCGTCTTCGTGGTCGGAGTCATCGGCCTGATGCTCGATCGCATCATGATCATCTTCCAGCGACTCGTCAGCTTCGACGGAGCCCCCGCCGCAATCTGATCCACGAATAACATTTATTCCCAGTCGGAACTTTCTCTCATGCCCATTCTTGAATTCGACAACGTCTCTTTCGGCCACGGGATCGGCTCGGACAAATACGAAGTCCTGACCGATGCCAGCCTGGCTGTCGAAGAGAACGAGTTCGTTGCCATCATCGGCTTCTCCGGCTCCGGCAAGAGCACGGTTGTCTCGCTGCTCGGCGGGCTGATCGAACCGGATCAGGGAACCGTCAAGATGCACGGCAAACCGATTGGCCCTCCGGGTCCCGATCGCGGCATCGTCTTCCAGAACTACTCGCTGCTTCCCTGGCTGTCGGTGCACGGCAACATCGAACTGGCCGTCAAGCAGGTCTTCCCCGGCATGTCGCCGACTCAGCGGGAAGATCACATTCAGCATTACATCGATCTGGTCAGCCTGACGGGAGCTGAGTGGAAGAAGCCGAACGAAATGTCGGGCGGAATGCGGCAGCGACTTTCGCTGGCCCGCACCCTGTCGATGCAGCCGGAAGTGTTGCTGCTCGATGAACCCCTTTCCGCTCTCGACGCCATTACCCGTTCGGTGCTTCAGGATGAAATCACGCGGCTCTGGGAACAGGACAAACGGACGGTCGTCATGATCACCAACGATGTCGACGAAGCCGTGCTCATGGCCGACCGGATTGTCCCGCTCACTCCGGGGCCGCGGGCCACATTCGGCAAAGAATTCGCCGTGCCGCTCGAACGCCCGCGCGATCGAGCCACGCTCAATTTCAATCCCGAGTTCAAGCACATTCGCAACGACGTGACCCGTTACATGATGGACATCAATGCCGAGTCGAAACGGCTCAACGTCGCCGGAAACCTGAAGCTGCCGCAGATCCAGCCGATCTCGCTGGATGCTGCCCCGAACATCGAAATCAGCGTCGTTTGAGTTTGTCGCCCGTCCCTTGTCTCCCGGACAGAAAGTATCAGTCATGAGCAATCCAGCCGAAGAGCGATACGTCGAGATGTCCAATCTCATCAAGGCGTACCCGAATCCCTACGGCGACGACATCAAGGTCATCGACGGCTTCAACCTCAAAATTCGCAAAGGCGAAGTGGTCGGCGTCATTGGCCACTCCGGCTGCGGCAAGTCGACTGTCCTCACCATGCTGGCCGGCCTGAACCCGATCACCTCCGGCGGGATTATTGTCGATGGCCGGGAGATCTCGGGACCGGGACCTGACCGAGCCGTGGTCTTTCAGTCTCCCTGTCTACTCCCGTGGATGACCGCGTACGGCAACGTAAAGCTCGGCGTCGATCGCGTTTATCCGCATGCCACCCCGCAGATGCGACACGACCTGATCGCCTACTACCTGGGAATCGTAGGACTCTCGGACGCAATGCACCGCTATCCCCGCGAGCTGTCTGGCGGGATGCAGCAGCGGGTCGGCATCGCGAGAGCGATTGCTTTGCAGCCGAAAGTGCTGCTCCTTGACGAACCCTTCGGCCGGCTCGATTCGCTCACTCGTATGGAACTGCAGGATGTGATTCTCGAAATCCTCGATCGCGAACAGCTGACCACGGTGCTGATCACTCACGATGTCGACGAAGCGATCTACATGTGCGATCGCGTCTGCATGATGACCAATGGACCGGGAGCCAAAGTCGGCAATCTCATGTCGATTCCGTTTGAACGCCCCCGCCGGCGAGCCGAGATCCTCGAGCACGCCGACTACTACAACTATCGCGGCGAGTTGATCTGCTTCCTCGAAGAACAGGAAGAACTCAAGGGCGACCGTCCGGCGAAGTCCGAACCGAACAACGGTGTCGGCGAAGACACCCGCACGGACCTGGCGGCCCAGGAAGACACTTCGACCGAGATTCCGGTCCTCAACGACGAACTGGAAAGCCGCGTTGCTGACACTGAGATGGTGAAGGTGAACTGAGTGATGAATTCTCCCATGCCTGTTGAAAACTGCGCTTCGCTATCACGAGCTGCCTGTATCGGACTCTGGCGGATCGACCACAGTCACGTCGTCTTCGAATCGGCGATGACGTCGGATGCCGAACCGCTGGCCGAGCTCCGCCTTCTCCAGGGGCTCGCTGAACAGGCCGCCCGGACGCAGGCTCCACAGATCCGATCGCTGCAGCCCCGTGATGACATCCGTCTGTTCCTGCTGGCGATCCCGGTTGTGCACCGCGATCGAACCCGGTCCGTGGTCGGCTTTGTCCTGGGAGAACCGGTCGTTCGGGGCTCCGCTCTGGAACGCTGGGAACTGGTCGAAGATCGGGCCGAACTGAGCCTGACCGATGGCTGCTATGGCGAGCTGAACTACTTTCAGGAGATCAGCCGCGAAGTTCGCTTTCCGCTCGGCACCGGACTTCCGGGCATGACCTGGAAGACGGGCGTCCCCCGTTTACTTCATCCGCTCGCCACATCGCCGGAGTTCCTGCGAGCTGGCGAAGCCGGAGAAGCCGGACTCGAAATCGGAATCGGCTTTCCCATTCTCGGGGAAGGCAGCGAAGTCCAGTCGGTTCTGCTGTTGCTCTCCTCTTCGGGAATCTCGTTCGCTGGTGAGTTTCAGATCTGGACCGAATCAGCCGGTCGCTGCACGCAAACCGACCGCCTCATCGTCGAACAGAGTCCCGTCGCGAACTCGGAAGAACAGAAGATGCTCGATGGCGTCATCGAGGACCTCGTGCTGGAAGCCTTCGCCCGGAAGACCGCCATCGTCGAACGCATTCCGGCTCCCTCCGGTCGCGAGACCGGACTGGTCGTTCTGCCTGTGCTGTACGACTTCGGAATCTCTTCGGCTCTCGTCCTGGTCATGAACGGAAAGTAAACGCGATCAACCATGATTAACGCCGTCCTCAATCCTGAGAATGACTCGACGATCGGTGCCCACAGCGATCTGCTCGGACTTCTGCTGCGCGATCAGCAGGAGATGTCCGCCGTCGAACGCTTCTCGATGCGGCACGACGAACAGAGTTCCTGCCAGGTCAGCCAGTATCGCTCCCTGCTCCCGGTCAGCCCGCTCGAAGAAGGCGAACAGTACGCCTTCTCGGTCGATCTCGATCGCTGCTCGGGCTGCAAAGCCTGTGTCACGGCCTGCCACAACCTCAATGGTCTCGACGATCATGAATCCTGGCGGGATGTCGGCCTGCTCTACAGCACTTCGACCGAACTGCCGATGATGCAGCACGTCACGGCGGCCTGCCATCACTGCGTTAATCCGGCCTGCATGAACGCCTGCCCGACGAACGCGTACGAGAAAGATCCGATCACCGGAATCGTGAAGCATCTCGATGACCAGTGCTTCGGCTGCCAGTACTGCACTCTGGCCTGCCCATACGGAGTGCCCAAGTATCACGAGAAGAAGGGCATCGTTCGCAAATGCGATATGTGCAGCCAGCGGCTCGCCAACGACGAAGCCCCCGCCTGTGCCCAGGCCTGTCCGCACGAAGCCATTGCGATCACCAAAGTCAGTGTGACGGAAGCCCGCAGTCGCGCCACCGAAGGTGAGTTCATCACCGGAGCCCACAACCCGGCTTACACCACGCCGACAACCGTTTACAAGTCCCGCAAACCGCTGCCGAAAGATCTGCTCAAAGGCGATCAGCACGATCTGACGCCGGAACATGCTCACCTGCCGCTGGTCATCATGCTGGTGCTGATACAGATCTCCGCTGGAGCCTTCCTGTTCCTGCAGCTGGCACGAATGCTGAACCCGGCCGCAATTGTCGACCCCATGTTGCCGCTCCTGACAGTCGGCATCTTCGGCGTGAGTCAACTCGCGTTGGCGGCCAGCACGATTCATCTCGGGCGTCCGTTGTACGCCTTCCGCGGAATCCTGGGCATCCGCCATTCCTGGATGAGCCGCGAGATTGCCGCCTTTGGGGCCTACTCAGCCGCCGCCGGGACTTATGCCGCCAGCTTCTGGATGCCGGAATTCCTGATGCCGTTCCAGCCGCTGTTTCAGCAGTATCTGGGCTATGCAGCCGTCCTGACCGGATACGTGGGACTGGCCTGCTCGATCATGATTTACCAGTGCACGCAACGCCGCTTCTGGAATGGAATGGCGACCACGGTGAAGTTCGTCGGCACGTCCCTGTGCGGCGGGACGGCTCTGCTGATGATGCTCGCCCCAATTGTCGCCCTGCTCGCCGGCGATGCTTCCGTTCGCGACTTCGCGAGCAACTGGTCGGGGCGACTCGCAATGGCGGCCGCTGCACTGACGCTGATCAAACTGGCAACCGACGCCGGTGTCCTGCGGCATCTGGTCGAAACGACATTCACATCGCGTAAGAAATCGGCTCGTCTCATCATCGGCCCGCTGCGGTCGATCACGGCGGGACGAGTTATCTGCGCCACGCTGGGGATTCTCCTGGCCGGTGCACTGGGGGTGCTCGAAGGCTCGCTGCCCCTGATGGGAACTGCTGCGCTCGCGGCGGTCTCTGGATCGCTGATTCTGGCTGGAGAGTTCGCGGAGCGATACCTCTTCTTTGCTGCTGTTGATGCCCCGCGAATGCCCGGAGGTCTGACGTCATGAGTTCCGCCCTGACAAAACCTGTCTCGCTGGTGCGGGATCTGATTCACCAGAAATCAGGTCCGCTCACCCGCGAACTGATTCAGCAACCCGGAGGCTTCGGCCTCGGCAACATCCCCGCCAGTGCCAGGCCCGATCGCACCACCATGATGGTCTGCGGTTTCTGCTCGACCGGCTGTGGACTCAACATCCATCTCAAGGACCGCCAGGCCATCGGATTGACGCCGGCGAAGAACTCTCCCGTCAATCTGGGAATGGCCTGCCCGAAAGGCTGGGAGGCTCTCGAGGTTCTCAAAGCCAAAGATCGCGCCACGATGCCCCTCACGCGATGTGCCGGCAGTGGAGAACTGCGACGGACCGAATGGCATATCGCTCTCAATGAGTTCTGCGATCGTTTCAAGTCGATTCAGCAGGAACATGGAAACGACTCCGTCGCGTTCATCAGCACCGGTCAGATTGTCAACGAAGAGATGGCCTTCCTCGGGGCACTCGCCAAGTTCGGCATGGGCATGATTCACGGCGACGGCAACACCCGCCAGTGCATGGCGACCGCGGCGACGGCGTACAAGCAATCGTTCGGTTTCGACGCTCCCCCCTTCACCTATCAGGACTTTGAAGAATCGGACGTCCTGGTGTTCGTAGGAGCCAACCCCTGCATCGCTCATCCGATCATGTGGGAACGGGTGATGCGGAATCAGAACAATCCGGAGATCGTGGTCATCGACCCCCGGAAGACTGAAACAGCCATGCAGTCGACACAGCACCTGGCCCTGGCTCCGAAATCTGACCTGACGCTCTTCTACGGTCTGGCCCGACTGCTCATCGACAAGGGATGGATTGATCGCGAATTCATCGACGCCCACACCACCGAATTCGACGCCTTCGCCGAACATGTCGCCCCGTTCACCCTGGAGCGAGTCTGCTCCGAAACCGGAATCTCGCCCGATGCGATCCTGCATCTGGCTCATACCATTCACGAAGGGAAGAAGGTTTCCTTCTGGTGGACGATGGGAGTCAACCAGAGTTACGAAGGGACCCGACTTGCTCAGAGCCTGATCAATCTGTCGCTGATGACCGGCAACATCGGTCGCCCGGGCACGGGAGCGAATTCGATCACCGGGCAATGCAATGCCATGGGCTCGAGAATGTTCAGCAACACAACCGGGCTGTTCGCCGGTCGCAACTTCGAGAACGAGCAGGACCGCAAGGATGTCGCCGAGATTCTGGGCATCAATGTCGAATCGATCCCTCAACAGAACAGTCTCGCCTACAACGAGATCATCGATGGCATTGAGTCGGGCAAGATTCGCGGACTCTGGGTCATCGCGACGAATCCGGCTCACTCGTGGATCAATCAGAACCGCCTGAAGGAGCTCCGCGAGAAGCTCGACTTCCTGGTCGTACAGGACATGTACTCGACCACCGAGACGGCTCAGATCGCCGACCTTGTTCTGCCGGCTGCCGCCTGGGGCGAAAAGGAAGGGACGTTCATCAACTCCGAACGCCGGATCGGACTGGTCAAGAAAGTCTCGGCTGCTCCGGGGCAGGCGTTGTCCGACTTCTTCATCTTCCGCCTCATCGCCGAGTACTGGGGATGCGGCGAGATGTTCGAAAACTGGGGCTCACCGGCCGATGTCTTCGAGATTCTCAAGAAGCTGACCGCCGGTCGTCCGAACGACATCACCGGCATCACCGATTACCACATGATCGACGAAGCCGGCGGGATCCAGTGGCCACTCAAAGCCGGCGAAGAACTGAAGGATTCCCAGCGGCGTCTCTTCGAAGACGGCCAGTTCTATCACGCCGATGGCAAAGCGAAGTTCTACTTCGAAGAGCCCCGCGAGATGCCCGAGCCGCCCGATGACGACTACCCGTTCACCCTGCTGACCGGACGCGGCAGCGCCTCGCAATGGCATACGCAAACCCGAACCAGCAAGTCGGCCGTACTGCGAAAGCTCTACCCGAAAACGATTTTCGCCGAAATCCATCCCGACGATGCCAGCCGCCTCGGCATTCGACCGGAAGACTGGGTCGAAGTCGCCTCCCGTCGAGCGGCCATTGAAGTCAAAGCGCTGGTGACCGTCGCCGTGCAGCCGGGGCAGATCTTCATTCCGATGCACTACAAGCTGACCAATCAACTGACACACGACTCCTTCGATCCCTATTCGAAACAGCCATCGTACAAAGCCTGTGCGGTCACCATCCGTCAAACGCGAGGAGGATCCCGATGATCGATCGAAACGACGCCTTCACCGACGAGCAGAAGAACTATCTGCAGGGCTTCCTGATGGGCTCGGATGTCTCACGAGCCGTCCGTGGCCTGCCGATCCTCAGCGGCACTAACGGAAGCAATGGCAGCTCGATACAGGTCGGCGGACAGAAGAACCTCGCCGACGAGATGCCGGCCGGTCCCGAGCGCGTTCACTTCGAAGCTCAGAACCGTCAGCTGCAGGACGGGAAGAAACTGTGTGCCGAAGAAAATGCGAAGCGGAAGAAGAACCCGCTCGATATGTGGAACGAGATGCAGGCCCACGCCCGCGAGGGCAAGTTTCCCAAAGGGACCGATGTCTTCCTCTTCAAGTTCCAGGGGCTGTTCTACGTTTCGCCGGCTCAGAATTCATACATGTGCCGCCTGCGGATTCCCGGCGGTATCCTGAAGACCGGACAGTTTCGCGGGCTGGCCGATCTGGCCGAACAACATGCCGGCGGATACATCGATGTCACCACGCGGGCCAACATTCAGCTGCGGGAAATCGGTCCGTCCGATGGCGTCCCCCTTCTGATGGGACTGCACGATCTGGGCATCATCAATCGCGGCTCCGGCGGAGACAACATCCGCAACGTAACCGGCAACCCGACCAGCGGCATCGATCCCCAAGAGTTGATTGAAACGCTGCCGCTCGCCCGGGAGATGCATCATCACATTCTGAACCACCGCGAACTGTATGGCCTGCCCCGCAAGTTCAACATCGCCTTCGAAGGGGGCAGCTCGATCAGCAGCCTCGAAGACACCAACGACATCGGCTTCACAGCCGTGCGTGTCAGTGAAGAAAACGCCACAGCCGAGGTTCCGGCGGGCGTTCACTTCCGCCTCACACTCGGCGGCATCACAGGACATCTCGACTTCGCCCGCGACACCGGCATTCTCGTTTCGGCTGAAGAAGCGGTAACCGTAGCCGATGCGATCGTTCGCGTTTTCATCGAACACGGCGACCGCACCGACCGCAAGAAAGCTCGCCTGAAGTATCTGCTTGATGCCTGGGGCTTCGAGAAGTTCATTGAACACGTTCAGGAGAAACTCCCCTTCCCGTTGCGACGCTTCGCTCTCGACCAGTGCGAACCGGCACCGGCTGCCGATCGTTATGGGCATGTCGGCGTGCATCCCCAGAAGCAGCCGGGACTTAACTACATTGGAGTCGTGCTGCCGGTCGGCCGCCTGACGCCCGATCAGGTTCGCCAGCTGAGCGATCTTTCCGAAATGTTCGGCGACCGTACGATCCGCCTGACCGTCTGGCAGAATCTGCTGCTTTCCGGCATTCCGGATGAACGGGTCGACGAAGTCTGCCGTCGCATCGAAGCGATGGGCCTCGACTGGAAAGCGAGCAATGTTCGCGGAGCACTCGTCGCCTGCACCGGGAACGCCGGCTGCAAGTACGCCGCCGCGAACACCAAGCTGCACGCCCGACAGATCGCCGACTATCTGGACGAGCGGATCGAACTCGACTCGCCGATCAACATTCACCTCACCGGCTGTCATCACTCGTGTGCCCAGCACTACATCGGCGACATCGGTCTGATCGCCACGAAAGTCGACGTCGGTGACGACGAAGACATGGTCGAGGGTTACCACATTTTCATTGGCGGCGGCTACGGCCGCGATCAGGGCATCGGCCACGAGTTTCGCACGTCCGTCACGCACGACCAGTGCCCGATCGTGATTCAACAGCTGTTGATGACCTACCTCGAGAATCGCCTCTCGCCGGAAGAACAGTTCGTCGACTTCGTCCGGAGAGTCGACCTCGAAGAACTCCGCTCGATGTGTGATCAAACCGTCGCCGTCGCCTGAGACGAATAAACACAACACTTTCTGATTTAATTGACCTCAACAGGACAGACGAATGTCGATCTCCCTCCTGCCTGACAGTGCTCCCTTCAACGAAACCCAGCGGGCCTGGCTCAACGGATTCCTCGCCGGCATGCTCGGAATCGATGAGTCCAATCCGGCCATGGTCGATGCAGCCGTCGGACTGATGCCCGCACCCGCGGAAGCGGACGTCGCGGAAGGCGACGACGATGCTCCCTGGCACGACCCGGGACTTCCGCTGGAAGAACGAATGGAACTGGCTGAAGGCAAGCCGCTGCCCAGGAAGCTGATGGCCTGCATGGCTCAGCTCGACTGCGGAGCCTGCGGCTATCTCTGTCAGTCGTATTCCGAGAAAATCGCTTCGGGTGAAGAGAAAAATCTCAAGCTCTGCGTCCCGGGTGGCAAGGAAACCTCGAAGATGCTCAAGCAGGTGCTGAGCGAATCGGATGGAGCCGCCACGCCAGCTGAGACTGCCGTCGCCGAGAAGCGTGTCACCAATGGTTTCAGCCGCCAGAATCCGTTCCCCGCGAAACTGATCCGCTCCGACTCGCTCAATGCCGAAGGATCCGCCAAGGATGTTCGCCATGTCGAAATCGATCTGGCCGGCAGCGGACTCAACTACAAAGTCGGCGATGCCCTCGGCGTCTACCCGACGAACTGCAATGAACTTGTCGCCGCGATCCTGACCGAGTTCGAGACCGATGGCTCCGAAGCGTGCGAAGTCAACAGCGAGGCGACAACGTTCGCCGAAGCTCTCAACAGCCGCTGCTGTCTGAAGGATGTCTCCGACGAACTGCTCGAACTGATGATCGACACGGCTCAGGATGAACTGCAGAAATCACAATTGAAAGAGCTCGTCGACAGCGATCTGCTCGATGAGATGGACATTCTCGACCTGCTCAGGGACTACCCCGGCGTCCGTCCGGCACCAGCTGCGTTCATTGAAACACTCACAGCTCTGGCACCGCGACTTTATTCGATTGCCAGTTCCCAGAATATCGTCGGAGAAAGCGTGCATCTGACGGTCGGCCGCGTCATTAAAGATATTCGCAACCGCCCCCGCAAAGGCGTCGCCTCGACGATGTTCTCCGATCGATTGCAGCCGGGCATGGATGTGAAAGTTTTCGTGCATGCCTCACACGGCTTCGGCGTGCCGCCCGCGGATGAGACTCCGCTGATCATGGTCGGACCGGGCACCGGGATCGCTCCCTTCCGCGCGTTTCTGCAGGAACGGCAGGCCCGTAACGCTCCCGGAAAGAACTGGCTCTTCTTTGGCGATCAGAAATCGGCGACTGACTTCCTTTATCAGGAAGAACTCTCCCAGTTCGTCGGAAGCGGGCTGCTCACGCGGCTCGATACGGCGTTCAGTCGGGATCAGGAACAGAAAATCTACGTGCAGAACCGGATGCTCGAGAATGCCGAGGAGCTGTTCAACTGGCTCGAAGCCGGAGCCTGGTTCACGGTTTGCGGCGATGCCCGACGCATGGCCGTCGATGTCGACCGGGCCCTGCATCAGATTATCGAACAGGCGGGCGGCAAGTCGCCCGAAGAAGCCAAAGCCTACGTGAAGGAAATGGCCGCAGCCGGGCGTTATCTCCGGGATGTCTATTAATCGGGTGAACGGGGCTGTTCTGCCTCTGTGATCTCGCTCCCCTCTTCAACTTCGTTATACTCGGATCGTTTCCAACTGCGATGTCCGTTCTCAATTGTCTTTCTGATATGTCCGTTCCCACTCCGACTCCGGAGGAGCTGTTGCAACAGAACCGCCAGCTCCGCCGCCAGGTTGTTGACCTTACCGCCGCAGTGGGCCGGTTGAAGGAGACGTCGGACCTGTATCGCATCGTCGCCGACACAGCTGCCGATGCCATCCTCTGCGTCGATGAACAGGGCGAGATCATCTACGCCAATCCCAGTTCGAAAACGTTGCTCGGATACTCACCCGCTTCGTTGATTGGGAAGTCACTCTTCAATCTGGTCAGTGAAGAACATCGAGCGATTCCGAAGCAGGCCGTCGAGTCGTTTCTGTCGACGGGCGAAGAACCCGGCAACTGGTCGGGCATGGAACTCGACGTGATCAGCAGCGACGGCACACCGGTCCCGGTCGAGGTCTCGTTTGGGGAAGTTCGGGGCGAGGACGGACACTACCGCTTCTCCGGATATCTGAGAGATCTTCGGCCTCGCAGGAAGCTGGAAGAACAGGCCCGCGAACGCCTGTCGGCTCTGGCTCATGCGAATCGCCTCAAATCGGTCGGCGAACTCGCGTCCGGACTGGCTCACGAACTGAACCAGCCGCTGTCTGCGATCTGCCTGTACGCCGATCTCGCGCTGACCCAGGCCCGCGAGTTAACGGAAGACTCTGCCCCGCTGCTCGACGGACTCGAAACGATCGTGACCCAGGCTCAGCGAGCCGCCGAGATTATCAGCATTCTGCGAGAACTGATTCGCAAGAACGAACCCCGCCGCCAGCCGATCGATCTGAACGCAGCCGTCCAGGCGGTGCTGCACCTCTTAAAGTCGGAACTCGAAACCCGTCGCATTCAGGTGACGGTTCAGCTGTCGGACGAAGATCCGCAGATCGACGCCGATCGGACCCAGGTCGAACAGATCGTGCTCAACCTGTTGCAGAACGCCATGGATGCCATGGAAGATGTGATCCCGGCTCAGCGGACCATTCAGATTATTTCTCAGGTGAACGACGATCTTGTGGAGCTGCAGATCGTCGACTCCGGATGTGGACTCCCCGAAGACGGTGAGCAACAGGTCTTCGAGAACTTCTTCACGACCAAGGCTCAGGGAATCGGCATCGGACTCGGGATCTGCCGTTCGATCGCGGAGATGCATCGCGGTCGCATTCTGGCGGAGAACGCCTCCCCGCAGGGAGCCCGTTTCACTCTTCAGTTACCTCGCCATCAGGACGAAAGCGGGGAGACAGCATGAATCAGCACTCCGTCATCAACGTCGTTGACGACGACCCCGCGGTCGCACAGGCGATCTCGGTCGTCTCCCGATCGCTGGGTTATCGCGTCGCCGTGTATCGCTCCGCCGAAGATTTTCTGTACGGGCACGACCCGAACCAGCCCGGCTGTATTCTGCTCGATGTGAAGATGCCGGGCATGTCGGGCCTCGAACTGCAGCGCATGCTGTGTGACGCCGGCGTCACCTTGCCGATCATCATGATGAGCGGCCACGGCGACATCCCGATGGCGGTCGAAGCGATGAGCAGCGGAGCGGTCACGTTTCTCGAGAAGCCATTCCGTATGAAGATGCTGGCCGAGCAGATCGCCCGCGCCATCGAGATTGACGATGCCCGCCGCGAAGAACGCGAACGATGCCAGGACGCCCGCGCCCGGATGGATCAGCTGACCGACAAGGAACGGGTCGTGCTGGAAGAGATTGTCCACGGGCTGACCAACAAACAGATCGCCGAAAAGCTCGGGCTCTCCATCCGCGCCATCGAAGACCGCCGCTCCCGGGTCATGCGAAAACTCGGCACGAATTCGATCATCGAGCTGATTGAACTGGTCAAGCACGTTCCGCCGAACCAGTCCTTCTCCCCGTGAGCGTCACGGCTCCACTAAGGTAGCCCCGTCTCAGCTTCTCGATTCAGGTTTGCGGCTGCGCGCACTTCCGTGTTAAAACGTAGGCACACACTGATATCAAACGTGTTTACGAAGAAGGCGGAGCGATGAAACCAGTCAGATCGGGCGGCGGCTGGCGTGCCATCATGTATACATTCCGGAAGTCGCAGGAAGCGGGCGGCCTCTGGAAGCTGTGGAAGGCAATGCGGAGCAAGAACTCCTGCAAGACCTGCGCGCTCGGCATGGGCGGGCAGAAAGGGGGCATGGTCAACGAGCTCGGCACCTTCCCCGAAGTCTGCAAGAAGAGCCTGCAGGCGATGACGGCCGACATGCAGGGAGCGATTCCGGCTTCCTACTTCAGTACCTATTCCGTCTCTCAGATGCAGAAGTTCACGCCGCGTGAGCTTGAACATGCCGGCCGCATCACGCAGCCGATGCTCTACAAAGCGGGCGAGAATTACTACCAGCCGATCAGCTGGGACGAGGCCTTCGACCGCATCGCCAGCAAGCTCAAAAGCCTGACGCCAGCCGAGACGTTCTGGTACTTCAGCGGCCGCAGTTCCAATGAAGCCGGCTTCCTGCTGCAACTCTTCGCCCGGCTTTACGGCACCAACAATGTCAACAACTGCAGCTACTACTGCCATCAGGCGAGTGGCGTGGGGCTGAGCAACACGTTCGGCACCGGCACGGCGACACTGCTGCTGGAAGATGTCGAGCATGCCGACCTGGTTTTCGTCATCGGCGGCAACCCCTCAAGCAACCATCCGCGTCTGATGAGCACGCTCAAGCATGTTCGCCGTCGCGGCGGCAAGGTGATCGTGATCAATCCGGTCGTGGAGCCGGGCATGGTCAACTTCAGTGTCCCGAGCGATCCAATCAGCCTCGTCTTCGGCACCAAAATCGCTTCGCTGTATGTGCAGCCGCACATCGGGGGAGACCTCGCGCTGCTCACCGCGATCTCGAAACGGATCGTTGAGCGCGGCAATCACGACGAGCAGTTTCTCAATACGCACACCACATCCTGGTCGGAACTTAAGAGTCATCTGGAAAGCCTGAATCTCGATGATCTGTGCGCGAGCGCCGGAGTCGACTCGGACACGGTCGAGCAGATTGTCGACATGTATGCGGCTTCGAAGAACACCGTCTTCTCCTGGACGATGGGCATTACCCACCACGCCCACGGCGTCGAAAACGTCGAAGCAATCGGGAACCTCGCCTGCCTCCGCGGTATGGTCGGGCGTCCGAATGCCGGCATGTTGCCGATTCGCGGACACTCCAACGTGCAGGGCATCGGCTCGATGGGCGTCACTCCCAAGCTGAAGGACGCCATCTTCAATTCGCTCCAGTCGAACTACGGCATTCAACTGCCGACCGACAACGGAATGGATACGCTCGCCTGCATGGAAGCCGCCCATACCGGAGCGATCAAGTTCGGCCTCTGCCTCGGCGGAAACCTGTACGGCTCCAATCCCGATGCCAAGTTCGCGGGCGAGTCGCTCAGCAACCTCGACATGCTCGTCACGCTCAGCACGACCCTGAACACCGGGCACGCCCATGCTCTGGCGAAAGAGACGATTATTCTGCCCGTTCTGGCCCGCGATGAAGAACCGCAGCCGACGACCCAGGAGTCGATGTTCAACTACGTTCGCCTCAGCGACGGCGGACCGGCTCGGCATCAGGGGCCGAAGAGTGAGATCGAAGTCATCTCTCAACTCGGGCGACGCGTTCTCGATGACTCCGGCCCGGTGAAATGGTCCGAGATGGAGCAGACGAGCCGCATCCGTGAAATGATTGGCAAGGTCGTCCCCGGTTACGAAGCGATCGGGCAGATCGATCAGACGAAGCAGGAATTCCAGATCGCCGGCCGAACGTTTCATGAACCGCAGTTCGCCACCGCCGACGGCAAAGCGAAACTGCACGTTCATGACATGCCGGCTCTGCGACCGGATGATCGCCTGCATTTGATGACCGTCCGCAGCGAGGGACAGTTCAACACGGTCGTTTACGAAGATTACGACCTGTATCGCGGCGTCGACCGCCGGGATGTGGTCCTGCTCCACCCCGATGATCTGCAGCGGCTTGGCCTGCAGAAGAATCAGAAAGTCAGCGTCCGCAGCGACACCGGTACCCTGAGCGATGTCCTCGTCTACGAGTTCCCGGGCATCAAAGCAGGCAACGCGCTGATGTACTACCCCGAAGCCAACGAACTCGTCCCCCGAACCCGCGACCCCCGCTCAAAAACCCCGGCCTTCAAGGGGATTCCCATCGAGATCGTACCGTAGGTTGCGGACAGAGTCGCGAAATTGAATTGAACCACGGAGACACAGAGAACACAGAGGTTCCTATTTGGGATTTTCGGTTGATCCCAGAAAAAGCGGATCTCCCAGATCAGAAAAACTTCAGGGTCTCCTTTCGCATCAGACCCTGTATGACAACAATCCCTCTGTGACCTCTGTGGTGAAAACACTCGCGAAACCGTCGCCGATTTGCGGGGACTTTGAATCTTTTCTGAATTTCTTTGTCGGTTCACGATCGGGGCTCCCGCTTTGCAATCCTGTCGCGGTTTTTGATGTAAAAACGACAATCAGATTGCAATCTTTGCCCGTTTGCGACTCCCCTTGCTGCTCATCAGGGAACGCCGGTATCGTGCCTGCCCGAGCGGCTGACGGACCGGCCGTTCGCCGTATTGCTTCGCGCGAACTCTCTGCAGACAAGGATGTCTGGCGATGGCACGCAAAAAATCGCAGCCCAGCTGGTGGATAGCCGTTGGTATCCTCGTGGTCGGGCTGTTTTCGTTTCTGGGCAAGATGCAACTTGGCCCGGTTCTGCCGACCAGTGATCCGGGCAACGGCTCGGCTTCAAGTGGCGGACAATCCGGCCCGACCTCGCCGGCTCTTCCTCCCGCGAAAGCCGCCGATCGTATTCGCATGGCGACTTTCAACATTCAGGTCTTCGGCGAATCCAAGCTGAGCGACGCCAAAGTCACCGAGCAGCTCGTGAAGATCACGAAGCAGTTCGATCTGGTGGCGATTCAGGAAATCCGAGCCGCCGACCAGACGCTGATGGACCGCTTTCTGGCCAAAGTGAACGCCGGTGGCGGCGATTACCGGTATCTGCTGGGCGAACGCCTCGGACGCACGATCAGCAAAGAGCAGTACGCTTACCTTTACAGAGTCTCCGTCATCGAGCCGATTCCGGGATCGCTGTACACAATCGATGATCGCGAAGACCGTCTGCATCGGGAACCCCTCGTCGCTTCGTTCCGCACACGGACTCCCAACGGCAGCGAGCCATTCTCGTTCACGTTGATCAACATGCACACCGATCCGGATGAAGCGGAATGGGAAGTTTCCCAGCTGGCCGAAGTCTATAAGTTCGTGAAGTCACACAACCCGAACGAAGACGACATCATCCTCCTCGGCGACCTGAACGTCGACTCGAGCAAACTACAGCCACTGACCGAAATCCCGCTCCTGCGATCGGTCGCAGGGAACGCACCGACGAACACAAGAGGCACGAAGCAGTACGACCATGTCGTGGTGAATCACCAGAACACACTGGAGTTCACCGGACAGGCGGGCGTCTTCGACATGGCCGGCTTCTTCCAGATCTCTCAGGACGCGGCCCTCGATATCTCCGACCATCAACCGGTCTGGGCCGAGTTCAGCACCATCGAAAAATATGGCCCGGAACGCCTCGCCTCGCCCTTCGATGAAAGCCGAATGGTTCGTTAAGGCGTCGCTTCGGGTTGGGATGTCCTTTAAACCACGGTGTCTCAACAAAAAAAGGCCCCTTCGACAGGGGCCTCGCGTGCTAGTGGTTTCGTCAGTTCGAACTACACCGGTTCGACAGCTCCGGAGGGCAGCATCCGCATGCCCGGGCCGGCTTCTTCCGGCGGACGAGACAGAATGCCCACGGTCACCGCGTCGCTTGTTTCGGTTTCTTTGAGGCAGCCGACGATTTCGATCATGTTGCCTTCTTCGAGTTGCAGATCCAGATCTTCCCGCAGAGTGCGGTAGAGAATCGAGTCCACGCGAGAGAAGCAGTCGAGCAGCAGCTTCAGGTCGAAGTCGAAGGCCATGCGGGCCCGGCAGCCGTCATGTCGGCCGCCAAAGATTTCGGCATCGCCCAGGTAGAACAGGACCTGCCAGCCGCCTTCGTTGTAACGACAGTCATAACCAACACGGCCGGTATCGGCGAGAGGCACGAACAGCTCGGCGGCTTCGTAGATGAACTCGGTCAGCCAGCCGGGACGGATGTCCTTGCGAGCACGTTTCTCCGCGAGTTGTTCCGCTTGCTTGATCAGGAATTCCAGAGACGTGTGTGAGTGCATTGTTTCGGGTCCAAACTAGTTGCGCGTTGTCAATCGAATGGTGCAGTCCATGTTTACAAAATTCCGTCCCGGAACATGCAGTCCATGCATTTCTCGTACCAGCGCCGTTATGCATACCTCCTGAAGCGGTAGCGCGGGTGATGCGAAAAAGAGTCAATCTGCCGACTCCCGTTGGTCCCTCAACTTGCGATCCTGCCTGATCAGAGTGCCCAAAAACCGCGTTCTGCGGCTGCTGCGACCGTGAAGAATTCTTTTCTTCACCAGCGGGTCGCGGGCTGTTCTCTGCTACGCATCCTAAGACGAGTTATCGAACGGGATGCGGGCTTTCCACCACAAAAACTTCGAGACACTTTCCGCGGTCGCTCATTCGCCACGTAATTAAGGGGACGTGCCACGGAAACGGGTCATGCGATTGCATCTCGGGAAATCTGCTCCAAAATGGGTGTCTGACACTGGTTTTGCTACAATCCCGCCGAACCCGTCAGAACCGGAGTGTTCATCACAATGGGGAACCCCGGTCGAGTTTTCGGCCTGTGATTATTTTTCGACTTAATTTTGACCGGACACTATCACGTCATGACCGCATCCACTGAACACTCTTCTCCGCTGTCTCAAGACGATGTCGTCCGTAAAGCGAGGACTCTTGTCGAAGCGGGCGCGTGGATCCGTCAGTTTCGCGATCGCCATGTCGTCATCAAGCTGGGCGGCAGCGCCCTCGAAGAGGAAGACTCGGTTCGCAGTTTTCTCACCGACGTCATCTTCATGGAGACCGTGGGGGTGAAGCCGATTCTCGTGCACGGCGGGGGAAAGTCGATTAACAAGGCCGTGGCGGCAGAAGGAATTGAACCGCGGTTTGTTCGCGGCCGCCGTTATACCGACGAGCAGACCCTCGAAATCGCCGCCCGCGTTCTTGCCGGAGAGATCTGCGAGCATCTCGTTGATGAGATCCGCAGCCAGGGAGGACGAGCCGTCGGACTGAATCATCTCACGCAGCCGGTGCTGAATGGCGAACCACTGCTGATGACCGACGAGAATGGCGAACAGATCGACCTCGGCCGCGTCGGCCATGTGACCGGTATCAACCGCGATGTGCTCCTCGCAACCTGCCGCAGCGACACCATTCCCATTTTGCCCTCGATCGCTCTCGACAGCGAAGGCGGCAAATTGAACGTGAATGCCGACACCGCCGCGGCGGCTGTCGCACAACATCTGCGAGCCGAGAAACTGATCTTCGTGAGCGATGTTCCCGGCATCTTCCTCGATCGCAACGATCCCTCCACGCTGCAATCGCACCTCAACGCCGAACAGTGCCGCGATCTGATCAAGAAGGGCATCATCGATTCCGGCATGATCCCCAAGGTCGAAGCCTCTCTCGATGCCCTGGCCGCCGGCGTGAAGAAGGTCCACCTGATCGACGCCCGCATTCCGCACTCCCTGATGCTCGAAATCTATTCCAACCGCGGAATCGGCACAGAAATTGTTCTGTAGGCCAGCCGTCACATTCACACACTGGCACTCCTCTGCAGTGGCCAACATTGTCGGACATACTCCTGAGTTACCGAAAGGGGGTGGCCCCGAAAGATTCTTTCGGGGCGGCGCAGCCGTTGGCGAAGTGGAATTGGACGTCGAATCAAGAGACAGGATTGTCACCCGAAAAACAGGCGAAAGGGAGCACGTTGAGGCATGCGGCAGTTGCATCTTCCGACCGCCGCGCCGCCCTGATAGCACAGCGATCAGGGCCACCCCTAAGGTCTTCGTCTGCAGAGAATTCCCGAAACTGCCATCTACTGATTCCTGTCTGTAACCGGAAACCGTGACAGCGGAATCAACGTCGTATCAGGGATGGCCCAGACGTGCACGTCTGGGTGACGAAGTCACAGGAAGAAGCGGTGCAGCGTGGGATCTGTTTCGAAGTCTCAAATCAAGCTCTGGCTGTAAACACGAAAACCGCCGGTTAGCGACCTCTTGTGGCTTTGCCACTCAGACGCACGCGTCTGAGCCATCCGCTCAATAGATTCGTCGTGTCCGCCCGGCGGCCACTGGATTGATTTCCATCTCCCAATCTGCCTATAACGGATCATCGATATGAATTGCCGGCGCGATGACTGCGGCCGGGTAGAACTGCCATTCCGATGACGCCCTCATGAAGCGGCGCTGCATCCCTGTTGATCTCACCTCAAGGAACTTTGCATGACCTCGATACGTATCTGTTTGATTCCCGTTCTGGCTCTCGCCCTGTCGGTCTCAACTGCCGCAGCTGGCGAGTGGAAGTCGCTGTTCGACGGTAAGTCGATCGATGGCTGGATTCAGAAGAACGGCACCGCGACCTACCGCGTCGAAGAGGGCGCCATCGTCGGCAAGACCAATGAAGGCAGCCCGAACTCCTTCCTGTGTACTCCGAAAGACTACGGTAACTTCGAGCTGGAATTTGAAGTCAAAGTGGCTGACCAACTGAACTCCGGAGTCCAGATCCGTTCCAAGACCAAGGAGCCAAAGGGCAACGACGAGAAGTTCGGCCGCGTGTATGGCCCTCAGGTCGAAATCGAAGCCAGTGGCGAGAAAGGAGCCGAAGCCGGTTACGTCTATGGCGAAGCGACCGGACGCGGCTGGCTGACTCCCAAAGATCAGCTGATTCCTCACAAGCACATGAAGGATGGCGAGTGGAACAGCTTCCGCATCGTCGCCAATGGACCGAACATCAAGACGTGGATCAACGGCAACATGGTCTCCGACCTGACCGACGAAGCGATCTATGAAACGCATCCTTCCGGTTTCATCGGTCTGCAGGTTCACGGCATCAAGAAGGGCACTGGCCCTTATGAAGTCTCCTGGCGGAACATTCGCATCCGCACAATCGACTAAATGAAGGCAACACCCGCTGGTTCGTTCCAGCGGGTGTTTTTCTTTTGTCCCCCTTGAGGGTCGGACGCCATGGCTGAGCCAGTTCCACCGCCCCCGCAGACCGATGTGCTGAATGACCCGGTCGTCCAGCAGGCAATTTCGCGCTATCAACTCGGCCTGCCCCGACTGCCGACCGCGGGACGAACCGGCGAACTGCTCGGCCGCGGCACCGGAAGCTCGCTTGAGTTTCAGGAATACCGTGAGTACGTGCCCGGCGACGATCTGCGGCACGTCGACTGGGGCGCCTACGCCCGCTCCGATGCCTTGATGGTCCGACTGTTCCGAGAAGAGATCAGCCCGCGCACCGAGATCATCGTCGACGGCTCGATTTCGATGACAACGCAGAACGGCGTCAAACAGCAGTTGGCGCTGCAGTTGACCAGCCTGTTGGCGCAGCTGACCGGCCGTCTCGGCGGCGCTCCTGCGATTCACCTGCTGAACTCCGTATATCCTCCGTTGCGGCTCGATCTGAATTCGCTGGGCAAAGCCCGCCGGTTCTCGTTCGACGGCACGGAATCGCTGTCTGAGCTGCTCAACCAGAGTGCACTCACGCTCAAGCCGCAGTCGATTCGCATCGTCATCAGCGACTTTCTTTTCCCGCACGATCCCGATCAACTCGTCAAGCGTCTGGCGACGCGAGCCAGTGCGCTGTGGTTGATTCAGGTCCTGGCCGATTGGGAATGGAACCCGCAATCAACTGGCGGTCGCCGCCTGATCGACATCGAATCGCTGCATCATGCCGACATGATCGTATCACAGTCCGCGATTCAGACTTACAAAGAACGACTCAACCGCCTGCGCGAAGGCCTGATGATTGCCACGCGGCGTGCTCATGCTTCGTTCGTTGCCCTCACCGCCGAAGACGGCCTCGAACAGGTCTGCCGCAACGAACTCTCGGCCTCAGGCCTGCTCCGCCCCGTATAGACGACTGTCGCGGTGTCGTGACGGGGGTGTCGCGATTCACGTTCAAGGTCGAATCGCGACGTCTATCGAACCCGCTTGTGAATTTCAACGTGCGCTGATATCACGAGCGAATCAAACCCGTTCCGACAACTCTGGGAAGGAAACTTCAATGAAAACGTTGCTCGCATTTCTACTCACGCTGCTGATTCTGCCGGCAGGGCTGATTCGTGCCGAAGACCTCGTCACACCGACGACAGTGGAACTTTGGCCGGACGGTGCTCCGGCGGCCAAAGGCGATGAGCCGGCTGATCGTCCCACGGTCACTGTCTACCAACCGTCAGTGCGATTCGACAAGAAGTGTGCCGTCATTGTCTGCCCGGGCGGCGGGTACGGTGGACACGCCATGGGGCATGAGGGAGCCGAGATCGCAGGATGGCTCAACTCGAATCGCGTGACCGCATTCGTCCTCAAGTACCGGCTCGCGCCCTATCAGCATCCGGTTCCCATGCACGACGTGCAGCGGGCGATTCGGCACGTGCGGGCCAATGCCAAAGAGTACGGAATCGATCCGAACAAGGTGGGCGTGCTCGGCTTCTCCGCCGGCGGCCATCTGGCTTCGACCGCGGTCACGCATTTCGACGAAGGAAATTCCGAAGCCAGCGATCCAGTCGACCAGCAGAGTTGCCGGCCCGATTTTGGCATTCTCTGTTATCCGGTCATTACGATGAAGACACCGACGACGCATGGCGGATCGCGCAAAAACCTGCTCGGTTCCGATCCCCCGGAGGATCTCGTCGAACTGATGTCGAACGAACTTCAGGTGACCGACAAAACACCTCCGACGTTCCTGTTTCACACGTTCGAAGACACAGCGGTCCCACCGCTCAACAGTGTGCTGTTCTATCAGGCGATGATCGAACACAAAGTCCCCGGCGAATTGCACATCTTCCAGGCGGGTCGCCATGGCGTAGGACTGGGCCGCTCGATTCCGGCCACAAACGCCTGGTCCACACTGGCGGAAAACTGGATGCGGAGCAACAGCTGGATCGACTGAAGCGGAATCGCTTATTGCACGGACGCGACGCGCAAAAGAAAACCCGCCGGTGACCTGAAGTCGCCTGCGGGTTTTTTGCTGATTGCAGACTCCTGATCCCCGATGACCGAGCCACCAGGAAGCGGCTCAGTCGGTCGGGAGCAGGGAGACTACTGCTACTCGCTCTTCACTCAGTCAACTAGTTGCAGCACTTGCGGCAGTTCGAATGACCGCAGCGGTTGCCATTGTTGTAGACCTTGCACTCGACGGTTTCTTCAACCATCCGGCAGACCTTCACTTCAACTTCTTTTTCAACCTTGACCGGCACGCAAACGGTGTAGGCCTTGGTCACTTCTTCTTCGACGCACTCACGAACGGTGACGTCGTATTCTTCGGTGCGAGTCTTTTCGACCGGGACCTTCACGGTGTAGGTCTTGGTCTTTTCGACGGGAACCTTCTTGCAGCAGACCACGGTCTTGGTGCGAGTTTCCGGAACGCATTCGGTCACGGTGTACTCGAATTCTTCTTCAACCGGAACACAGTTCACGACTGTGACCATCTTGGTCTTTTCTTCTTCTTTCCACTCGGTGACGCAGTACTCGTACTCTTCTTCGACGCATTCCCACTTGCAAACTTTAACCGTCTTGGTGAAGGTTTCCGGCTTGCAGACGGTCACGGTGTACTCGTACTCTTCGTGGCGAGGAACTCGCTTGCAAACGGTGTAGCTGACTTCCTTCTCTTCGATTTCCGGAACCCAGCATCGCTTGGTGATCGAACCCTTACCGCAGCACTTCGAGCAGACGCTGTTGCAGCAGGAGTTGCAGGGTGCACAGCAGGACTTGCAGGGAGCTTCGGCCTTCTGATCGCCCGCACAACCGCATTCTTCGGTCACGCATTCCCAGTGTCCACGATTGATCGTGACCAGGCGGGTCTTCTCTTCTTTGACGACGTCGTAGACGCAACGGCTACCGGTGCGAACTTCTTCGACCGGAACCATCCGCGTGTATTCCTTCTCGACTTCAACCCAAACCGGCTTCATCACCTTGCGGGTGCCGGTCTTGGTCACTTCGTGAGGAACGCGAACGGTGTACGTCTTCTCGACGTCTTCCCGTTCTTCTTTCATGACGGTACGGGTTCCCGTCTTGACGACGTCACGAGGAACCATGACTTCGTACTCGACTTCCTTTTCTTCCTTTTCAGTTTCGTAAACGGTGTAGGTCTTTTCGCGTTCTTCTTCGGCCCACTCCGTGTACGAGACTTCGCGAGTCCGGGTTTCCGTCTTCGGAACCATCTTGCGGACCGTGTAGGTCTTCTCGCGCTCTTCTTCTGCATACTCAGTGACGTGAATGGTCTTTGTTTCCGTGACCCAACGCGGCTTCATGACCGTCTTTTCGACGATCTCGTACTCGCAGGCTCCGCCCTTGCAGGCATCGTCGCAGCAACTCTCGCATGCCTTCGCGCAATGAGACGCACACGTGTTGCAATGTCCTGCCATCGCTGGAGTAGCAACTGCCACCAGACATGCCATTGCCAGGTACCGCAGCAGCGATGCCTTTAACTGACTACCCATCTTCTGTTCTCCCCTCTCAAGAATCTATAAACCGGCCTGTGATTGCGTATTCCCACTGAGTCGAGCAGCACATCAGCAGTAAACTGGGAAACACAAACAACCTGAGATGGATAATCCATCATCAACAGGCGGGGTGCAACAGGAAAAATGGAGAAGCACGCTAATTTAGCGGACTTCTAACGTTGCACGAAGCGAACAGAAGGGATGATCAGATTGCGCGAAAGAGACGAATCAGCAACCACTGATGCGACCGTTGGGGAGACGTCGATATCGAGACGCAAAAGTGGAGCATCGCCCGGAGAAAACCCGAAGGCATCCAGGCGATCGCGATTGGAGTGAACCTTTGCCGATCAGCGGAGTCCCAGGCAGTGACGGCAACCCGCTGGAACCACGAAATCAGGGCAGACCGGCACGCGAACTTCGGGGAATTGAACCTCGGAGGCCGCCCGCGGAGTGCGACCGATTCCGGCCTGCATCAGAGGAGCTTCCAGCTGGCCGGTTTCAATCGGCAGGCCAGTCAGCCCCATGCGGCGGTCGAGCCAGCAATGGTTGGCCTCCACGTCGAGAATCAGGCCATTTTCAAGGAAAACTTCAGCAATATGTTCACTGGCTGAATAGCCGACTCGTACAAGCGGATAACGGGTCCGTCCATCGTAAGGATCGACCCCCGAAATCGCGTGAATGCAGTTGCTGATTTCAGTGAGATAGACCGGATCGATCGCCTGATACGACAGCAGATCTTTGTTCATGATGCCAATGCGATGAACCGCACGCTGATACGTGTCGCACGAGATCTGATACGGCCCCCACTTCTTCACGTCGGCCCCGTTTTCCCACGCCCAGCAGAGCGTCTGTTTCAGCGAGTAGTTGTCTCCCTCTTCCGGCACCATCTTCCAGGGCTTGATGTCCATCGTCGCCGGGAGCCAACTGATCGTGTGCACTTCCAGATCGTAGTTGCTCCAGTCATCGCCGCACCCGGTCGCGCGGACGAACGTGGCGAACGAATGGACGTACTTTCCTTTCGGAGGCTGACACTGCGACCCGAACACGGTCATGAAGTGGTACGTCTCGGCCTGAACGACGGAAACTGGAGCTGCCAGAATCAAGGTCAGGAGGGCAAGAAGCAGCGAACGCGAGCGGCGTAGAGACATTGTCGTTTTCCTGCCACCCCCAGGAACTTCCATCGGGCGGGCTTCTAGCATTGAGACCGGGAACAGGACGAAAAAACTTCACGTGGCCTGTCCTCTGATTCATCGACGCTCCCTGCTCCACTCGCGTAGACAAACCCGAAAGTTCCGCCCAGGGCGGTTGAACAGAAGAAATCGGTTTTGCCGAATGCGCGTAAAAAAAAGGACGCCCCGGCCAATTGCCGGAACGTCCTTTGACTTCTCGACTTACTGAGTTTAGTACACTCCGACGGTCGTCGATTTGGCGAAGATGTGATAGGGCCGCACGCCGCTCACGCCGTCCCACGGATACTTCTCGTGAGGCAGCTCGCGTTCACCTTCATCCCGCTCCAGGAAGCCCGGAATGAACAATTCCTGCGTGAGCGTGTACAGCTTCACGCGACCGGTTTCATCGTAGCCGACAACCTGTTCGTGATTGTCGAAGTCGACGACTTCAACCACGGCTCGGGGTTGTGGCGCATAATAAGTAATCTTGAAGTTGTCTTCCGGAACGAACGGCTTGCCGCAGGCGAGGCCCATCAGTGTATTCCCGTAGGTCGGCGTGATGTACACATCAGGACCGAGCAATTCCTCGCGGGCAAAGCGGTACCACTGCTGCGTGAACTCGGTCCCGCCGCAGAAGATGCCCTTGATACCGGCTTCGGCAATACTGCTGCCCTCGTCCATCAGTCGCAGAGCGAGCGCTTCGAGCAGCTTCGGCGTGGTGAACATGCACTGAATCTCGTGACCAGCCGAGAGGATCGTCATGGCCTGATCGATTACGTGGGCGCTGTAATCCTTGGCTTCGTCGATTTTTCCCTTCTTGAGCACCTTAACGACCCAGCGGGGATCGAGGTCGACACAGAAACAGATCCCGCCGCGGTACTGGCAGAGATGTTCGACTGCGAGCCGGAGCCGCCGCGGCCCCGAGGGCCCGAGCATCATCCAGTTGGCGCCCTTGGGGAAACTCTCATCGGGCAGCGTGTGGCTGAACTGCTCGTAGTCGATGCGGAAGTCGTCGACGACGCAGCGGCTCTTCGGAATCCCGGTCGTGCCGCCGGTCTCGAAGACGTAAGTCGGCTTGTCGTACCATTTCTGTGGCAGGAAGCGACGCACCGGGCCGCCACGAAGCCAGTCGTCTTCGAAGAGCGGGAACTTCTTCAGGTCGTCAAAACAGTTCACATCCTTGAGCGGATCGAAGTCATAAGTCTTGGCCTTCTCCAGCCAGAACGGAGCTCCCTGCTCGGGATGGAAGTGAAGTTGAACGATCTCGACAACCTGCTTGTCGAGTGCTTCACGGGCCTGCTTGGCCCGATCTGCAAGTTCCGGGGCGAGGGTTGCGTCAGTCACGTAGAGTTCCCGTCATGCATCAAGTGATTCGGAAGGACCTTACCAAGGCAAAGATGTCCCTGATTCTATGCATTTTCAGACCTATTTCCAAATCCACCGGACGAATCCGCCGCCCGGGCGAAATGTGTCCAGAGCGTTGGCTGCAAAGCAGTTCCGCTCAGCACGTCTTGCCCTGTAACCGGGAAATCGTCTAGAACTCCGACGGAAAGCGTCCGGGAGGGGCCCGGGACACGTACGACAACGACGCTTCGCGAGGGGTGGCATGGACGCCAAAACGAGTCCTCTACAATCCAAATCCGTCCGTTTCCGGGCGATTTCCCGCATCAGCTGCAGAAGCAGAAGCTTCTTCGCGGCTCTTCTGATTGCGGTCACCGCTGTCTTCTGGTGCCATCTGCTAATCACCACGTGGGGCTTCGGCTCGATCGTGGGGCTTGGCGGAGCAGTCGGCCTGCTGATCGCCACCGCACTGCCGGGCATCGATCGGACTTGGAGCCGATCCGTTGCCGCCGGCACACTGACACTCCTGACTGCTCTCAGTCCCACATGGTGGCCCGCCTGGCATTCGGCGAGTATGACGCTGGTTTCCGCGACTTCCGGAACCGTCGCAGTCGGCCTTCTTCATGCCCTGCTGCTGGCCGTGCTCTGTTACGCGGCTCGCTGTAGCCTCATCCCGGCTCGAAAGTCCGGCGCTGGAACATCGACTCTACTTGGGTTGACGGCAGGTCTGGCATTGGGAGGCATTGCTCTCCCGGTCGCTCTGCCGACCTACTGGACCGCTGCCATTGCCAGCTGCCTGCTGCTGACGATGCACCTGGCGACATCCAACCGCTCCGCCCTGTTCGCCACGAGAGCGAAGAAACGCCCGCAGTCTGTCCGTTCTGAGTCACTCTGGGTGACTGCGTCTCTGGCCATCATCCTCGGCCTGTTGATTCCGACCGCGTTCCGATATCTGGCTCAGCTGCAGCCGGAGTCGACGTTCCTGTTCTACTGCTCAATTACGGCTCTGCTGTTCGGGGCGTTTGTTTCGGCTCGATTTTTCCGAAACGCTTCGCTCATTCGGCTCGCTGCCGTCATCGTGGTGCTCTATGCCGCGTTCCCATTGTGGATTCGCGCCTACCTCGTCATTTCAGCGACCATCTCAATTGTTCCGCTGGCGATGCTGACACGAGCCCTCGCGATTCACATTCTGCTGATGCCCGTTGGAATTCTCGCCGGTCGTGTGCTGATTTCCTGTACGTCGTCCGGATGTTCGCCCCTGTCCCGTCTGCTGCCGACGGCTGCGTTTCTCGTTGCCTTCGCCATTGCACCGAAGGTGTTGACCGTCACCGGCCTTCCGGTTCTGATGCTCGCCTGTTGTGGTGGCCTGGTACTCCTCGCAACTCGGCTTGAGCCAGTGTCATTCAACTGGAGTGGTTTACGGGAACGTCGGGGCGTATTCAAGCGTGTCGGTTTTGGAGCGGCCGGTGCTGCAGCGGCGGCAATGCCATGGCTCTATGACCCGGCCCTGTCAGCTCGGACTCTGTTCTCCACGAACTCGTTCATCGCCTGGCACAACGGGACCGGACTGGATGAACTGGCCGGACTGGACGACAGCCGGCTGATGAAGATTGAAGAAACTCCGGACGGCACGCTCTCCTACTGGAAGCATCAGGGCACGCACGTCCAGATTCGGATGAACGGCATCCCTCAGGGACGAATCAGCCTCAACGATGAAGTCGTTCCGCAGCCCACGGGCACGCTGCTGAGTGCCGTGCTTCCGCTCTCGTTTCATCCGGCTCCGCGCGATGTGCTGCTGCTCGGCCTCGAAGGCGGACTGGCTCTGGAAACGGCACTCGAGTTCCCGGTCATCAACGTGCAGTGTTGCGATGCGAACTCCCGACTCTGGTCGGAAATGAAAGAGGGCCTCCTGGCTCCAGCCATGGACGTCGCCACCGCTGACGACCGCGTTCGGTTCTCCACCACAGCCGGGTACCATGGTGACCGAAAATACGATGTCATCATCGAGTCGCCTCATCACTCAGCCAGCTATCGGGCGGCTCACGAGTTCAACGAGATTCACTATCAGGAGATGTCGCAGCTGTTGAGCGAGAACGGCATCTACTGCCAGCGGTTCGTCTTCACCGATTACGGTCCCGGTGTTCTCGCGAGCCTCGCGAAAACATTGCAGCGATCCTTTGGCTACATGACGGCCTTCGATACCGCCCCCGGAGAACTCCTCTTCGTGGCGGCTCGCAACAAGGAGAACGTCCTGGCGGAAGGATTGATTGATCGCATTTCTGCTCCGCAGGTCCAGCGCAGCCTGGCTCGAGTCGGCTGGGACTGGTCGATTGCCATGAACCTCGCCCGTTTTGAACTCGAAGACCTCGACGACGCCCGCGACTTCGGACCAGCCTCAGTCTTCCGAGGCACCGAAGCGTTTGGACGCTATGCCGAGATGATGCGGTGGGCCGACAAGTGGAACGAAGTCCGCAACCTGCTGGCCGCCAAACCGCGTCGCTTAATGAACCACTACGCCGGCGACAAAGCTGTGGACGACATTCTGCGTCGACTCTCCGATGTCGCCGCCCGCGAACAAGTCCTTGAAAATCATCCCGACGAGTTCTGGGTCTACCGCAAGTCGGTCAAAAAGCGGCTTCAGGACAACCCGCGTTCGATCATCGAGCCGGTCAAGGGCGAAGGACTGCAGCAGAAAATGCATCCGGAAGACCGACGACGCATTGCCTACTTCGAGAGCCTGGGCAAAGCGACTCAGGAAACCCCGTGCACGTTGTCTTCACTGACCGCGGTCGAAGATTTCGAGGCTCCGTACGATCCACTGATCAGTCATTTCATGCATGCGGAAATTGCCAAACTCTACCAGCGCTGCGAACCGGCTCAACCCGACCGGGAACTGCGTCACTGGCTGCATGCCGTCCACTTCGGTGGACGAAAGGAACGATCTGTCCGAGGCATCCATCGCTCGCTGGAATTGCTCAATGGCGACGTCAACCTGCCCGACGAAGAACGATACGATCAGATGAACGCCCTGCTCGAAGTCCTGAAGGTTCGCTGGCAGATGCGACGCGGTAAGACCGATATCTCGCAGCCTGTGCTGCTGATCGACCTCCAGGACTCGATTGAAGCCTGTCAACAGTCGTTGACGACCATGGGAGATCTCGCATCGAGAACTTCGATTGACGAAACCGAGTTCGAATCGCGCAAGAAACACATCGAACGCACTCTGACCCGCTATCTCCGCAGTTATCGCACGGAGATGCTGGCCAAGTCGTCGCGTCCGGTGCTGCCGCCGCGAGCCGCAGCGAAGTAAGACACGGGAAGTGGGATCCGGCCGTCGCACGGCCGGATCGCCAGACCCCGCGAAGCTGTACCCGTTGCGTGACAGGTCAACAGCAGTTGACTGCAAAAGCATCGCTCAGCGAAGGCACTGCAACCTGAAATCAGACGGTTATCGACCGCGAAATCTCTTCTCATGATGTAACTTGTTCAAATCCACCGGGGTTGTAAAAGATCGCTTGACGCATCACGCCGAATTCTCAAAGATCCGCCCGCGTTGCTCAGACGGGCAACACCAAAGCGGGAACCCCATCTCGAGTACGATTACTTTTCCGTAGCGTGTGAAATACTTCACGACGAAGTCTTTTGCTCCAACGTTCCACAGTACTGGACCGTGTCCAGCCTCCCGCAATACAGATTCACCGGTCGGCAGGAGGCTGACCCTGAACTCCCCTCTCGCATCCCATCACACAAAACGGAACCTACCCAGGAAAGGGACTTAACGATGAAATCACTTTTGACCGGACTGGCCTGCTGCAGTCTGATCCTCGCCCCGATGTTCGCCCAGGCGGAGACTGCTCGCACAACTACCGCGACCAAGCCCGCGATCAACGACGTTGCTCTGTCCGAAGCGGGAACCCTTCAGGGTCGCGCTGTCGATGGACAGGGGAAGCCTCTCGACGGAGCCAAGGTTTCCGTTCGCCAGAACAGCGAAGTCGTTGCCACAGCCGTGACCGACGCCGAAGGCAAGTTCGCCGTCGCCGGTCTCGGAACAGGCATTTACGAACTGCAGGCCGGACAGGGTCAGGGACTCGTCCGTGCCTGGGATACGCACATCGCTCCGCCGGCCGCCAAGAACAACGTTCTGATCGTCAGCGGTGCCACCGCCCGGACTCAGTCGGGTCTGTTCTGCGATCCGCTCGACACCATCACCCTCGGCCTCGCCATCACCGGTACTGCACTGGGTGCAGCCGCTCTGGCCGACGACGGCGGTGAAACTCGTATCATCGTCAGCCCGTAATCACTGCGACTGACAACGCGTCCAACGCAAAAAGAGCACTCGTCTGAATCAGACGAGTGCTCTTTTTCTTTATTGCCCACATCGCCGGACATCCCCCCGGGTGCCATCCCCACGCTCGCGTGGGCATGCTTGTCTTTGAGCTTAGAGCATTTTCATAATTGCCTGCAGTATAACCGCAGTGTCGGAGATAGTTACAGCATTTCGTTCCGCTGTACTGATCCATGACCTCGGGGAGGCGGATAAACCAGGCTGGCATCCGCGGACTCGATCGCTTCTCTGACTCCCGATCGCTTATGGCTGGAGAGATTATCCAAGACCACGATGTCTCCCGGCCGGAGTTCTCGCAGCAGGTGCTGCTGCACGTAGCCAGGAAAGATCTCCCCGTTCATGGCGCCGTCGACTACCAAAGGGGCAATGAAGCCACGTGTGGTCAGACCCGCCAGAAACGTCGTTGTTTTCCAGTGCCCGAACGGGACTTCACTGATCACTCGAGTGGACTTCGGTCCCCAGCCGTAGCGGCGGATCATCTTTGTGTCCAGGCCGGTCTCATCGAGAAAAACAAAGCGATCTCGACTGTGGCCCCAAAAGAAGAACGACAAGCCGCCGCGTCCTCCGAGAATCCGACCGGCCAAACCACAGGAAATCCGCCCGGCCCAACAACTTGGCTTCCACGTCCTCAGGATTTAGTGAACGGCGTTGCATGGCATCCTGCCAATACTGTTCGGCACGGGGGAGATTGGCTTTCAGTCTGGAAGCGAAGTCGTAATGCTAACGGGAGCCTGCTCGTTCTTAATTTCGACACGAAAACAGGATCCCGCCATGATTCGCTCCTTTGCTTGTTCGCTCCTTTTGATCTGCACGCTGTTGACGGCTCTCGATGTTCGAGCCGAGGCGAAACGGGAGCGACCGAATGTCCTGCTGATTGTTTCGGACGATCAGGGGTACAACGATCTCGGGGTGCTCAACGAGGACCTCATCACGCCGGCGCTCGATCGGCTGGCACGGGAAGGGACGCGGCTGACGAACTTCTATGTCGCCTGGCCGGCCTGCACGCCATCGCGGGCCAGTCTGTTGACGGGGCGTTATCCGCAGCGGAACGGCATCTACGATATGATCCGCAACGAGGCACCGGACTACGGTCACAGGTACAAGCCGTCGGAGTACGAAGTGACGTTCGAACGCATCGGCGGGATGGACGAACGGGAGATCATGATTCCCGATCTGCTCGGCGACGAAGGGTATCGATCGGCCATCTTCGGGAAATGGGACCTCGGTTCGCTGAAACGCTATTTGCCGACCGCACGCGGGTTCGATGAGTTCTATGGCTTCGTGAATACCGGCATCGATTATTTCACGCACGAGCGGTACGGCGTGCCAAGCATGTATCGGAATACCGAGCCGACGCAGGAAGATCGTGGGACCTACTGCACCGATCTGTTTGGTCGCGAAGCGTTGCGGTTCGTTGATGAAACCGCCGGGCAGCAGCGGTTCTTTCTCTACCTGCCGTTCAATGCACCGCACAACTCATCGGCTCTGGAGCCGGAGATCCGCACGACCGTCCAGGCTCCCGAGGAATACAAGAAGATGTATCCGCCCGTGGAGCCGGAATATCGTGACGTCGCCGCGTATCGCTATGGAGGCGCGGCCCGTGTTGTGACGAAGGAAGCCCGTCAGCGCGATTACCGGGCGGCTGTTACGTGCATGGATGCCGCGATTGGCAAGGTGCTCGATGAGCTTGAACAGCGCGGCGAACTCGACAACACGATTGTGATTTTCTTCTCCGATAACGGCGGCAGTGGCGGAGCCGATAATTCGCCGCTTCGCGGACACAAGGCACAGATGTGGGAAGGGGGGATTCGTGTTCCCTGTCTGATCCGCTGGCCTGCGGGAGGCATCCCGGCTGGCGAAGTGAATGACGCCTTCCTGACATCGCTCGAACTGCTGCCCAGTCTCTGCATTGCGACCGGGACGGAAATCCCGGCTGACCTGGTCCTGGATGGCTTCAACTGGTGGCCCACGCTCAAAGGCGAAGTCGACTCGCCGAGGCAGGAGATGTTCTGGAAACGGCGAGACCTGCAGGCGGCTCGTGTCGGCCAGTACAAATGGGTCGATGAAAAAGGAAAGGCGGGCGGGCTGTTCGATCTGTCGAAGGACATCGGCGAATCGAACGATCTGAGCGAGTCTCATCCTGAAATTCTGAAAATGGTCACCGGGCGGTATGAGCGCTGGCTGGAGAATATGGAGAAGGCGGAGCCAAGGGGGCCATTCCGGGATTTTTAAAGCCGGGCTCAGCGAAATGCGTCTTTGTCGTTTTCCGGCAAGGAGTTACACTGCATCTGTTGTTGTGTCGAAATGGACTTCCTGAACAAGCAGGAGAACCAGGGATGGTCATCTCTCCGAAATGGCAATACGCGTTTGTCAGCACGGTCAAAGGGGGCACGAACTCACTGTATGAGGTGCTCACTTCCAGCTACGACGGTCACCGCTACGGCGACTTCCATTGCTGCGATGTCAGCGAGATTCCCTCGGACTGGCTGCTCTTCACGACATGCAGAAACCCTTACACCAGAGCGGTTTCGATCTGGTGGAGCACCTGTATGCGGGGCAAGGACCGGTATCAGTTCCGTCAGATGTGCGAGAACCCCGATTCGTTCGAAGCGTTCGCCCGGTGGGCCGCCTCCGTCCAGCCGCATCTGGGAGACATGTCGTCCTCACAACAGCAACTCCTGATGACGCAGTCGGCCCGACATGGCGACATCAACTTCAGCACGATTCTGCGAATGGAGCATCTGGAACGCGATTTCGCTCAGCTCCCCTTTGTCATGGGGCGGGGCGGGAAATTGCCGCAGCTGAATCCGACTGTCGGTCAGCGGGACGGTGCTCATACCTATCTGACGGAGGAAGCGGCACTTGCTGTCCAGAAATGGATGGGCGTTGACTTTGATCGCTACGGTTATTCTCGAGAAATTGCGAAGATTGAAACGCTTGAAGCGAGCCCCCAGCGCTGATTTCTCGGCCTGAGAATTGGGCTGACTGTACGATGAATACAGTCTCGTTTACACTGCCGGCCATTCTCTCGCCCTGAAAAACAGGGCTCCGTCCCCGGCCCCAGTGAAGATTGCCATGCGTAAAGAAATCATCGCCGCCCTGTCGAAACACATGCCGGACGTGATGCGCTGGTCCGGCAGCCTGGCTCGGGAACTCCGCAAGCATAACATTGCGATCACGGCTAAGACGTCCGGCAGCGCGTTGACCGATGCCCTGACGCTGGCTGATCTTACGATTCAGGACCTGCTCATCAATGCCATGCGGGATCGGGCTCCGGAACTGCTCAAATGCCGGATTGAAGCCGAGGAATCGACCGGCGATCTGACCCGGTTTGCCTCCGAAGGCGAATACATCATCGCTCTGGATCCGATCGACGGCACCAAGCAGTTCCGGGACAAAAGCGGCGATGGCTACGCGGTGATGCTGCATCTGCGAACCGTTGATGAGGTCATCTATTCGCTGGTCTATCTGCCGGCGTTCGGCGAACATGGCGGCTGGGTCGAAGTTCATCCCGATCGAATCGTCACCGGAGCAGACGATCCAGCTCGCCCGGCCCGGGATGTCCTCGATTCCCTCACCCCGATTGACGCGAAGACTCGCCCGCATTCAAAGAAGATCTATCTGATCGGCTTCCAGCAGCGGGATGTGGAACGGTCCGAAGATGTGACGCGGGCCGGGCTGGAAGGCGTGGCTCCGGATGATATGCCCGGCAGCATTTACCCGTTGCTGGCGACGGGCGAATTCGGCGGTTCGCTCATTCACACGCCCAATGTGTATGATTACCCGGTCTCGTGGCAGATCGCCCGACAACTGGGAGGCGACTCGGTCTGGGTTCACGATGGTCAGACCGTGAATTTCTCGGAAATGTGGATGGATGAACGGGCCGATATGCTGCGGTTGCCCGGTATTGTGGCGACCTCGGCGGACCAGTCGACGCTCGAGATTCTCTGTGATCTGGCTCGAGAGTGGAGTCGCGAACGGTACGAAAACCGCTAAGAGCGGGCGATTCTGGACGAATTTCGGATGGCGATCCGGTCTTCACGCAAAACTCCGAACAGATTGTTTTCGCCGTCCGGGACGAAGACTGATATCATGTCGGCAACTGCAGACGGCCGGTGACGCAGCGCCTGCGTCAAACGAGCGTTAAATTGGCTTCGGGAAACGAGTTTTGTGATTTTGCGAACCTGTCACGATCTGGACGATAGCGTCGATGCTGGACAGGAAGCGGTTGCGCGGCTCGCGGCTGGCGAGATCGTCGGGGTAGCGACTGATTACGGCTACGCGGCGGCCTGTCGCAGTGCCCGAAAGCTGCACAGTTGCCTCGAAGGGGGGGAGAATTCGGCCGAGATCGTCCTCGCGTTGCGGCATCCCGAAGAGATTCACGATTACCTGCCTGAGTTGCCCAAGCCGGCGTGGCGGCTCCTGTCCCGTTCGGCAGCCGGTTCTCTCGTGCTGCGATTTCCTTCGACGAACAAGACTTTGCTGTTCGACCGACCCGAGGATCTTTCCCTGCTGGAGTCGGAAACGCGGCGGGTCGCCTGGTCCCAGGTGTCGACCAGCCGATCGGTTCTGGCCAGCTCGGGATCTCTGTCCAAGTTTATCCATCCTTACACGGCCTGGCCGCTCTACCTGCTCTGGCCTAGGGAAATCACTGGAAACACGGCGTTTCGCTGCTGTCAAACAGCGTCCAGCCTTGTAGACTGCCTTCCAAACTGTTTGAATTACGTGATCGAGACCGGCATCGTGCAGGCCGATGGTCCGCCCGCTATCGTGGAGTTTTCCGACGAGGGAGTCAGAATTATTCCGTCCAGCGAAATGAATGAATCAACGATTCTGGAGAAAGGTCGCGCCGGCGTGCTTTTCGTTTGTACTGGCAACACCTGCCGCAGTCCGATGGCGGAAGTCCTGTGTCGCAAAATGCTTGCGGAACGATTGAACTGCTCACCGTCCGAGGTCTCACGATACGGAATTGAAGTCGCATCCGCCGGGATCGCGGCGGATTACGGGTTGCCGGCCAGTGCCGAGGCGGTTGAATTACTCGCAGCCGAAGGCGTCGATCTGACGGCTCATCAGAGCCAGCCTTTGACACAATCGCTGTTGGAACGCTCCGATCATGTGTATACTTTGACCAGACATCATCGTGATATCATCGTCACGCATCGTCCCGAACTCCAGGATCGGGTCTCGGTCCTCGGCCGCGACGGCCGCGACATCCCGGATCCAATCGGTGGAGATCTGGCGATTTATCGAGAGTGCAAAGACGTTATTGAGGCGAATTTGAAGCCCATCGTCGATGACCTGATTGCTCACCTGGATAAGTGAGCCGAGTCCGCTGCTTTCAGTGCTGCAGCTGGTGAAATGTCCCGAAATCCGGGATGACTGGAAGCCTCCCGATCTTTCGATCCTTCCGATCGAGGATCGCCCGAACATTGTGAGACAGAATCCGAATGAAAGTAGCCGTCGCAAGCGATCACCGGGGATTTGACCTGAAATCGCGTATTCTTGATCGACTCACCAACCTGGGACACGAATCCGTGGATATGGGCCCGGAATCTGGTGAGAGTGTCGACTATCCCGACTTCGCCATCAAAGTTTCCAAGGCTGTTGCAGCCGGGGAAGTGGATCGTGGTATTCTGATTTGCGGCACCGGCATGGGCATGTGCATTGCCGCCAACAAATTCTCCGGCGTCCGGGCCACGGCCTGTCACGATGAAGTGACTGCGGAAATGAGCCGTCGTCACAACGATGCCAATGTGCTCTGCCTGTCTGCGGAACTGCTCGGCGAACAGCTGGTCGATCGCATGACCGACATCTGGATGACGACCGAATTCGAAGGGGGCCGCCACGCCCGCCGTCTCGGTAAAATCGCCGACTTCGAACAGAAGTAGGGATCCGCGAAGCCCCGGCGACCGCGAATGCCGCTTTTTTGAGCCGGCAGGGTGGCAGAGTCTTTCCCGTCTGTGCAGAATTGACGCTGTTCAACGCGGAAGCTCGCCCGTCCCCGGTTCCAATTGCCCGGATCTGCAGGCGCCGCTTCACACAGTATTCTCTCCTTATTGGCAGACAGGGGTGTTCGGGATGGATCTTTCTTCCCTCCGGTATTCGCAGACGCATGAATGGGTGCACTGGGACGGCAACGTCGCCACGATCGGGATTACCGACTTCGCCGTCTCTCAGCTGACCGATCTGGTCTATGTCGATCTGCCGAAGGTCGGAAGCGAGATCAAAGCGGGCGAAACCTGCGGCGAGATTGAGAGTGTGAAAGCGGTCGGCGAGCTGAATTCGCCCCTCGATGGCACTGTGGCCGAAGTCAACGAGTCGCTCGAGAACGAACTGGAAAAACTGTCGGACAGCCCGTTTGAGGCTGGCTGGATTTTCCGGCTGACTCCGAGTGATCCGTCTCAGATCGATGCTCTCCTCGATCGAGCCGCCTACGAAAAGCTCTGCGACGAAGAAGGGCACTGATTCCCGCTTCGGTCAAATTGTCACAGCTTCAATTTCTCGGGCCGCAGCGACTGTAGCTCGAGGCGGAGTTGTCTATAATGCGGCAGCGCCGGTCGAGAACTCCTTCGCTTTATCCGTGAAGTGATCCCAGGTTTATCCCGCTCATGAAACCGGCTGCCGCCAATGGAAGCTGTCTCGTGGCCCGTTGAGCCTTCCTCCCGGCCTAAACCTTCTTCGATCACCCCACGCACCCAGGATCGAACAGCGTGTCCTATCTATTTGCAACCCCGGAAGAACAACAGCAGATGCTGGCCGCGATCGGGGTCGAAAACCTCGACGATCTTTTCGAGCAGCTGCCCGAAGACGTGCGGCTCAATCGCGAACTTGATCTGCCGCCGGCGCTGTCGGAAATCGAACTCGACCGGATGCTCCGGAAAATCAGTTCCGATTTCGCCACGCACGGAGACCGCGTCTGCTTCCAGGGGGGCGGAGCCTACGATCATTTCATCCCGGCGACGGTCGATGAGATCTGCTCCCGCGGCGAGTTCTACACCGCCTACACGCCTTATCAGCCAGAAGCCAGTCAGGGGACGCTGCAGGCATTCTTCGAATTCCAGTCGCTGATCACCGCCCTCACCGGCATGGACGTCGCCAATGCCAGCCTGTACGAAGGGGCGAGTGCTCTGGCTGAAGCGATCATCATGGCGATCCGCTCGACCAATCGAGGCAGCCGGGTCGTCATCTCTGGAACGGTGCATCCCGAATACATCGAAACTGTTCGCACGTACCTGATGCGAAACGAATGCGAGATCGTCATTGCCGACGCTGTCGATGGTGTCACCGACTGGCAGCAGGCCGGCTCGCTGATCAACGATCAGACCGCAGCCGTCGTCGTGCAGCATCCGAACTTCTTCGGCTGCTTTGAAGATGTGCAGTCCGTCGTTGATCAGGCTCACGCAGCCGGGGCTCTGGCGATCGAAGTCTTCGATCCGGTCAGTCTCGGCGTGATGAAGCGGCCCGGCGACTACGGCATCGACATTGCCGTGGCGGAAGGGCAGTCGCTCGGTATTCCGCTACAGTTCGGCGGGCCTTACCTCGGCATCATGGCCTGTCGTGAGAAGTTCGTCCGCAAGATGCCGGGACGTCTGATCGGACAGACTGTGGATCGCGATGGACGCCGTGCGTTCGTGCTCAATTTCCAGACGCGTGAACAGCACATCCGCCGCGACAAGGCGACCAGTAACATCTGCACCAACCAGGGGCTGATGGCTCTGCGGGCGTCGGTCTACATTTCTCAGCTCGGCCCGAAAGGCTTTGTCGAGCTGGGCGATCAGTGTCACCAGAAAGCAGCCGCCCTGGCCGATCGATTGACGGAAGCTGGCGTGGGACAACTGGCGTATGCCCAGCCGTTCTTCAAAGAGTTCGTTTTCCAGTTCAACCGTCCGGTGGACGAGGTGATCGCCGCTGCTCAGAACGCCGGCTTCAACCTCGGACCTGTTCTGGATCGATTCGAGTTCCCGAATGGTGTTCCGGAAAACTCACTGCTGATCGCTGTCACCGAGAAGCGGACCTTCGACGAAATCGACCGCCTCGTTGCCGCCCTCAGCCGGTAATTCATTTCCTTTTGTGACTCTTTCACGATTTGGCCGCAGCCATGGAAAATCAAATCGCCCTTCAGCTTCTGCAGGATCTCTCCGTTCCCGGACGCCGCGCGACCGCGTTCCCGCCGGAAGAACTGGCCGAAGCCGGCACGAGTTCGCAGATCCCCGATGAACATCGCGCGGATCACACGTTGAGTCTGCCCGAGTTGTCCGAAGGGGATATCGTTCGGCACTATGTGAGTCTGTCTCAGCGGAACATGTCGGTCGATACGCACTTCTATCCGCTCGGCAGCTGTACGATGAAGTACAACCCGAAGCGGCACGAACGCTGGGCGGGGATGAACGGCTTCATCAACGCTCATCCCTATGCCGAAACCAATGATATTCAGGGGCTCCTGGCTGTTCTGTACGAGATGCAGGAAATGCTGGGAGAGATCGCCGGACTGCCTTCGGTGTCGCTGCATCCAGCCGCCGGGGCTCAGGGCGAGTTCGCCGCGATTTTGACGGCTTCGGCTTACTTCGCCAGCAAAGGCGAGGACCGGAAAACCGTTGTCTTCCCGGCGAGTGCTCACGGCACGAATCCCGCCAGTGCGGCTATGGCCGGTTACAAGTGCGTCCAGCTGAAACCTTCTTCGACCGGGCTCGTCAATCTCGACGATCTGAAGCAGCACCTGTCGGAAGAAGTGGCCGTGTTCATGATCACGAATCCGAACACGATCGGACTGTTCGAGAAGGACATTCAGAAGATCAGCGAGATGCTGCACGATGTCGGCGGACTCGTCTACATCGATGGCGCGAACATGAACGCCATTCTCGGCAAGACGCGTCCCGGCGACTTCGGCGGCGACATGATGCACTACAACGTGCACAAGACCTTCACTGGCCCTCACGGAGCCGGCGGGCCGGGTGCAGGGCCGATTGCGGTCCGTGATTTCCTCGGCGACTACCTGCCGGGGCCAATCGTGACCCGTGAAACCGATGCTCAGGGCAAGACGGTCTACAAGCTGTCGAAGCCACCCAAGTCGGTCGGTCAGCTGCGGTCGTTTATTGGCAACATCGGCATTCTGCTGCGGGGGTACTTCTACATTCGCACGCTCGGCGGCGTCGGACTTCGGGAAGTTTCTGAACACGCCGTGCTCAACGCCAACTATCTACTGTCGCAGCTCAAGGATGTCCTCGACGTCCCCAACGGAGATCGCTGTATGCACGAGTTCGTCGCGTCCGCTGCTCCGCTGAAGAAGCAGGGCGTGACGGCGATGGACATCGCGAAGCGGCTGCTCGATTACGGCTTCCACGCCCCGACGGTCTACTTCCCACTGGTCATTCCGGAAGCGATGATGATGGAGCCGACGGAAACCGAATCGAAGCTCACCCTCGATCGGTTTGCCGATACTATCAAGGCGATTCTGGCCGAAGATCCGGAGACGTTGCGGAGCGCTCCGCTAACGACGCCAGTCAGTCGTCCAGATGAAGTCAAGGCGGCCCGCGAGCCGGTGCTGAGCTACTGCCCCTGTCCGACAGCCTTCGAAGTTGAGGCTCCCAAGGGCGTGAAAGAAACGGTCCCGTCGTATATTTAGGGCGTTGAGGACAGGGATGCAGACAGACTTTTCCACAGCCGTCGGCTCCCTGTTTCTCGAGTTCTTCCCGCGCTCCGGCGAAGAGAATATGGCCATCGACGAGCAACTGCTCGCGCGGGCCATCGACGATGAACAGATCTCCTTCCGCTTCTACCGCTGGGCCGAAGCGACCCTCAGTCTCGGTCATTTTCAGGCGAAGCAGCGTGCGCCGCTCGCGGAACGATTTGCCGATTTACCCGCAGTCACACGACTCTCCGGCGGTGGAGCGATTCTCCACGACCGCGAATTGACCTATAGCCTCGCCCTCCCCGCTGCTCATCCGCTGGCAAAGAATCCAACGTCACTCTACGCGATCGTCCATACCGCGTTCATCGCAGCACTGGCCGAACAGGGAATTCCGGTCCAGATGCGGGGGGAAGAGCTGGCCGCTCAGAATGGCGAGTTCCTCTGCTTCCTCCGCGGCGACCGGCATGATGTCCTAAGCAATGGACAGAAGGTCCTGGGGAGTGCCCAGCGTCGTCGAAAGGGTGCGGTGCTTCAGCACGGCAGTCTGATTCTGGAAGCCTCACCGCTGGCTCCGGAAGTCCCGGGGCTGAGCGACCTGTCAGGCCGGGAAGTCCAGGTCGATAGTCTCGTCTTTGGAGTGATGAGCCGGCTGGGAGATCTGGCGGCATCCTGGGAAAATGCCTGAGTTTTACGGGGACCAGCAGGGGCGGGCCGGCCCTCTCGTAGCGGCGGCATCCTGCCGCCGTTTGTGCGTGTTCGACAGCGAACAGGTTCCAGGCTACTGGCGGAGAATCGGTCGAAGCGATTCAACGTGGTCTGAGGTTCCCGCGTCCTTTCGGCGGCAAGATGCCGCAGCTACGAATGAGTTATCAAGTCTCGCTATTCTCTTCATTTTCTTGTCCGGCTCTCGGGAAATCTGGTCTCGCGTCCATTGGCGGGGGTGTGCTAGGATCCGGCTCTTCTCGACAGGGCGATTCTGCGCACCTGCCGAACCGCGAAGGATTTGCGGAATCTGACCGATCAGCCGTTGCGACAAGGATGTTGCCAGCGCGACCATGCTCACCACGTTTGAACGTCAACTTTTTCGACAGTTCCTGTTCGTCAACGCCGTCTATCTGTGCGTGATTCTGGGGCTGTTCACGGTGATCGACCTGTTCGACAACGTGGACGACTTCGTCAATCACAGCGATGGAAAGCCGTTGTCGATCGTGCTGAATATTGCCGCTTACTACGGCAAGATGGGCTTGTTCATTTTTGACGCCGCCTCGGTTCCCATGATCGCCATGTCGGGACTGACGACCCTTCTGCTGTGCAAGCGTCGCGGCCAGGTCAAACCGTTTCTCTCGGCCGGAATTCCGACGTATCGCGTTCTTGCTCCCGCCTTATTGATGGGGGCCTGCGTGATGGTCGGTATGAAGATGGTCAACCGGGAAGTCTTCCTGGGAGACGCCGTGCATCATCTGCATTCAAGCCGTGGCGGAGGCGGAGCCGAAACGCTGCACCTCGTCGCCCCGCGATACGACCATGCGTCCCAGATTCTGATCGACGGCTGGGCGGTTTACCCGCATACACAGCGGATTGAGAAAGCGGCGTTCGTGTTGCCGCCCGAGATTGCCGGCCAGGACATGATCTGCCTGAAAGCCGATGAAGCTGAGTTTTATCCACGGCAGGGGAATCGACCTTCCGGGTGGCTGTTGCGAAACGCGAATCCATCAATGACCGAGATCCCGCTGACCGAACAGGGGAAATCGTATCTGCTGCGTTCCAAGCAGCCGGAGAATATCTTCGTCGTCAGCGATGTGACGCCGGACCTCATTTATAAAGCCAAGGAGTCGAGCGGCTTTCTGAGCACTGCTCAACTTGTCGAGCGGATTAACAGTCCCGCCATCGACAACAACACCGCTCGAGACCTCGAGTTTAATTTCCATGCCCGAGTGATCGAACCGTTTCTCACCGGGCTGATGATCTGGATTGCGATCCCGGTCATTCTCCAGAAGGAAAGCCGGGGAATGATCGTCAATGCGGGAGAGTGCGGCTTCTGGCTGTTCGCCATCATCGGCAGCACCTATGCAGTGCGGTTTCTGCCCGCCCTGCAGGTGGCTGAACCGGTTCAGGCGGCCTGGATTCCACTCCTGTTGACGACGCCGTTGACCGTCTGGATGCTCGATCGTGTCGAGACCTGAACGAATTCATAAGAAATCAAATAGCTGAGAACTGATTCAATGCCTGCCATTACCGAAACCCAACCGTCTCCATCAGGACAGGGGCAATCGCTGGTCGAACGACTCAAAGCGTCCCTGGCACAGAGGCCACTCTCGTGGCTGATCGGGACGCTGCTGCTCGTGCGGCTCGGCTTTATTCTGTCTTCGCCGGTCGATTTGATCGCCGATGAATCCTATTACTGGGACTGGTCGCGGCGGCTCGACTTCGGCTATTACAGCAAGCCTCCGATGATCGCCTGGATCAACTGGCTTTCGACGACGCTCCTCGGCCCGAGCGAATTTGCGGTCCGTCTCCCGGCTGCGCTGCTGGGCACGTTCGGGCTGCTCTGGGTGTATCATCTGGGAGCCCGGCTCTTCTCGTATCGTGTGGGCGTGCTGTCGGTCCTGCTGCTGGCGCTCACGCCCGGGCAAACGGCTCTCAGCTTTCTGATGACGATCGATGCTCCATTTCTGTTCTGCTGGGCCGGAGCGTTGTACGGTTTCTGGATGATGACGTCGGTCAAGACGCCTCCACTCAAGTGGTGTGCAATCACGGCTCTGTTGCTCGGTCTGGGAATCCTTTCGAAGCAGACGATGCTTGGCTTCTTCCCGCTTGCCGGTCTGTTTCTGCTGGCAACGCCCGAACGCCGGGCGATGTGGTTTTCGGGCCGCATCTGGTCGACGGCTGCGGCGGGGCTGGCGTTCCTGGCCCCCGTCCTCATCTGGAACATGCGGAACGACTGGATCACACTTGAGCATACCGCGTCGCACTTCTCCGAGAACTCCGTCACATGGATGACCCAGTTTGCCCGGTTCGCGGAGTTTATTCTGGGGCAGGTGGGCGTCGCCTCGCCGATGCTGTGGTTCGTGATCGTCGTGACCATGTACGCCGCCTTCCGAAAGTTCAAAACGCTGACGCCTGGCGAACGCTACCTCGTCTGCTTCTCCGGCGTGCCGATGTTAGGGATTCTTGCCCTGAGCGCGACCCGTCGACTGGAGCCGAACTGGCCAGCGGCCTGTTATCCGGCCGCGGTCATCCTCGTCTCGGCTGTGCTGCTGGGGCGATCGACGTTGAACAACCTGTTCAAGTCCCGCGAGAAAACGCTGAGTCGCTGCTGGCAGACCGGGCTCGTTTGTACCGCCATTACTTATGCCGCGGTGACTGTCGTTCCCTTGTCTCCGCTGGCGGGAAGTCCGCTCGACATCACCTGCCGATTGCGGGGATGGGAGACGCTGGCTCAGCAGTTCGATGACGTCGTTAAGAACGATGCGAAGTCGACCGGCGTGGAAAATCCGTTGATCATCTCTACGGCTGGCCGGGATATCACCAGCGGCCTCGCTTTCTATCTTCCTTCGCAGCCGTTGATTCCCCTCTGGTCGCAGGATGACGCCGGGGTGCAGTGTCAGTACGACCTGTGGCCCAAGCCGGATACGGACCAGGCGGGAGCAGCCTACGTGATTACCGACGTGAACCCGAAGCTCCCCGCTTCGTTGAATCAGTCGTTTGCCGAATGGGAGTCGCTTGGCACGATTTCGACCGAGCTCGGAAGCGGGCGACTGCGAGAGTATGAGATTTTCCGCACCCGGAGCGCCTCCGCTGCGGAAGCTGACGCGATTGAACGCACTGCCAGGAACCCCGCCTCACGCACCATCAGATAAGACCGACCCATGCTGCAGAGCTTCGTTCAGACCTACCGTAACGCCGGGCAGATTACTCGCCTGCGACTTCCGCTGGCGATCCCTCTCTGCACGCTGCTGCTGGGGACCGTGCTACTGGAGTGGAGTCGATGGGATCTGGAGATCTCGCGGTGGTTCTATGACGTTAATGCGAAAGAATGGCCGCTGGCCGATGTCGATCCGTGGCAGACGATTGATGAATGGTTCGTGTTCCCCGGCGTGGTTGTCGGTGTGATTGCCTTGTTCTGGGGACTGATTGCCTGTCTCCGCTGGCGCTGGGACGATCGCGCCCGAGCTGCGGTGGTGTTGACCTGGGTTTTGCTGATTGGTCCCGGACTGCTCGTGAATGGTTCGTTGAAACCGTTCTTCAGCCGCCCGCGTCCCCGGGAAGTGGTCGAACTGGGGGGCGTGAAAGCGTATCAACCCGCGTTCGGTTTCGGGGACAAAGTCCACTACAACTCGTCGTTTCCGTCCGGACATGCCTCGATTGGCTTTTATCTGATCACGCCCGCATTCCTGTGCCGCACCCGACGCTGGCGCTGGTCGCTGCTGACTGTGGGGCTCTGTTACGGCGGATTGATGAGCCTCTCCCGTATCGTTCAGGGCGGACATTATCTAAGCGACACGCTCTGGTCTCTCGGCATCGTGTATGCGGTCGGGTGGGCGGTATCGACATTTGTGACGGCGATTCAGATTCACCGCATCCGGCCACTGGCTGTAGAGACCACACCCATCGCCGAGCAAACGAGGCTCGCCGCCTGAGAGCAGGGCAGGCTTCCGCCTCCCGTGGGTGGGACGATTTCGGTTCGTCGATCAGCTCGGATCTTCGATCCGATGAATCGTAACCCGAAACGTTAGTAAGGGAATCGCGTTCCCCTGTGCCTGACGGATGCTTCGCGTTAAGAAGGGAGGCTCGTCGGCCGAGGTATGCATCTCACTCCGCGGAGCCCTCGCCGCTGTCGTGGGGGAAGCCGAGTTCGGAGAGGCGTTCCAGCAGGAAAGCTCGAACTTGCTGGAAGTAGGACGGGTCGCCGGAAGCCATGGCAATTTCGAAACTGTCGATAATCTCTTCAAACGCCTGCCGTTCCTGGGGCGAGATTTCCCCCAGGACCCGTTCGCTGAATCGCAGCAGCTGCTGATTCTCAACTTCGTCGCGCGGATAGAACTTGAGGTCCTGCAGTTTGCTGACCGCGTCCTCGATTTCCTTCTTGGAAAGATGCTGGGCGTGGTTGGTCAGCACGGTGCTGAATTTGCGACCGGTGCTGTCGACGAGGGCTTCGACTTCGAGCAGGCCGTTCAGATCGTAGGTGAAGCGAATCCGGATCGGCACGCCGGCGGGAGCGGGGGGGATGCCGGTGACGCGCAGTTCACCCAGAGACAGGTTCCCCTCGATTTTCCGATGCTCGCCCTGGTAGACCCGGATCACCACTTCCCGTTGATTGGCACGCACGGTGGAAACAATTTCTTCGGCCGATACGGGCAGGGTTGTGTTGCGATGGATGATCGGCAGAAAGAAGCCTTCGACATCGTGACCGCCAATGTGCTTGGTGATTTCAACGCCCAGCGTGAACGGACAGACGTCCGTCATCACGATGTCCTGCACCGCTTCATCGTTGGACAGCAGAGCCGCCTGAATAGCTGCGCCGAGGGCGACGACTTCGTCTGGATTGTGGGTGCAGAGTGGTTCCTGGTCGAAGATCTCCCGCACACACGTCTTGAGCACGGGCATGCGGGTTGCCCCGCCGACGAGGATGACGTCCTCGACCTGATCGGGGGAGAGTCCGGCATCGCGAAGGACACGGGCAATGGGGCGACGGACCCGCTCCAGCAACGGCTGGACAATCTCGGAGAAAAGAGCCGTCGTGATGGAAACGGTCCGCGGTGATTCGGCAAAGTGACCATCATCCTCCGGAATGCGAATGTCGATCTGTTCGACGTTGCCCAGTTGACGTTTGGCTCGTTCGCACTCATCCCGCAGTCGGGAGACCATCAGAGGCAGTCGAATCTCAGCTGACTCCAGATGCATCTGCATGGTCTGCAGCACGTGTCCGAGCAGACGATCGGTGAAGTCTTCTCCACCGAGTGTGCTCTCGCCGGCCGAAGCGATGATCTCGAGTGTCCCTTCAAAGACTTCCATCATTGTGACATCAAAAGTGCCGCCGCCGAGGTCGATGACGAGCAGATTCTTCTCGGCATCGCGATCGTGAAATCCATAGGCGAGCGCGGCTGCAGTCGGTTCGTTGATGATGCGGTTCACCCGCAGCCCGGCCAGTTCGCCGGCCAGTTTCGTGGCTCGTCGCTGCAGTTCATTGAAGTAAGCCGGCACGGTGATGACGGCATCGGTCACGTCTTCGCCGAGGTACGCTTCGGCATCCTGCTTGAGCGATTTCAGGACGAGGCTCGAGAGTTCAGCCGCGTTGAGCTGTTTACTGTGGAGCGAAACCGTTTCCTGCGTGCCCATCAGCCGCTTGAACCGGGAGGCGACGTGTTGAGGCCGGGTGACGCGAAGATCGCGAGCCGCGTCGCCGACGAGGAGTTCGCCGGAATCGAGCACGCCGACGATTGACGGGGTGAGGCTGCGACCATGACTGCTGGGAATAATGACCGGTTGCCCGTCCTGAAAAACGGCGCAAAGGGAATTCGTCGTACCCAGATCGATGCCGACAATCATGAAAGAAACTTACCTGCTCAGACGTAATAGAACGACAGTCCGCCGGGAATCCGGTCGAGAGCTGAATGTCCACTGAAGTAGAGGGATCGTTAGGAATCCGTTCCCCAACCAGCAGCGACGTCACTCAAATATGAAGAGTCAACAAAGGGACTGTCAACGATGGAAGGACATCGCGGGGAGGAACCGGTTCGCCAACACGGCCCCCGCGACAAAATGGCGGGTCGTACAAAGGCTCGGTCTCATTTAGAATACCCGAACGAATCCCGAGGTCTGACACATGGATAGCTTCGATGGACGTTCTTCTGCTGTCGCGATTGCAGTTCGCTTTCACGATCATGTTCCATTACCTGTTTCCTCCCCTCACCATCGGGCTGGGAGTGATTCTGGTTTACCTGGAAGGCATGTATCTGCGAACGAAGCAGCCTATCTTCGAGGAGGCGGCTCGCTTCTGGACCAAGATCTTCGGGCTCAATTTCGCACTCGGCGTCGTGACCGGCATTGTGATGGAATTCGAGTTCGGCACCAACTGGGCCGCTTATTCCCGCTACGTCGGCGATGTCTTCGGCTCCGCTCTGGCGGCTGAGGGGATCTTCGCTTTCTTTCTGGAGTCGGGATTTCTTTCGCTGCTCCTGTTCGGCTGGGATCGCGTCGGGCCGAAGATGCATTTCTTCGCCACGCTGATGGTCTGTCTCGGCGGAATTTTCTCGTCGGTCTGGATCACGATCGCCAACTCCTGGCAGCAGACGCCGACCGGTCATGAGATTCGCGAGGTTGTGATTAACGGTCAGACCTTTGAGCGAGCCGAGATCGTCGACTTCTGGGCGATGGTCTTTAATCCCTCGACAATCGACCGGCTGATTCACGTCTGGATCGGCGCGTTCATTCTCGGGGCGTTCTTCGTGATGAGCATCTCGGCCTGGTACATACTCAAAGGTCGGCATCTGGAGTTTGCGAAGCGATCCTTCACCGGGGCGCTGCTGCTGGCGACAGTCTCTTCTCTGGCCCAGCTGGTTTCGGGACATTCGAATGCCAATATGGTCGCCGAATATCAGCCGGCGAAACTGGCGGCGATGGAGGGGCTTTACGAGACGGAAGAGAGCACCGGGTTATATCTGTTCGGCTGGCCGGACGATGAAACCGAAACCGTGAAGTACGGCATCGAGATTCCCGGCATGCTCAGCTTTCTGGTTCACAACAACTTCAAGACGCCGGTCCCGGGATTCGATCAACTCGAAGATCAGTGGGGCCGCCCGCCCGTCTGGCTCACATTTCAGGCGTATCATCTGATGATCGCCATCGGCAGCCTGTTCATCGCCAGTACGCTGTTCGCCTGCCTGCTCTGGTATCGAGGCACATTGTTCGAAACCCGCTGGCTGCTGTGGTATTTTGTGTTCGCGGTCGCTCTGGCGTTCATCGCCAATGAAGCGGGCTGGGTCGCAGCTGAGGTCGGACGCCAGCCGTGGATTGTGGCCCCGAGTCTGATCGATGGCGAACTGGTCGGCGGACTCCGCACGAGTGAAGGACTTTCGGAAGCCGTGCGAGCCGAGCAGGTGCTGGGGTCGATTATCTTCTTCGGCTTCATTTACTTCCTGCTGTTCATTCTCTGGGTGACGCTGCTGCATCAGAAGATTTCGCACGGCCCGGAACTTTCCGACGACGAAGACCCGTACCACGATCGAGCCCACATTGAGAAGGCGGTCTGATGGATTGGAATCTGCTCTGGTTTTTCCTGCTCGGAATTCTGCTGGCCGGCTACGCGATTCTGGATGGCTTCGACTTTGGCGTCGGCATGCTGCATCCGGTGGCGAAGACCGATGAAGAACGTCGCATCCTCATCAATGCGATCGGGCCGCTGTGGGATGGCAATGAGGTCTGGCTCGTCACCTTCGGCGGCGCCTTGTTCGCGGCCTTTCCGGAAGCGTACGCCACGATCTTTTCCGGTTACTATGAAGCGTTGATGCTTGTGCTCGGCTGCCTGATTTTTCGGGCGATCTCGATCGAGTTTCGCAGCAAGCGTCCCGAACGCTGGTGGCGGTCGACCTGGGACACCGCATTCTTTCTGTCGAGCCTGATTGTCTCGTTCGGCTTCGGCCTCGCGGTCGGCAGCGCGATGATCGGGATTCCGCTCGACGAACGTGGTATCTTTCGGGGATCAATCACGGACCAGATCGGCCTCTATGGGCTGTTTGTCGGTTTACTCACGGTGGCCATGTTCCAGATGCACGGGGCCATCTTTCTCGTCTTCAAGACAAAGGACGATCTGCAGCAGCGACTGATCCGCTGGACCTGGCGAGGCTACTACGCTTTTCTCACGATGTTCGTTGTCGTGACCGTTGCGACCTGGCTGTGGATTCCCCGGGCGGTCGCCACCTTCGAGCATTTCCCGATCGGCTGGCTCGTTGTCGTGCTGATGTTCCTCGCCGTCGCCAACATCCCGCGAAGCCTCAATCATCAGTGGTACATGCAGGCGTTCTTCTCCTCCACCTGCACCGTCGCCGCCCTCGTGTTCCTGCTTGGCGTAGCCCTCTTTCCGAATATGGTGACCTCGTCGCCCCATCCGGAGAACAGCCTGACGATCTACAACGCGGCGTCCTCGCAATCGACGCTGAAGCTGATGAGCCTGATCGCACTGCTCGGCATGCCGTTCGTCATCGGCTACACCATCATGGTCTACCGCACCTTCCGCGGCCCGGTGAAACTCGACAAACACAGCTACTGAGGTTGGGCACCCTACGGGAGTCTACGGCAGTGGAGTTCGTGGTCCCCGCCGTTGAGACTTCTTAACCCGAAGCGTGAGCGAGGGCCGGTCCACGTGTGCGACGCCGATTCCCCTCGCTCACGCTTCGGGTTGGGATGCCCCGGGGCATCTGGTTGGTCAATCGTTCTCCGCCTCGTCTTCGTCGTCATCCGGGCGGCCGGTGCGGATTTCGTTCAGTGAGGGGAGCGGGCGGCTGCTGAAGCCTTCCTGGACTTTTTCGAGTTCCCGCTCGAACGGTCCGACTTCGATCGTTCCATCTGTTCGCTGCAGAAGCAGATCCCGATAGCGGAGGGGGCTGACGACGATGTAGCGATCCGGGGTCTCAGGAATCGGAGAAGCCACCAGTTCCAGGCCCTGATAGCCTCGGCTCCACAGGAGTGGAAACCGTGTGATCTCCTTACCATATCTCTGTTCGATGGTGCCGGCGAAGTTGGGGCCGAGGTACTCGAATGGCTCGGCCGTCCAGGGATCCAGCGGAAGAGCGTCCAGATAGTCCGGCACGAGCTCGATCAACGTGGCGGGATACGCCTCGTTCTCCTTCGCGTACGCCAGCAGCGCCAGTTCGGTCGTCAGGAACCGGTAGTCTCGGATCAGTTCGACATAGGATTGATAAAGGTTATTGCGACGATAAATGAGATCGTTGACGGCGAGTGTCGATTCGAACTCTCGTGTGACTTCGTACTCATCGACCTCCGGCGGCAGGGGGAGTGACCAGTTCCGTTCTTCAATCGCCGGCCAGAGCTGGTTCAGCGGAGCATCGACGCGGAGGAACTGGTCGATACGCTCGGCATCGGCGTTTCGTCCCCGCTGGGCGATATCGACCAGCCGCCGTGCTCGCTCGTATTCGGAAGGCAACAGGGTGATCCGTCCATACATGAGCTCGTGCACGAGTTGCTGGTATTGCTGGCTTCTGTAAATCTCGTTCGAGAGCTGAATAAACTTACTGAGGTAAAGCCAGAAATAGGTATCGTCATGCTCAAGCTCGTACAGAATTCCGCAGTAATCGAGCGTCAGCAGGTCAGCCAGCGGAGTGATCTCGTTCTGGCGATCCCTGGCTTCCTTCGCCAGTTCCCGCAATTCTTCCGCAGTCGACTCATGAGCGAGCTGGGCCAGGATCATGCTTTGGTGGAATCCGAGAAACTGAAAATTCGAAACCGGCGTGACATAATCCTGAAAGCGACTGAGGAACTGATGCCCGCGGTCGAGATTCCAGGCCAGGCGCAGCGTCTCCGCGATCGACAGGGTCGAAAAATAACGTTCCTCGCGATCCGGCCGATAGGTCGGACGCAACAGATCGATGATCTTCTCGACGGGCAAGCCGAAGGAGTTCTTCCATTCTTCGTACGGCGTGTGCTGTTGCGGATGCCAGATGTGGCTCAAATCAAGCTGCATCGGCTGGGCGGTGACGTACTGCCGCTGCATGAGAGCCGCGAGTTCCTGAAGCGGTTCGCGGGCCTCTTCCAGAAGCTGGCGTCGGTAACTCCAGTACAGATCGCGTTCTTTCAGCTGGAAGGTGCCTGAATGAGGGCTGACGTTCGCTCCGAGTTGGGCTCGAACGGCCTCTTTGACGATCCGATCGAGATCGTCGTGGTTCGGAAGTTCGTCGACAAGTTCCTCGTAGCGCTGCTGGTACTCGTCATCATGTTGATAGGGACCGCGGCTCAAACCTTCGGGGCCGATCTTAAGAGCCAGTTCGGGGTCGGGCGGAAGTTTGAACGCCGTTCTGGCCGGGATCTCGACCACGGTGACCATGCGATATGAAAAGAAGCCGATTAAAGCAATCACAACGGCGGCGGGCATCGGCAGATCGAACCGTCGCAGCCAGGTCCCCGGTTCATCAAGGTCACGAAGTGTATCGCTGGTCGCGCGGAGATTGTTGATCACAAGGGCAATCAGGATCGGCGTGAAGAAGACCCAGAGCGGGACGTAACTGACCTGGCTGAGATGCATCGGCACGTAGATCAGCAGCGCGAGAGCACAAGCCATTGCGACGGAGAAAACAATGACGACCTTCGGAAGTCGAATCGTCGCCCACTGACCGAGCAGGAACAGCGCCAGAGCGAAGACCCAGGGGTTGGAGGCATAGTCTTCTGTCGAGGGCACGAGAGACTCGATCACATTTTCAAGATGGCGATTCCCCCCCGCGGAGAAGTCGGGCAGAATCATCCAGGGGAGCAGGTAGAGGAACGTGAACAGTGGGAACGTGACCGTCAGCCAGATGGCCGTTTTCATGCTCCAGAACCCGACGGCCGAGCAGCCCCGGTTGTACCAGAAGCGGGCCCGTTCGGGCTGGCGATCCCGATAAGCCGACGCGATTCCCAGAATGAACGGAACCGCGACCCATGTCAGCGACGAACGCAGATCGCCGGCGTTGTGATAGTTGATGAGCGTGTCATAAAGAATCGCTCCCAGCGCCACGGCGAGCCAGATCCAGATGCTCTGCCGCACTTCGAGCCAGAGAAAGCGGCTCGCGAAGCGAGGGAACGGAGATAGGGTGTGCCCCAGTTCGAGCACCCGCGACTGCCGTTCGGTCGATGTCTCCGCCCAGTCCCACGAGAGCCGCTTTCCGGCGGTCCAGCGAGGAAGAGCCAGAGCGTTCGCAACGATCAGAACAAACAGGCAAATCCCATTGACGAGCATCGTCCTGGCAAGCTCGGTATCGGCACTCAGGAACGGACCACCTCGCATCGTTTCGGCGAGGAAAACAACACCGGTGACCATCACAATGACCGTTAAGACGAGTGTGCCGAGTACATTTCGAATCTGCGAGGAAATCAGACTGCCAAGCAGCATCGCTTGCACCGCGACTGTCAGAAACATTAGTGCCTGCGGCAGGTTGGGCTGGAATCCCGAAAGACGCCCCCCGTTGTCGGTGAAGAGCGTGCTGAAGAACAGGACGATGAGAGAGGCGATCGTCAGCGTCGCCCAGAGGACAATCAGAGCCGTGAACGCGGCCGAAAGTTTGGCCTGCCAGATCGTCGGGCGAGGGACGGCGAGCCGCCGCAGGAGCAGATCGGTGCGGTACTCGGTCTCGGACGCGAACATCGCCGCACCGGCGGCCAGCCCCAGCGCGACGGTCAGCAGGCCAATGATTTCGGCGGACCGCTGGTACGCTTCGTGGGGACTGGTGTCGAAGCCGATGCCGATAATCAGGATCGTACCGGCGACGAGCATCAGTCCTCCCAGACGCAGCAGGAGGTACCATTCTTTCCAGAACAGATGTCGAAACGCACGAAGGGATGCAGTGCTCATGATTGGATCTCGAAATCGAATCGACGGGAAGGGATCATGATCAGACAGTCGGTTACGGTGTTGTCGGTTGCGGCGTCTCCCGGGAGGAATCGCTTGCGGCCTTCTGGTCCACACGGGAGGACTTCAGCATCTGCAGCAGAATCTCTTCCAGGGAAGGATGCCGGAGTTCGTAGGTGAGGCCTTCGTACTCATCGAGCCGAAGCTTCAACTGCTCCGCGTCGGCATCGAGCATCAGCCATTGCTGCTGGTGTCCACTCGTTTCCCGATGGATGAGTCGACCGGGAATTCCATGCGGGTCAACCTGAGTGGCGCCCGAGCCGAGGATGATCTCGCAGGCCGAGGACTTCAGTTCATCGAGCCGGGCCTTCAGGATCAGTTTGCCTTTGATGAGGATCACGACGACATCGGCGACCCGTTCGACTTCACTCACCTGATGGCTGGCCAGCAGCACGCCGTGACCGCGGGCGGCGACATCGACCATGCTTTCGAGGAACTCGCGACGAATCAGCGGGTCGAGCCCCGAGGTCGGTTCATCGAGAATCAGCAGATGTGGTTCGTGAGCCAGCGACAGGGAAAGGGAGACTTTGGCCTGCATCCCTTTCGAGAGCGTGCGGATCTTCTTCTTGAGCGGGACATCGAACTTCGTGATCTGAGCACGATACTGCTCGTGATATCCCGAAGCGTAGAACCCAGAGGCGAACCAGCCGAGTTCATCGACCGTCATCCAGTCGTAGAAGGCGGGACGATCGGGGACGAAGCCGACCTGCTGGCGAATCTCGAGGGACTGCCGGCTGCTGTCCATTCCGAGCACGCGAGCCTGACCGGAATCGGGTTTGAGGGAGCCGAGCAGAATGTTGATGGCCGTAGTCTTGCCGGCGCCATTGTCGCCCAGCAACGCCACAACCTCGCCGGAATGACCGGCAAAGCTGACATGGTCCAGAGCGTGCACATTGCGAAACGATTTGGTGACATCATTCAGACAGAAGATGGGTTCGCTCATGATGAGACATCCTGACGGGCGCTGACGGACTGTGACGCCCACTGGTCAAAGCCAGTGGCACACGAATGGATCACTGCGGGTTCTTCCAGAGCCGATTCATCTCGCGTTCGATGAACCGGTTCACATCATCACGTGAAATCTGACTGGCCTTGGCTTCCTGCAGAACGGACGCGATCCGTTCCTGGATGAGTCGTTTGCGTTCCTTCTGACAGAGCTGCGTGGCATCGGTTGCGATCTGCATGCCGGTGCCGCGAACGGACTCAATGATTCCTTCCCGCTGGAGCTCGCCGTAGGAGCGGGCAACGGTATTCGGGTTCACGGCCATCTTCTGAGCCATCTCTCGCACCGACGGAAGCAGTTCGCCGGGAAGATAGGCCTTGTCGGCAATGGCGAATTTCACCTGCCGACAAACCTGCTCGAAGATCGGGATGCCATTCTGAGGGTCGATGACGGGAAACATGACTGGCGAATCCTGCGATTGAGTGTACTAGTTCTCTAGTACGGTACGGCGGCTGGCGAAAGTTGTCAATCACATTCTTTAAAAAATCCTGAAACCGCGTGTTGGGGGCCGGGGCGATCGCGTCGTAAGTTTGCCATTTCCTCAACTGGACAAATCAGTAGGCTGACATGCGTTAAGGGAGCGATTATTATGGGGATCGCTGTTAGATGGCAGCCGGTTCTCGGCTGCAACCAACTCCGGGCCCACTTCCTCTGGTGTGGAAAGAAGTCACCGATGGCGCTCAAGACCAGGTGTACTCACTGCGGAGCCTCTTTTGCGATGAAGAATCGTGATAAAGAAGGGGCGAAGATTCGCTGCAGGAAATGCGGTGAACCATTTGTCGTTCAGATTGAAGAGGCGAAAGAGAAGAAACGCAAAGCATCCCGGCCAGCCTCGACCAAAGAGTTCGCGGAATTGCCAGCCAAGGTGATTGGTGCGAACGCAGTCACAAAGAAGCAGTCCGCCGCGGAGGAATCGGAGGCTTCGGCCAATAAACCGTTCATTATTGTCGGCGGAATCGTGTTCTTTATCGCCGCCTGGACCGGCATTATTTACGGGCTGAGTCTGCTCGACGTCAAAACGGAAACCGGGCCGACGGAAGTTCAACAGGTCGATCTTCCTCTGAAGTTCGGCACCTCGGAGCAGAAGAATTTCGCGGTGCAGTACCCGAGTGAATGGTCCTTCGAAACCGGCGGCGGGACGGGCGGTTCACCAGAGTGGATTCGGGTCCAGGGCGACGATATCTCAGTCAATATCCGGACGAATCTGCGCGCCTCCGCTCTTGGAGACATCACCTCGGGGGGAGGAACGATTCAGGATGAGGAGATGCCTGAAGAGCTGGAGCCGATCGCCCAAGTTCACGAGATGATGAAAGCGGACCTCGTTTCCGAGATGGAATCCTACGAGGAGGAAGCGCCTGAGAAAGTCGAGGCTCGGGCAGGAAACTCCCGCATCTCACGTTTTATCGGGAACCGTGGTTTCGTGGGTGGTGGGATGGCCTATGGCTTTCGCGCGACTGTGCCCCGAGGCAACGATAAACTGAAAGTCACCGCAGTCTGTGAGTCTGAAAAGGTCTTTGAAGCCCACGAGCAGCTGCTTCGCAAAATCATCCTCAGCATCGGCAGTCCGCCGAGTTGATGCAGGGGACTTCTCAATTGCGGCGGGCTGGAGAAGCTCTTATGAGCCGTTCACTCGCATTCGCTGTTGCGCTGTTCGTCGGTTGGTCTCTTCACATGGCGATGGCCGACCCGGGCGGCGAGCCTCAGGCGGAGTCCATGGCTGCGCCGGAGTACCGTGTCATGTCGCTGATTGACATGTTCAAGGAAGACGAGGTCGCCCGGAAGAAGATTGGTGAAATGATGTTCCAGGTTCGCAAGTCGAGCGACTCGCCCAGAGTCACCCGGACCGATCTGGATGTCGCCGATTATCAGCGGGCACTCGATCGGCTGGCGAAGGAGGGCTGGCGGCTGGTGACGGTGAATAAGTCGAACTACTGGGTTTTTATGCGGGAAAATCGAGCCGCGGATTGACTGGCCGGCTCAGGCTGTCGGTCGATGGGAGCGAAAATAGCCCTGAAATCGAGGGATATCCGGGGCAATCGTCCGGAATCGGGACGGCTCCCCGATTCGACGGACCGCACGCTGGAGTCTGCCGGAAGGGGTGGCTACACTGGTGCGTGGGAAACGTCGGATGCTTTCCGGCGTTTTGTTTTTTGCGCGTCTAGATATCAACCGGAAGAGTCTCGTGTCTGCAACAGCGGTCGTAGGGTTACAATGGGGCGATGAAGCCAAGGGAAAAATTGTCGATCTTCTGACTGATCAGCACGAGATTGTCGTGCGGTATCTGGGCGGGAACAACGCCGGGCATACCGTCAAGTTTGATGGCAAAACGTTTAAACTTTCGCTCCTTCCGGCCGGTGTGCTTCGTCCCGGCGTGACATCGGTCATCGCCACGGGCGTGGTGATCAATCCGGAAGCCTTGCTGAACGAAATCGCCGGAGTCGAATCTCAGGGCGTGTCGATCGGCGAGGATCTGCTGATCAGCGATCGAGCTCATGTGATCTTCCCGTATCACATGGCCGAGGAAGCGATCTACGAAAAGCAGAGCGGCTCTTCGGCTATCGGCACCACGATGCGGGGCATCGGCTTCTGCTATCGCGAAAAAGCCGGCCGGAGCCACGCGATCCGAGTGGGCGAGCTGATTCGGCCCGATGTGCTTCGCAGCAAGCTGCCGGAAATCATTGAGTTCAAGAACCGATTGCTCACGGCTCTCGATCCGGAACATACTCCGTTCAAAGCGGACGAAGTGATCGAGAAGTATCTCCATCTCGGTGAAAAACTGAAGCCGCATATCACTGATACCACCGCGTACCTGCACCGTCAGTTGAAGGCGGGACGTCGTCTTCTGTTCGAAGGCGCTCAGGGAAGCCTGCTCGATCTCGATCATGGTACGTTCCCGTTCGTGACGTCCTCCAACAGTTCCGGAGCAGGCATTCACTCCGGTTCCGGTGTGCCGGAACGTCATATCTCCCGGATGATCGGGATCGTGAAAGCCTACACCACTCGCGTGGGTGGCGGACCCTGTCCGACGGAACTGCTCGACGAAGTCGGACAGCATATTCGCGATGAAGGAAACGAGTACGGGACGGTCACTGGTCGACCACGACGCTGCGGCTGGCTCGATGCCGTGGCGACTCGCTACGGGGCCAACGTGAGTGGAGTCGACTGCCTGGCAGTGATGTTGCTCGACGTCTTGAGCAAACTGCCGGAACTCAAGATCTGCGAAGCCTACGAAATCAACGGTCAGCGGGTCGAAGACTTCCCGAGCCAGATTGATGATCTGGCAGCCGCCAAGCCGATCTATCGGACACTGAAGGGCTGGCAAACTGATATCTGCGGCGTGCGGAAAATGGCCGACCTGCCTGCTGAAGCTCTCGAGTATGTGAAGGTCGTCTCGGATCTGGTGGGCGTGCCCGTCCAGATCGTGTCGGTCGGACCGGACCGCGCTCAGACAATTCTCGAGTAGACCGGCTTGCTGCGTGTGCCGCTCAGCGCAAAATGAAAGCCTGCTGGTTGGGACAGCAGGCTTCCGTCGGGAGATTTCCATCTCCGTCAGTAGTCTCGACTGGCTGACCAGTCGTCCAACGACTATTCCTCGTCCATAGCGAGCGAATATTCGGGATTGTTGGCGTCGAACTCTTCTTCGCCAGGGCACTTATCGAGTGTCAGGTCGCTATAGACATACTTCTCGGCGATTCCCGCCGGCTCCCCCTTGTAGTCCCACTCGCAGATAATCACGCTCTGCAGAAGTTTCGTTTCCGCATCGAACTGATATTCACAGGTCGAGTAGGGCGATTCCTGCGGTGAGGGGAAAGCGATATTGAAGACGATCATGGGACGACCGTTGATCTGATTAATGGTGTGACCACACGTCATCGTTTCCGTGCGATGTTCGTCGTAGAAGGCGGTCACTCGCTCGTTCATCTTCTTGATCCCGAGTTCAGTCACCGGATAGCGGTTGTTCTGCATTGCCTTCCGGCTGTCCGGCTCCAGCTTCCAGACCCCTTTCAAAGCGGCAAACCCCTGCGTCGCACGAGCGAGCACGCAGTTGTCGTGCTTCCCTTCGACATACAACGCTTCCTGACCATCGGCTTCCCACTTCAGATAGACACTGAAGGGTTCGTGTCGAATCTTCACGAGCATCTGCTCTTCTTCCTGAAGTTCGCCATCGATTCGAACCTGCTTGGTGAGCATGCCACAGTAGCCGTCCATTTGATCGAGCGTCTGCTGCGATTCATCGAGCAGCGTCCGGAACAACTCGTAGGAGTTCGCGGGATTCCGGGGATCCGGTTGGATCGTGACTTCCTTGCCCGGAATGATTCGCGCCTCAGCCAGTTGAAGCGGCTGATCGGGTTGCCGTTCCTGCCCCTGTGCTGACGTCAGCCCGAGAATTGGCAATACCAAAAGTTGTGCGGCCCAGAATGTCAAATTCGCCCGAATCTTCATGGCTGTTTCTCCCTCACTTCTTGATCCCTCGCGTCGGAAAAGATCTCGCAAACCGCGCGCCAATCGCCCGGGTGCCAATCTAAGCAACGCGCAAGTTGTTTCCAGCAGAACAGTTACCATCGGAAAAATCGTTCGGTCGGGCCGTTCCATGTGACGGCAACGGCCGAACGCAAATCAGCCAGTCATCGGTCGGGCCAACCAGTTGACCGCACGTGATCGTGAAGACGCTCGGGGGAAACCCTCAAGATATCTCGGGGATTATCCGGAATGATCGGAAGAACGATGTCACGGCTGCGTTCCTGTTCCCGCTTGCAAAGCATCCAAATTCATTCCCCACAGGAGACTCACTCTCACCACAAAGGGCCAAAGACATGACTTCGATCTTCAAGAAGGTAAGCCGTTCCCTGCAAACTCTGTTCATCAAGCCCGCCCGGCGACGCTTGAAGACCTACCACGGTCAGGGAGAAACGCTCGAAACCCGTCAGCTGCTGTCGGTCTCCAAGCTCTGGATGAGTGGGTCAACGCTGGTGGTCAAAGCCAATGACTCCGCGACCCATGTTAAGGTGCGACAGAACGGCTCCAAGGTTCAGATTGAAGATGTCACCACCCGTCGAAAGTGGAATGTCTCCAAGAGCAAAGTGAGCACCGTCGAGTTTCAGGGAGGCAGCGGGAACGACCGTTTCGTGAACTACTACCGCTATCTGCCCGTGCGTGCCTTCGGAAATGCGGGGCACGATTATCTGGAAGGCTACCACGGAGCCGACTACCTCAACGGCGGAACCGGGAACGATACGCTCAAAGGCTACGGCGGAAACGATCGCCTGAATGGGAGCTACGGGAACGACCTCATCAAAGGGGGCTCCGGGAACGACACCGTCTGGGGAGGGAGCGGCAACGATCGGATCGATGGCGAGTCGGGACACGATAAGCTGATCGGTCAGAACGGCAACGACATCCTTGAAGGGGGAAGTGGTAACGACACCATCTGGGGCGGAAACGGCCACGACACCCTGCTCGGCGAATCGGGCCACGACAAACTGATCGGCCAGTCGGGTAATGACCACATCAACGGAGGAAGTGGAACCGACAGGATGTGGGGTGGCTCCGGCAACGATATTCTCATTGCCATCGATAACGGAGTGCTCGACTACGTTCAGAGTGACTCCGGCCGCGATGCCGTCTGGGTCGATCGCAACGGACGCAGTTCCGACCGGATGTATGGCAACACCACCAGCGATGCCGTGCAGAAAGTCAGCTACTTCTCCAACAGTGCCGATCGGACTCTGAATGGAGACAATATCTCCGATCCCAAAGTCGCCAACAGCGGCGAGACTTACCGCCGCTTCTCCAATAATCCGCTGTACTCGACCCGGGGACCCCGCGTGACTGATATTCGGCAGGGGAGCATCGGGAACTGCTACTTCCTGGCCGGGCTGGGAGCGATTGCGATCGATAACCCGACCGCTCTGCGGCAGAACATTGTCGATTTCAACGATGGCACCTATGGCGTTCGTTACGGGAACCGCTTCTACCGGGTTGATAACCAGTTGGTCGTGAAGTCGGGCCGGACGACCCCCGCTTATGCCAAACTGGGGCTGCAGGGCAGCATGTGGGTCGCCATTGCCGAGAAGGCCTGGGCCCATTACCGGAAAGGCCAGAACAGCTTCGCCAGTACCGAAGGCGGCTGGTCGGTGGAGGTCAACCGGGCCTTCCGCACGCGATCAGCTGCAGACCGCAGCTTCCGCGGGTTCAGTAATTCCCGGTCACTGGGGAACTACATTGGCTCGCTCTGGAGTCGATCCCAGGCGGTGACGGTCGGCTTCAGCGCCAACTCCACGAAGTCGACTTCGGGCACGATCGTGCTGGGGCACCAGTATACGGTGACCGGCGTCCGCCGAAATTCGGCCGGAACGGTCATCCAGATCACCCTCCGCAACCCCTGGGGGGTGGATGGGGCGTCCGGATACGGCAACAGGAACGACGGCTACATCAAGGTTACCCCGGCTCAGTTGTTCCGACTGGCCGGACGGGTGAATGGCGGACGAGTCTGAGCCGGACTCGTTCGACTGCCGGCGGGCCGAGTCGATCACTGGATCAATCGTGTGCCACAACGTATTCCTGCTCAAGGGGATGCGAATCCAGCGATCGCCGGCCGCGGCTTACGTCTTGAGTCCGCGACGTCAGCCGTCATCACAGGGCTGAGTTGAGCGGAGAGTCTCCGAAAAAAATCTTTTCGGAATTTGTGGAATACAGATGTCACTGCTGCGTTGTCTATGACGCTCCATGATTATCGCAACCACTTTCACACTCTCCAATAAGACAAGGGCCACGGAAATGAAGTCGATCTTTACGAGGATTAACCGCTCGCTTTCCACGATGTTTTCGCAGCCGGCTCGTCGCCGAACCAAAATGTATCACAGCCAGGGGGAAGCTCTGGAAACTCGCGAACTGCTTTCGGTCTCCAAACTGTGGATGAGCGGTTCAATGCTGGTCGTCAAAACCGATAACGCTTCGACCCACGTCAAGGTTCGTCAGGTTGGCTCCAGCGTGCAGGTCGAAGACGTTGGTTCCAGCAAGAAGTGGAACTACTCAAACACCCAGGTGAAGTCGGTCGAATTCCAGGGAGGCAATGGGAACGATCGCTTTGTGAATTACTACCGCACGTTGCCCGTCCGAGCCTTCGGTAATGCCGGCAACGATTACCTCGAAGGTTACGACGGAGCCGACTACCTGAATGGCGGAAGTGGAAATGACACCCTGAAGGGATTCGGAGGCAATGACCGGCTCAGTGGAGGATCTGACAACGACACTATCGACGGCGGCAGCGGGAACGATATCGCCTGGGGTGGAACCGGAAACGATGTGCTGCTCGGGGGCTCGGGAGATGATCAACTCATCGGAGAAGACGGCAACGACCACCTCAACGGCGGTAGCGGAGCCGACAAGATGTGGGGCGGAGCCGGCGATGACATCCTGATCGCAATCGACAACGGGGTTCTCGACTATATCCAGAGCGATTCGGGTCGCGACGCGATCTGGGTCGACAGAACCGGCTCAAGCACCGACCGGATGTACGGCAACAGCAGCAGCGATACCGTCCAGCAGGTCGGCAGCTTCGCCAATGGAGCCGACCGTACGTTGAACGGCGATACCATCACTCCGCCGAAGGTGCTGAAGAGCGGGCAAACCCACACAGCATTCCGCGATCGGCCTTTGTTCTCGACCTCCGGTCCAACCGTGAAGGACATCGATCAGGGGGGACTGGGCGACTGTTACTTCCTGGCGGGACTGGGAGCGATTGCGATCGACAGTCCGACAGCTCTGAAGCATAACATTGTTGACTTTAACGACGGAACCTACGGCGTCCGCTATGGCAACAGCTTCTACCGGGTCGACAATCGTCTGGCGGTCGATTCCGGTTCCTCGACTCCAGCTTACGCCGGGCTCGGGGCTCAGGGCAGCATGTGGGTCGCGGTCGCCGAGAAGGCCTGGGCTCACTACCGCACGGGACAGAACAGTTACGCCTCCATTGAAAGTGGCTGGTCGGTCGAAGTGAACCGGGCATTCCGAACAAGTTCGGCCGTCGATCGGAAAATCAGCAGCTTCTCCAATGCGAAATCCTTCGGGAATTACGTCGGCACACTCTGGAACGGATCTCAGGCTGTCACGATTGGATTCGAAGGCGACAGCAAGAAGGAGACTTCCGGTAAGCTGATCCTCGGTCATCAGTACACGGTCACCGGAGTTCAGCGTGACTCAGCCGGGAATGTGACGTTGATCACCCTTTACAACCCGTGGGGAACGGACGGAGCAGCAGCCGAAGGAAATAAAACCGATGGCTTTGTCACCGTAACTCCCGCTGACCTGTTCAAGCTCGCCGGCCGTGTGAATGCAGGACGCGTTTAACGGGTTTGCGTAAGACCGAAAACGGAATGAAGTGCGGGCCGAACACCGGGCGGGCAGGAATGCCGGTCCGGTGTTCTTCATTTCAGGGGTTCACCGAAAGCCCGTTGGACACCGGTCGCGTTCGAAGAAGACCTCGCGAGTCGCTATAACATCCGCGAAGCCGAATTCTTGACTCAAATCAATGAGAGAATCCATGCGCGCAGAAGTTCTGTCTGAAGTCATTCGCGAACGTTGTACCGAGAAAGTGCTGTCGTCTGAACCATTTCCTGCTTCGGCGGAAACGACGCTGACCGACCAGTTGCTGGAACTAGCCGCCTGGGCTCCCTTTCATCGGCCGGCGGATGCGACGCATCTTCAGGGCAGAGAACTGGCAGCCGTTATGCCCTGGCGGTTTTACGTTCTCGATGCCGCGAGTTGCCGCAGGCTGAGAGATCGGCTGCTGGGAAAGGACAGCTCCAAGATCATGGAGATGCTGGCGACTGCCGACTGTCTGGTGCAGGCGACCTGGCTGCCGAACCCGGCCGAATACCAGACCGACGGTCTGTTTGCTCCGACGCTGGAGAATATGGAACATCTGGCGGCCGCCGGAGCAGCGGTGCAGAACCTGCTGCTGGGAGCGACGGCCAGCGGAATCCGTAACTACTGGTCGAGTGGCGGCATTCTACGGACGCCGGAGGTGTTTGACCTGCTTGGCATCCCGCCACGGGAACTTCTACTCGGTTCTTTGTTCTTCTTCCCGCAGGACGTGAGGAACGCCACCGTGGCGACCAGCAAGTTGCGTGACAAACGGGGGCCGCTATCGGGCTGGGTCGAGCGGGTGTCGGTTCGTTAGAGCATTTTCATGCTTCTCCTGCAGTCGAATCCTGAATTCGCTCTAGACGAACGCGGAGGCTGAAACCCGATTGCGCCTTGCTATTCGTTCACCAAACGTTAAAAAAACAGACCGAGCATCAGTCCTGTCTCTGTTGAAAACCGACTGTTCTGTCGCTTTCCAGTCACTTCACGGCCATTCGCGTCCTGTCCTGCGATGAGGAACCCCTATGATCCCACAGCATCGATTCGCCGCACGTCGTGAGAAGCTCAAGAAGGTTCTCAAGAAAGAGAAGCTTCCCGCAGTTCTCATCTGCAACGAAACGAACATCCGCTATCTCACCGGTTTCTCGGGTGACAGCAGCTGGTTGCTGATTGGAGAAAATGTGGAGCGGATCATCAGCGATGGCCGCTTCACGACACAGCTGCAGGAAGAGTGCCCCGATGTGGAAGCGGTCATCCGCTCGGTTGACCGGACCCTGTTGCAAACTACGGCCGACAATCTTCGCTCCCTCGATGTTCCCGTCTGCGGCTTTGAATCCACCGCCATCAGCTACGATGCCGCCGCTCAACTGGAAGAGGTGGTTGAATCCCCGGATCTGATTCCGGTCAAAGGGCTGGTTGAGCCGCTGCGGGCGATCAAGGATCCGGATGAAGTTCGGGAAATCCGCGAAGCAGTCCGTCAGGCGGAAAAAGCGTTTGACTATTTACGGGCGACGCTGACCAGGGACATGACCGAACTTCAGGCCGCTTTTCTTCTGGAAGAGGGGATGCGCAGGTTCGGAGCGGTGGGTGCCGGGTTCGAAATTATTACCGCGGTGGGCGAGCGAGCGGCGTTACCTCATGCCCGTCCGGGGCAGACAACCATCGGCGAGTCCCCGTTCCTGCTGGTCGACTGGGGCGCCCGGACACACGCGGGGTATGTCAGCGACTTGACGAGGATGATCATCACAGGTAGCATCTCGTCCAAACTTCAACGCATGTATGAGGTTGTGAAAACTGCCCAGGAGGAATCGATCAAAGCGATCGGCCCCGGGGTTCGGGCCAGCGATGTCGATCGCATTGCCCGGAAGGTGATGGAAGATCACGGTGTTGGTCCGAAGTTCAACCACGGTTTGGGGCACGGTTTCGGTCTTCAGGTTCACGAAGCCATTCGGCTCGGTCCGACGTCAGAAGACGTCTTCAAGCCGGGAATGGTTGTGACTGTGGAGCCGGGGCTGTATTTTCCCGGGTGGGGCGGCATCCGCATCGAAGATGACGTTCTGGTAACCAAAGACGGGATTGAGGTTCTGTCCTCACTTCCGAAAGACCTGGAATCAAGTGTAATCCGGTGACGGCAGCACTCGCGCAACGCCCAGTCTGCTGCCACCGCCCGTCTCGAACAGCTCTTCACTGACAGTATCAAGGGCTCTGGTGAGCGATAGAAAGCATATGAACGACAAACCAAAAGGCACTTCCGCAAAGGGCTCTTTCGATCTTGCGCAGCTGCGGCAACTGATCGAGATGATGGAAGCTCATGATGTGACCGAGGTCAACCTGCGAAATGGCGACGAACAGTGGCGTCTCCGTCGTGGCCCTCAGGTGACGGCCATGCCAATGCCAGCGATGCCGGCCATGCCGCAGGCTCCGGCACCAGCCGCCGCCCCGGCAGCGGCTCCTGCTTCTGCAGCCGGCGCAGCTGCGGCCCCTTCGGCCGCTGATGAAGGCCTGATTGAAATCAAGAGTCCGACCGTGGGCACGTTTTATTCATCGCCCAGCCCGGACGATCCAGCGTTCGTGAAGGTCGGCTCAACCGTCTCTCCGGACACCACGGTCTGCCTGGTGGAAGCGATGAAGGTGTTCAACCAGATTCCCGCCGAGTGTTCCGGTGTCATCGAGAAGGTCCTCGTCAAAGATGGCGACGCCGTGGACTTCAACCAGCCGCTGTTCAAGGTGCGTCCGAAATAGTTGTGGAGCAGCTGCGGACGTCCGCCCGCTCTCATCCCGGGGAGACTTACGGAAGCGCGAATCACTCGGGAATCGATTTCGATTTCCGCTCACATTCAGTTCTCATGTCGGATGATGATCCGATAGGCAAACGGGTTTATGTTCCAGAGAATTCTGATCGCGAACCGCGGCGAAATCGCCCTGCGAATTATGCGGGCCTGCCGCGAAATGGGCATCGAAACCGTCGCGGTTTACAGTGAAGCCGATCGCGGCGCCCATTACCTCTCGCTGGCCGACGAGGCTTATTGCATTGGCAAAGCCCCGGCAGGCGAAAGTTATCTGCTGATTGATCGCATCATTTCCGCGGCCGAGATCGGCAACGTTCAGGCGATTCACCCCGGCTATGGCTTCCTGGCGGAGAACGCTCACTTTGCCGAAGTCTGCCGCGAGTGCAGCATCGAGTTCATCGGCCCGCATCACACCGCCATGGAGAAGCTGGGCGACAAGGTCTCGGCTCGCAAGATTGCAGCCGAAGCCAAGGTGAATGTCGTTCCAGGAAGCGATGGCCTCGTGGTCGACGAGAAAACCGCCCTCGAAGTGGCCGGCCGCATCGGTTATCCCGTCCTGATCAAAGCCACCGCTGGTGGCGGCGGAAAAGGGATGCGGGTCGCCATGAACGAGATCTCGCTGAAATCCGGCTTCAGCGCGGCTCGGCAGGAGGCCGAGAAGGCGTTCAAGAACCCGGGCGTTTACCTCGAAAAGTACATCGAACGTCCGCGGCACGTCGAAGTGCAGGTTCTTGCCGACCAGCACGGCAACTGTGTCCATCTCTGGGAACGCGACTGCTCCACGCAGCGGAAGCACCAGAAACTGGTCGAAGAAAGCCCGGCTCCGGACCTGCCGAAGTCCGTCCGCGAAGATATCTGCAAATCGGCCGTTCGGCTCATCAAGACCTGCGGATATTACAACGCAGGGACGGTTGAGTTCATCGTCGACAAGGAGCATCAGTTCTACTTCATCGAAGTGAACGCCCGCATTCAGGTCGAGCACCCGGTCAGTGAAATGGTGACTGGTATTGACCTGATCAAGCAGCAGATCCGCGTTGCCGCCGGCGAAGAGCTGACGGTCAAGCAGAAGAACATCCAGACCAACGGCTCGGCGATCGAGATTCGCATCAACGCCGAGGATCCGGAGAACGACTACCGTGGTTGCCCGGGGCGAATCACGAAACTGCGTGTTCCGGGGGGGCTGGGGATTCGCTTCGATTCGCACGTCCACGAAGGGTACATGATCAGCCCGTATTACGATTCGATGATCGGAAAGCTGATCGTCCATCGCCCGACGCGGGAAGAATCGATCGCCTGCGCACTGGCGGCTCTAGACGAGTTCGTCATCGAAGGCGTGAAAACGACGATTCCGCTGGCTCGCCGTGTACTGGCTCATTCGGCGTTCAAAGAGGGGAAAATCGATACCACGTTCCTCGAACGGACGTTTTGAAATCTCGCTCGCAATTCATTAAGCTCTGGGCGCAACAGAGGCAGCACGCGCTTTGCCTCTTCTGATGGACAGGATTTCGCCATGTCGGCCTGGGGCTGGCACTGGAACCCGGACGTCGGCTGATGGCTGACACGAGAGCAGTTTATTTCGCGGTGTCGCCGTTCCGTTCGCATGGCGTCCTGATTTTCAGGCCCAAACGTTCCTACGCGGCCATACGGTCGAGTGATCGGCTCAAGGCCCACTGTCCATCTGACCCAGGGTACATTCCGTAACGATAACTAGAGGAATCATAACGATGAAAGTTGGTCTGCTTACTGGTGGTGGGGATTGCCCGGGTCTGAATCCCGTGATTCGTGGCGTTGTCAAAGTGATCGACAATGCTGGCGGCGAATGTCTGGGACTGCTGGAAGGATGGCGCGGCGCCATTACCGGCAACCATATCCAGCTGACGCCCGCAAACACCGATTCGATTTTCGACAAGGGCGGCACGATTCTCGGTTCGTCCCGCACGAACCCCTGGAAGAATCCGGCGGAAATTGATCAGATCCTCGAGACCTTCAAGAAGCTCGGACTCGACTGCCTCGTCGCCATCGGCGGTGACGACACGCTGGGCGTGGCCAGCAAGCTGTACTCGGAAAAGAACTTCCCGACCATCGGCTGCCCGAAGACCATCGATAACGACCTGAGTGCCACCGATCAGACCTTCGGTTTCGATACCTGTATCAATATCGTCACCGACGCCATCGATCGCCTCCGCACGACCGCCGAATCGCATCGCCGAATTCTGGTCGTCGAAGTGATGGGACGTCACGCCGGCTGGATTGCCTGCTACTCGGCCATCGCCAACGGAGCCGACTACTTCATGGTTCCGGAAAAGCCGGTCGACCTGGACGACATGGTCGAGACGCTGAAGCGAAAGCTCGATTCCGGCAAGAAGTACGGCATCGTCGTCGTGAGCGAAGGCGCGAAGCTGAGCAAAGACTTCGTGACCAAAGACCAGGAACTGGACGAGTTCGGTCATGTGAAGCTGGGTGGAATCGGCGATCAGGTTGCCAAGATCATCGAAGAGCGGATGGAAATCGAAACCCGTTCGGTCATCCTCGGCCACCTGCAGCGTGGCGGAAGCCCGAGTGCCTTCGACCGCGTGCTCGGAACCCGCTGTGGTGTCCACGCCGGTCAGCTGGCCCTCGACAAAGACTTCGGCAAGATGGTCGCACTGAAGGGGACCCGAATCGTCGGCGTGCCTCTCAAAGATGCCGTCGACAAGATGCGAGTCCTGGATGACTCCTTCTACGAAGAAGCCGCCGTGTTCCTGAAGTAATCTCGGAATACAAACAGAATCCAATAGCACCCGTCAGAATCAGACGGGTGCTTTTTTTTTGCGACCAGCGATCCGAACGAGGGACACTGGACATCCCAACCCGACGCGTGAGCGAAGGCGTGTGAGGTGTGTCCCTCACTGACGTTTTGAGTTAAGAGGTCTACTTTGCAAGCGGGGCGCCGCTAGAGAAGTCGACTCCCGTAGCGACGGCGTAAAGGTTCGTAATATTCCGAATGACAGGGGATTCTTCGCAATCAGGGTGTACGTTATGATAAAATCATGGTCGTATCCTGTACCTCATGATGAACTCTCATTGACGGGCCTGTCTAATGTCTTGCCGCGTTTTGCGAATCATGCTTGCGGTCTGCCTGCCGATTGCTCCGCTTCTGGGGGGCTGTTCAGAGCCGGAGACGCCGCCACCGGCGACGACTTACTCGTACTCTTCGGACTCCGACTACGGCAACGACTACTACAATGTCACGCCGGAGAACATCGTCTTCAAAGACGAGTTGGCCTCGAATACGACTCCGCCTCAGGGGTTGGATGATCTGCAGTTCGTGGACACGGACGGCAACCCGGTGCTGCTGAAGGATGTGCTGGGCGAGAAGAATGTCGTGCTGATTTTCACGCAGGGTTTCTACGGCACACTCTGTCCGTTCTGTACCACGCAGACAGCTCGCCTGATTGCCAATTACGACAAGTTTAAAGAACTTGAGACAGAGATTCTCGTTGTCTATCCGGGGCCTCGGGATCATCTTGATGAATTCATCAAGGTCGCGCAGACCGACAGCAAGGCGCAAATGGATCGGGTCCCGTTCCCGATTCTGCTCGACGAAGAATTCAAAGCCGTCGATTTTTTCGATATCCGTTCACAGAACGCCCATCCTTCGACGTATGTCATCGATAAGCAGGGGAATGTCCTCCTGGCCTACGTGGGGAAAGATCACACTGCCGACCGGCCGTCGGTTAAGAAGATTCTGGAGAGTCTCAAGGCCGCTCAGGACTGAAACATTTCCACACCATGGATCAACAGAGCGCAATTTCTGAAATCACCCTGCTGAATCTCGTCATCCGCAAGGGGTACCTGGATGCCGACGAGGTGGAGCGACTGACGGAAGTCGCCCGTGAGAAGGATCTCGCGACACTTGACGTAGCCTACGAACAGGGACTGCTCGATCCACAACAGGTCGAGAATCTGATTCCGCTGACCGATCCGACCAACTTCATTCCCGATTATGAACTGCTCGACCTGCTCGGCAGCGGCGGCATGGGGGCCGTCTACAAGGCGCGGCAGTTGAATCTCGATCGGATCGTCGCGCTCAAGTTAATGAAGCTGAGCGACGCCAGTTCGGCAACACGAAGTCAGCAGGAAGCCCGGCTCGTGGCGCGCCTGCGGCATCCGAATATTGTCGCCGCTTACGATTACGGCCTTTGTCAGGGCCGCATTTACCTGGCGATGGAACTGGTTGATGGCGAAACTCTCCAGGAATGGATCACGCGGGAAGGTCCTCTTCCGGAACGAACCGCCCTATTACTGCTGCGGCAGGTGACGGCTGCGCTTTCGCACGCCGGGGCCCAAGGGATTACCCATCGCGATATCAAGCCTGCCAATCTGCTGCTGACGCGGGACGATACCGCCTTGCATCGCGATTCGAACCTGCCGCTCGTCAAAGTGGCCGACTTCGGTCTGGCCCGAGCCACGACCAACGAACAGGACAAGACACGACTCACGCTCGATGGCTCAACGATCGGCACGCCGTCGTACGCCGCCCCCGAACAGATGAAGGACTCCCATGTCGACCAGCGAGCCGATATCTATTCGCTGGGAGCGACCCTCTTTTTCATGCTGATGGGGCGGAGTCCGTATGCCAACAAATCGGTGATGCAGGTGATCTCCGCCAAATGGAATGGCGACACCGACTGGTCGCGCACGTTTCCTGCTCCTGTCTCGCAAGGTTGCAGCGAACTGTGCGCAGCGATGACCGCCCCCGATGTCAACGAGCGGATCGCCCGCTACGAGGATGTCCTGCATCGCATCGACGATTTGCTCGAACAGACAACAGTGTCCACTCCGGCGCCTCGACCTGATATCTGGGCTTCAAAGTCGAAACACTTTCTGATCGGCGGCGGTGTGCTGCTGGCTGCTCTCCTGATCGTCGGGTTCGTCATGATTCCGCGCCAGGCCGCCGCCCCACCCGGCCCGGTTCATGTGGACTTGATCCCGGCCGACCGTCCGCTGGCTCCGCTGTTTAATGGAGTGAGCGTGCCACTTCGCGGTGCGCAATCGGGAACATGGGTCACCGCAGCGGAAGACCTGGGCGATGGTCTGACTGGAGCGACCGTCCTGGCCGGGACCGACGGGGCGCACGAGTTCCGCCTTCCCTCTGGCGACATCTCCTACTATCAACTCACGTTGAGCATCAATCCGCTTGAAGGAGCGGAAGTCACGGTTCTGCTCGGCAGCAGCCCGCGGCAACAACCGGCCATCCGGCTCGCGGGCAATCAGATTATCATGGGACTCATCGACGGACCGAGCGGTGAATTCCGTCCGTCCGTGAACCTCGTAACCGTAGCGTTCGACCAGTCGGGAGATCAGCCCCACTACCAGCAGCTCACAATTCTGCATCAGCCTGACGGCTGGGTGGTTTCCGCGAACGGAACGAGCCTCGGCGGCATTCATCATGAGCAGGAGGCGCAAACTCGCACGGTGGAACTGCTGGTTCGGAACGGCACCGCTCACTTCTCCGACTTCGGTGTGCTTCAGCTTGAGCCTCGAAGTGGTAACCGTCCAGAAACGCCCTGACTACTGACTGGTCCACCAGCTCGGCTCGACGAACAGTTGTTCGACGTCACACTCAAACCCGGGCAGCTGGCTTTCCGTCAGCGTGTCACCTTCTGCCAGTCGCTGTTCCCTGCCCGTCTGATCGAGCAGCAGCAACTCGCGGCTGGCCGGATCGATGATCCACAATCCCGCGACGCCCCAGGCCAGATAGTCTTCGGCCCGGCGGGGCAGCGACTGGCGGCGATCGGACGTGGAAGCCATTTCGATCACAATCGCCGGCAGCGTGTCGGTGTAGGTCTTGTCCGTTTCGTCGAAGCGGTTTCCCCGCAGGAAATAACTGGCAGCCGGGAAACGAATCGTATCCGGATCCGTCTCCATCAACAGACCGAGATCGAAGCACGGATAGCCGTGTCGATGAGTCTGAACATAGTCCGCGAGAACTTTCGACAAATTCAGAATCGCAGTGCCATGATCGAGATCGGGCGGCTGAAAGATCTGAACTTTCCCGCCGTGCAGTTCGGCCCATTGTCCGCTTTCCGGCAACGAAAATCGGGAGTCGATGAACTGTTCGGCTGTCAGCAAAGGGCCGTCGAGCATGGATAGATTCTCAGAGTAGCAACAGCGATTGAAGGGAAAATGGACGAGGATTCCGTCTCCAGAATTATAGGCGTTGATCACAAACTCAACCACTCCCTGATGACCAGCGCACAAAGGACAGGGGTTGCGTGGTTCCCGTCGCGTGGGAGAATAAGCCAACCAGCCACCGCGAACCCTTAACGGAAGATCTCCGACCATGTCCACCTGGTTTACGTATCTTTGGGATCTCCTGAAGACTAATTTCGGGATTATCCCGGCCCTGCTGCTTCTGGTAGGCATCATCCTGGGGTTCATCTTCCCGGCTATTGAGATGCAGACCGATCAGCCGATTAAGGAGTGGCTGCCCTACACGCTGTCTCCCGATTCCGACACATTGCTGATGCAATCGATGATCGCGATTCTTTCGACGGTTTCAGGGGTTGTCTTTTCAGTCAGTATGCTGGTGATTGCTCAGGCGAGTTCGCAGTTCGGACCACGAATTATCCGCATCTTCGCCAACCGACAGATCACGCAATGGACGCTGGGAGCGTTTCTCGGCTCGACGCTTTACTGCCTGCTGGTACTCTGGCAGATTCCGATCAACGAATCGACCCGCAGCCTCACCCCGGGAACGGTTCTGCTGGGCCTTCTGGCGGGACTGACAAGTCTACTCCTATTGATTCGTTACATCTGGGCGGTGGCGGAAATGATGCAGGTCCAGGTGGTCATCCGGGCGGTCTCGCACGATCTGAACAGCAGCATCGATCGGCTCTTCCCCAAAGTTCGCGACGAAGACATCCGCCGCAAAGCCCTTGAACAAAAGAACGAACGCGCCGAACAGATCGACTTCTCGGAATCGGGGCAGCCGGTGACCGTCAATTCACGCGGTTATATTCAGGCAATCGCCTACAACGATCTGGCTCATCTCGCGACCGAGAAGAACTTCTGCGTTCAACTTATGGTGCGGCCGGGGGATTTTCTGACGTCCGCCGACACGGCTCTGTATGTCGCTAGCCAGGAGCCGATTGATGACGGCCTGCAGAGCCAGATCGCCGGGCTGTTCCTCACGGGCAAACAACGAACTCCTCGGCAGGACGTGGAGTGCTGCATTCGCGAACTGGTGGAAGTCGCCGTGCGGGCTCTGTCTCCGGGAATCAACGATCCACACACGGCGATGTCGTGCATCGATTATCTGGGAGCCAGTCTGGCCGAACTGGCCCGGCGGGGCGAACAGCAGGCGCAGTTTCTGGATGAGGAAGGCAAGATTCGGATCCTCGCACCTCGCGACGGGTTCAACGAAGCTTTTGTCGTCGCCTTCAACCAGATTCGCCTTTACGGCGGCAGCAATCCGGTTGTCGTGCTCGCGTTGCTCAAGGCGATGCTCAGAATCGCCCGTGCCACCGATCAGCCAATGCATCGGGAGGCGATCCGCCGCGAAGTCGAAACGCTGCGGTCGATCATCACTGAAACCTGGTCGCATGCAATCGATCGGGAACCGGCCATGCAATGGTACGAGCTGGTCGACGCGGCTCTCGAATGCGACGCCGATCAGAAGCAGGATGAAGACGAAACCGATGCAGCATGACGTCCAGGCAACTCGCAGTCGTCACGAAGCCAGATTCCCCGCTCGGCAGCCTCCGTGGCCGCGCTAAAGTGTCACATCGGCCTGCGTGAACTTTCCGAGAGCTGATCTTTACGACCGGCTGTTTCTGCACGACAGTAGCAGAAGCAGGATTCGATTCTCCTTCGAACAGAGAAGACACCGACCATGAGCGAAGAAAACACGATTTTTCAGGATGCCCTGGGGCGTCTGGATGAAGCCCAGAAGTACGCCACGATCGATGAAGAGACTCTCCAGCGGATGCAGTATCCGATTCAGATCCTGCAGGTTTCGATTCCTGTGCGTATGGATGACGGATCACTTCGCATTTTCAAGGGCTATCGCGTCCGGCACGACGACACACGCGGCCCCACCAAAGGTGGAATTCGTTTCCATCCTCAAGTCGATCTCGAAGAGGTCAAAGCCCTGTCGCTGTGGATGACCTGCAAGTGTGCGGTGATGGACATCCCGTACGGCGGCGCCAAAGGGGGCGTGATCGTCAATCCCAAGGAACTTTCGCCGCTCGAACTGGAACGCCTCTCGCGAGGCTTCATCGAGAAGATGGCCGATTTCATTGGTCCCGATCGCGACATTCCGGCTCCGGACGTCTACACGAACGAACGAATCATGGGCTGGATGATGAACGAGTATTCGAACATCGTCCGTCGTCATTCGCCGGGAGTGATTACCGGGAAGCCCATCGCTCTGGGCGGCAGCCAGGGCCGGGCCACCGCCACGGGACGCGGCGCTTACCATTGCATCAAGCAGCTGGAGAAAAAACGGGGCTGGAAGCCGGCCAATACGACCGTCGCGATTCAGGGCTTTGGCAATGCCGGCCAGGGAGTGGCCGAGTTGCTGCATCACGATGGTTATCGGATTGTCGCCGTCAGCGATTCCCAGGGAGCCATCTATCGTGAAGAAGGCTTCGACGTCCCCAGCATCATGCACGCCAAGAACGAATCGCGGGAGTTGAAGGCGGTTTACTGCGAAGGTTCGGTGTGCGAGTCGGTCGATGCTCAGAAACTCTCCAATGAGGAACTGCTTGAACTCGACGTCGACATTCTGATTCCCGCCGCGATGGAGAACGCCATCACGAAAGACAACGCGAAGAACATCAAGGCGAACGTGATCGTCGAAGTCGCGAATGGCCCCATCACCGTCGAAGCCGATGCCATCCTCGGGAAACGGAAGGACGTGCTCGTCGTTCCGGACATCCTCGCCAACGCGGGAGGCGTGACGGTCAGCTACTTCGAGTGGGTCCAGAACCGCTGCGGCGACTACTGGGAGGAAGAGCATGTCTTCCATCGTCTCGAACAGACCATGTGCAAACAGTTCGAGAAGGTCTACGACATGATGAAAGAACACGAAGTCCCCATGCGAACCGCAGCCTACACCCTCGCCCTCAACCGCATCGGAGCAGCCGTGGCCTCGACCGGAACGGTTCGATACTTCTCAGGGCAGGAGTGACTCGCATCGCATCCGGGCAAGGAATGTCTGTCCCACTTTTGAAAGTTGAACCATGACGTCCCATCCCGATCCTCTACAGGTTCGCAAAGCTGACCATCCGATTGAAGAGTTGTTCCTGCGGCGCTGGTCCCCGCGGGCGATGTCGGGGGAGTCGCTTCCGGAAGCTCAGTTGCTCTCGCTGTTCGAGGCGGCTCGCTGGGCTCCGAGTACCTATAACGAACAGGAGTGGCGGTTTCTGTACGCTCATCGCGACAGCAAACATTGGGCGACGTTCTTCAACCTGCTGCTGGAGGCGAACCAGACGTGGTGCAGGAATGCAGCCGTGCTCGTGCTCGTCGTTTCGCACAAGGTGTTCGCGAGGAACGGCAAACCGAATCCGGTGCACACCTTCGATGCCGGAGCCGCGTTCGAGAATCTGTGCCTCCAGGGGGCGGCCATGGATCTGGTGGTGCATGGGATGGCGGGATTCAACCGGGGGAATGCCCGCCGCGAGCTCAAGGTGCCCGATGACTACGAAGTCGAAGCGATGATCGCCATCGGTCAGGCGGGAGATCCCGAACAGTTGCCGGAAGAACTGCAGGCACGGGAAGCTCCCTCAGGACGGAAGCCCGTGGGCGAGATCATTTGTGACGGTCCGTTTTCCTTCTGAAAGGGCGTCGTTTATTGATTTCGCGACCGTCTCTGTGCAGAATCGAGTGATCACCCTTTTGATCTCTACTTCCGCTGACTGAATGTTCTGCAAGGAGAGCTTTCATGATCCGTCTGATCCTTCTCGCCGCCGTGGCGCTATCGACCGCCAGTCTGGCCTATGCCGCCGCTCCGATCGCTCCGGCCAAAGTCGTTTCAGTCGACCTGCTGGTTGCCGGTCTGGAACAGAAAATGGAAACCCTGGGCGAACTGCTCGCTGATCCCGAAAAGTACGACGACAACGAAGAGTTTGTTGTCCGAGCGGGAGGCGTGATTGCCGTGCTGTCTCAGGCCCTGATTGAACACGATGAGAGCAGCAAGTCAAAAATCGCCGCTCCCGCTCTGCGCGATATCGGTCTCGGCCTGCAGGATTATGTCGGCCACGAAGAAGCCTCGGATCTGTACCAGCAGGCTCAGTCCGCGATGAAAGGCGAAGCCGAAGGCGAGCACGAAAAGGACCATCCCTGGGATGAACTGATCGGCATGTACGAAATGATGGAAGAGATGAACGATCGCAACGGGGGCCTGTCCCGTTCGCTGCGACGTTCCCGCGGCAAGGTCGAAGAACAGCTGAACGCCTCGACCAACGCCGTGCTCTCGATCGCCATGCTGGCCGACCACAGCTACCTCGAAGACGAAGACCAGGCCGAACAGTGGGACGAGTGGTCGAAGCAGTGCATTGAAGCGATGAAGGGACTGACGAAAGCGATCGAAGAGAAAGATCAGACGAAGATCGCCGAGTTCTACAAGGCCGCCAATCGTGCCTGCGATCAGTGTCATGAAGTTCACCGGGCGGAATAGTCTGTCTCTGCACAGCGTCCGTTAACCGCGTTGTTCGTTTCAACCTTAAGGAGCGATTGGGATGAGTCAATCAGGCTGGCGGAACGTTACGGTGATCGTGATGCTCGGAATCGGCCTGATGTGGAGCTCGCTGCAGGGTCAGTCTCGACGGTCCTCGCGGTCTGCACAGAGGATTGCCGAGCGAACCCGTTCTTCGCTGCAGGAACAGATTCCCCAGGCCGTTGAAACGCTTCGCGAAGACTACGATGAATTCGCGGCTCAGTATCTGTCTGCCGATTTCCGGGAGCGACACTCCCAGCCGCTCTCGGACTCCGAACAGCAGCGGCTTACGAAGGTGCTGCTGCAGTTTGTCGAGGCTCCCGTCTCGGTCAGTCCAGACGGAAAGGACGCGATCGCTGCTGTTGAGATCAGCTCGGACGCAGCCGCCGCACTGGAACCGCCCGAACCGGTGAAGCCTCCAGGCACCTCGGAGACATCATCATCGGCGCCGGGCTATGGCGAAGATCTTGACAAGGCGATCCGCCAGATGATCGCTGCTCTGGAAGCGCGCGAATTCACAAGCTTTATCCGCCATACCTACCCCCTGGCCGAGTTGAAACAACTGAAAGAGTCCGATCAGCTCGACCTCCAGGCCGAGTACTATTCCGGCAATCCGGGACTGACCGCCCTGCTCGTCGCCGACCTGAGAAAGATGCTGGCTCTGGAGCCCGAACTCGAATCTGATACCGGCAGAGAACTGGCGCTCTACAAAGTGCCGACAGCCCCCCCCGCGGATGCCAAACCGTTCAGTCCGACTCCGAACGACCGGCTCGTCATTCTCGAGAACGTCGCCGGCCACTGGCGGTTCCACGATGGGAATGCCGAGGTTCGCGAAGAGATGCTGAAACAGCGAGCCGGCGTGAGAGGCGAAGACGAGATCTATTTGTACTGGTCCCGCACGGAAGAAGGCTGGCGGATCGATCAGATTCCGTTCTTTTAAACCGCTGGCGAGTTCCCCATCGTTCCCCAGTCAGGAAGCCCGAAGATGTCGTGCGACACGCTCAAACCAGGACGAAACCGCCCGGCCGGTTTCACGGTGCTCGAGTTCCTCATCGTGCTCGGGATTGTCGTTGTCATCACGACACTTCTGCTCCCGGCCGTTCAGGAAGCGCGGATGCAGGCGCGGGAATCTCAGTGCAAGAACAACCTGAGGGCGCTGGCCATCGCGATGCACAATTACCACGACGTGCATCAAACATTTTCACCCGGGTGGATTAACCCGACAGGGGAGGCTCAGTCTCCGGCGGGATTCGGCTGGCAGGTTTTCCTTCTTCCCTACCTGGAAGAGCCCCGCCTCTACGACCAGATTGGGGAGGGGATGCGGGTGCCTCGCGAAGAATCCGCGTTCGACCAGGTCGACCATCAGCTACTGAAAGCCGAGCTCTCGCAGTATCGCTGCCCGGCGGATCCGACGCTCGGGACGAACTCAATGCGGGGCGACTGGGGAACGTCGAACTATTCGGGCAACTTTGGTTCGCTCGCGCCGCCACGACCGGGCAGCCTGACCGCGTCGGTCTTCTGGCCGGGAGCCGCACCGACTCCCTCCATGAGAGCGCTTCCCCCTCGCGTGACTGGCCTGTTCGGCTGGAACAGTAAGATTCGCTTCCGCGACATTTTGGACGGAATGAGCAACACGATCATGTTGGGCGAACGATCGGTCTCGAGTGCCGCCGGCATCTGGCCGGGAGTGCGATCGAACAGTACGGAATCGGATCAGGTGACAGACACCGCGTTTGGACATGAACCGAACGCGCATGCCGATGCCTTTTCGAGTCGACATCGCGGCGGCGTTCACATCGCGCTGGCCGATGGGGCGGTCCTGCTGCTCAATGAGAACGTCGATTCTCACCCTCAGGGCGGGACGTATCAATTGCTCGGCAATCGCGACGACCGCCAGGTGCTGGGAGAGATTCCCACGCTCGACCGAAGGCGTCCATGACACCCGGGGTCACTGCCCGGCACTAAAACTGTTCTGCGCTGAAGAGGAACCGGATCGAGGGCGTCAGACTCGTTTCGGCCAATGCCGATCGAAGTGCCGGAATCCCTCAAGCTCTCCGCTCTTCATTTCGGAAGAGCGATCGACAGCCGTAGCCTGCCGGAAGGCGACTTCCGTGTCGACTTCATCAGCAGCAATGGCCCGGCCTGGCCCGCGGATTCGATTAATAGGTCGGCAGTGGATCCATCGCGTAAGCGGTCGTCGTGTATGGCGACTGCGGCGTGCCGTAGACCGGGTAGCCGTAGGCCGTCGGGCCGTTTCCTGGAACGCCGAGATTCACGCTCGAACCAGTCGGGCTGTAGTAGCCACCGCCGCCGGTTGGGGCACCATAAACACCTCCGCCACCAATGGGCGCCGGGCAACCCGTGTTGCAGCCACCACCACAGGCAGGAGCATAGCCGGCACATCGAGACCGGAAGCAGCCGACGGTGGACGTGAGGAGAAGACAGGTGATCGCGAGTGTGGTCAGGCGAGTCATTTCAGAAATCCTTTTGAGAAGGGGCGAGTCGCGAGATCAATGATTTCGCGGCTCCAGTTTCAGGGTCTGAGATTTGTGATGCGGGATCCGCATCTCATCAGGAAGGGTCGGTCGACAGTTGCCTCACAGTCCGACTGCAACGCGTCCGTCTCGTTGAGGCGGCAAAGTACGAGAACGCCTGCAATTGAGCAACGGAACTTTTTGCAATTCACATTTGCGTCGAGATTTCGATTCAAGTTTCGAGTCCCGACAGCCGAATCGCCTGTTTTTCCAGTGTTTTTCGCTCGTTCACCGCTGCGAACGCATCCCTTGTAAGCGTTACAATCCGCAGCCATGTTGCACTTCCGGAACGAACCGTTGCTGTCCGTCAACCCTGAATCGACGCCGTGAACTACGTTTGAGCGTCCAATGGCGCCGTGTCCGCGCATTCGCCATTCGACCTTCGAGGATGGATTTAACGGACTCAGGACGTATGACTCCGCAACGTGATGCACAGAAAGTCGACTGGACCGAGATTCGCTCTCGGCTGCTTCCCGATGATGCCGAATCGCTACTTCCTCAGATGTGGAAGATGCCGGTTCTGCCGCATTCGGTCTCGCAGTTTCTGCTCCAGGCCAATCGCCCCAACTACGACACCAAAGTCCTGACCAGAATTCTGGAAGAGGACACCACGCTGACATGCGAACTGCTGAAGCATGTCAACTCCTCGACCTATGGCCTGCGACATCGCGTAACGTCGGTGCGGATGGCATTGACGACACTCGGCATTCGTCGCGTGAAGATGCTCATCCTTACCGCAGCCGTGCAGTCGACCGTCCGTAAATTCAACTCGCATCTGTTCGATCTGCATCAGTTCTGGGCCGACAACCTCGAACGGGCGAAGTTTGCCCGGGAAGTCGCCAGAACGCTCGATGCCGATCCCGATCTGTCCTTCACCGGAGCGATGCTGCAGGACTTCCTGCTGCCCGTACTCAGCCACGCCCAGGCGAAGGATTATGTCAGCTACTGGGAAGATGCGAATCGCCGCTCCGCAGATCTGGTGGACTACGAGCAATCCCGCTTCGGCGTCAATCACGCTCAGGTGGCCGGAATCTGTCTGATGAAATGGAACGTGCCGGACGAGCTGGTCTGTGCCGCGCTCTGCCATCACATGGACTACCATCAGCTTGAAACCATGGGACTGCTGGGGACGCACATTCATGCCGTCGCGGCTTCGTCGCTGATCCCGGTTCGCATTCCCCAGCATCGCACTCCGGCGATCCCCCTTTCCGAATGGGACCAGAACGACAACTCGTTCGAACTGTTCCAGATTGCTGAGAAGGTTGACGAGGATTACACGAACGAGCCGGGCAGCAGCGATCGCCAGCCGCTGGCCGACCGGATCGAACAATGCCTCACTAAACATCTGCAGGGACGGACGATTCAGGATTCTTTGATCAACCGTCAGTTCGGACACTTCGTGCTCGAACACTGCATCGGCATCGGAGCCAGCGGTTCGATTTTCCGCGCCCGGCATACAATGATGAATCGGCCGGCAGCCGTGAAAGTGCTCAACAATCAGGATCTGAGCACCTCCGACATCGCCCGCTTCGAACGCGAAGTTCAGATGACGAGCCGGCTCAGTCATTCCAATACCATCTCGATCTACGACTTCGGACGCACAACGGACGGACTGTTCTACTACGCCATGGAATACGTCCGCGGGCTTTCTCTGAAACAGCTCGTGCAACTGCACGGGCCCCAACCGGCAAGTCGCGTCATTCACATCCTGACGCAGATCTGCGGCTCACTTGATGAGGCTCACCGGAACGGACTGATCCACCGGGACATCAAACCGGAGAACGTCGCGATCTCCCAGCGTGGTCCCCATCACGATCACGTCACCGTGCTCGACTTCGGACTCGTGGTCGATCTGCAGGAAGCCGTCGCGCCCGGATCGAAGGGCATATCGGGAACGCCGCTCTACATGGCCCCCGAAGCGATCGATTCCCCCGGCAGCGGACAGACCGCAAGCGATCTGTATGCCATCGGAGCCGTCGGCTACTACCTGCTGACAGGCCAGCCGCTCTACACGGGCAACGACGCGATCGATATCTGTCTGAAGCAACTCTCCGAGGTTCCGCTGGAACCGTCGAAGCGACTCGGGCAACCGATCGCAGCCGACGTCGAAGCGCTGGTCATGCAATGCCTCGACAAGTCGCCGCAGAAGCGGCCGAAGTCGGCGATGGAACTGGCCCGGCAGCTGACGCTCTGCGCAGATGCCCCGGTCTGGACGCCCGATCTGGCACGGAACTGGTGGAACGACAACGCCGATCTGCATCCATTCGATCAGCCGTTGCAGTCTCAGGACGCGACGATGATCGTCGACATGGGCGACACGGTTTAAGAGCCGATCGCGCAGGCGATCCACGTCGGATCAGTTCTGCTCTTCGGCTCCGCAGCCCTGAGTCGCCCCGTCCTCCCCCGCTTCATCGCTGTAAGGAATCGGCTGGCCCTGCAGACTGCGGAGAGCATTGAGGGCGGCCTTCTGCTCGGCTTCCTTCTTATTGCTGCCCCAGGCAGGCGGAAAACGGGTCTCTCCGACGACCGCTGAGACCAGAAAGCACTTGGAGTGATCCGGACCGGTTTCCTCGATCAACGTGTAAGTGGGCGTCTCGCCGTGGTACCGCTGTGTGTAATGCTGGAACTGGCTCTTCGAATTCCGGATATGCTCGGTTTCGGCGGCATGATGGATGAGGTGCTCCAGATTTCGATTGATGAAATTGAAAGCCGCCTCATAACCCCCGTCGAGATAGATCGCTCCGATCAGTGATTCGAACACCCCGGCGAGCACCGACGACGGAATCTCCGGAGACTGATGCAGGCCCTTGCTGAGATGAATGAAGTTCTCAAGGCCCAGCGACAACGCCACCTGCGCACAGGCGGTCCGGCTGACGACTTCCGACTTCATCTGCGTGAGGTGGCCTTCCTCATCGACCGGAAACAGTGAGTAGAGTCGATCGCAGACGACGGCTCCCAGGATCGCATCGCCCAGGAACTCCATCCGCTCGTTGGACTGCAGACGAGTCTGCGCAATCGAGGCGTGTGTCAGGCTGATCTGGAGCAGGCGTTTGTCGACGAAGACATAATCCAGCGCCGCTTCGCAGGCTTCGAGATGCTCGGGATTCAGGGGAGTCGACTCGGAATCGGCAGCCATAGTGTTCTTAAGCGAGGGGCACCCCTTCGTGAGAGTGCGGAAAAATCGAAAACAGCGTGCGCACAGGCATCGCCATCGAAAAATTTTACGAAATCAACAAACCGTTGGACAGGCTTAATTGCCGGGCTCCTCAGATAACGGGCAATCTGAACGGACCAGACTGTCGTGCGGAGAACCGGGTCCACTCACGTTCAGTTTCTCTTCCCGCCGAGCTCCTAAACGGCTGGGACAGGCGACGATTTCTGCGTATGCCGGGAATGGGGAACTCCCCGATCGTTGACCGGGGGTGCCCAGGGGGATACACGTTTTCAGCCGCCTCGAACTGCGGGATTGACCTTGAGGATGAGCCAGAATCGTCTACAACAAAAGAAGTTCTGAAGAAAATCCTCCAGCGCATGGCCGTCGACCTTCGTAAAAAGGAAGCAGCACGTTAACGCGGCGTGGTGATGGATCTGGAAGGCCTTCCGTCCTCCCCGCTGTCGCTTTCTGAAGCCTCGCGAGCTTCCCACCTGTCGGGGACTGAATCCCCGAGCCCGCCTGAGTCTTCAGCCGCACGAACACAACGCATCATGTCTTTCCACGAAAGGACACACAGATGGAATCAAGAGACCAGAAATCGCCTCGGAGATGGGGCATGTCACGCAGCGTGGCGGTCTGGAGCACGGGAGTTTCCTGTGTCTGCCTGGCGATCGCTGCCGCTGTATCAATCGGACAGATTCAGGAAGCCCCGTCCGTTCGCGATGCTGAGACCTACACGGCTCGGGATCTGGCGACCAGCTTCCGCACGATCGCCAAGGAAACGTTTCCTGGCATTGTCGCCATCGAAACCCGTGGCGTCGCCACCGTGCAGACGCAGGGTGGACTCGACCTGGAAGAACTCTTCAAGGGCGATCCGCGGTTCGAGCGGTTCTTCAAGAACATGCCCGAACAAGAATCACCACGCCGCCGCGTCGTTCCTCAGGGACAGGGCTCGGGATTCATCATTGACCCCAAAGGCTTCATCCTGACGAACAATCACGTGGTCGAAGGAGCCGAGACGATCACCGTTCGCCTTCACGACGGGCGTGAGTATCAGGCGGAACTCATCGGAACCGACAGCCGGTCCGATGTGGCCGTGATTAAGGTCGATGCGCCGGACCTCGAAGCGATCCCGCTGGGCGACAGCGAGAACGTTGAAGTCGGCGACATCGTGCTCGCCTTCGGCAGCCCGTTCGGACTCGAGCTGACGATGACCCAGGGCATCATCAGCGCCAAAGGTCGCGGTCCGGGCATTAATGAACGCGAAGACTATCTGCAGACCGATGCCGCCATTAACCCGGGGAACAGCGGGGGACCGCTGATCAACCTGCGTGGCCAGGTGATCGGTATCAACACCGCGATTTCGTCCCGTAGTGGCGGCTACGACGGGGTCGGCTTCTCGATCCCCATCAACATGGCGAAGTGGATCGCCGATCAGATCATGGAATCGGGTGAGGTGAAGCGGGCCTACATTGGCGTCGTGATTCAGCCGGTCAACAACGATCTGGCCAATCAGCTCGGCCTGAACGTCAACGAAGGCGCGATCGTTTCGCAGATCATGAAGGATTCGCCCGCTGACAAGGCCGGCCTCGAAACCGGCGACGTCATTCTGGAACTCGATGGCCGCCCGGTCGGCGGAACCCGCCAGCTTCAGGGAATCGTCGAGCAGTTGTCGGTCGGAAAGTCTTACCCGCTGTCGATCTATCGCAACGGGAAAGAAAAAGAACTGACAATCTCGATGGCCCAGATGCCTCAGGATCTGGCTCTGCGGGGTGGCGATCCTTCAACTTCGAACCGGGAAGAAGAAACGGAAAGTGTTTCCGTGGAAGATCTTGGCGTGGAGGTTCAGGAACTCACTAAGGATCTGGCCGAACAGTTCGGCTACTCCGACGATGTCGCCGGCGTGGTCATCTCTTCGGTTGAACCAAACAGTGTCGCCGAACTGAATAATCTGCGAGCTGGCGAAGTGATCGAGAAGGTCGGTTCGCAGCGGGTGAAGTCGGTCGACGATTTCACCGCCGCGATCGAAGACGCTGATCTCGCTGAAGGCGTGCTGATGCTCGTCCGACGAGGTCCATCGAGCCGGTTCGTGGTTGTGAGGTCGAGGTAAGGAATTCGCTGAGTGTGTTGACGCTGTGAGTCAAACGCTCTCGTGCCGGGAGTGAACCATCTTTTGGTGGTTCACTCCTTTTTTGATGCGCGGCCTGTCCCCTTCGAAGGCGGAACATCGTTTTCCAGAGTGTTCCGAGGTTGTGGCAATGTCTGCTGAAACCTCTCATCAACAAAAACACGATTGAAAGATCATAGGAGACTCACAATGAACACTCTCAACACCAAAACGTCGGGAACGAAAATGGTCCGCGAAGTCCAGCAGCTGCGATCGAACAAACAGACGCCTCAGGGACGCTGTTGCAGCTCATGTCGCAGCTGTCGCTCCTGCCGAAGCTGTGTCAGCTGCCGGAGTTGTCGCAGCTGCCGTTGCCACTGATTGTTGACGAAATCCGCATCCAGCCGGCCGGAGCTCATTGCCCCGGCCGGCTTTCTCTTTATTATTCCCGGAGTTACGTTCACACAAACATTCACCGAACACCAGGATTCGTGGCTCCCGGGAAGGCTCCCGGTCGACGACTCATCTTGATTTTCACCAGAGCAGCCCAGAAGATTGCAGTTAGGAACACGCAATGCTGATTTCCCCGGCGGGAACAGTCACTACAACCACCCCTCCCGGCTTGAGGCGGTGGCGGACAGCAGAGGGAGCGGAGCTCATGGTGCAGGTGAACATCGAACGACACAACTGGTCGGACAATGACACCGTCGAAAAAGACGAGCCCAGACGCCGTCCTCGCTGGAAGCGGTGGCTGATCGGCACGGCCGTGCTCCTCGTCTGCTGCCTGGTGGGCGTTGTCGCGCTGCTGCCGCAGATTCTTTCTTCAGAATCGGTGAAGAAGCAGATCGCCGATTCGCTGATGCGCGAGTTCAACGGCAAACTCACGATTGGCGATGCCGATCTGGCCTGGTGGCGACCCGCTCAACTCTCGAAGGTGACTGTTCAGGACGATTCCGGCGATCCGCTCGCCACAATCGGTTCAGCCGAAGTCAACACGCCCCTCTGGAAGATGTTCTGGCCGAGCAGCGCTCCGCTCGAACTCAAAATCACCAGGCCGGAATTTGTCTACGAGATCAACACGTACGGCCAGACCAACTGGGACCGCGTGTTTGGTCGCTCCGACGAAAAGGGGCCGTGGAAATGGCCTGAGATGAAGCATGGCGGCCAGCCGCTCCGCATTCGCATCGTCGATGGCAAGGTGACCGTGCGCGATAACGTTTCGGAACGGACGATTGAAACCGAGAACATCGAGATCCAGCTGGAGAAGTCGACCCGACTGCTGGCCGGTCAACTGACTGGAGATACGCTCTTCAGTTCCCCCTCTCAAAAACGGGCCCCGGCCGGCCGCGTGGAAGCTGACTTCCAGCTCGCCATGGCCGACGGAAAGGTCACCGCTGGCGATGTGGAAGGCAAGATTGAAAAAACGCCGCTCGAGTTGATTCAACCCTGGTTGAATCAGGCCGTTCCTCATTTGCATCTGACCGCCGCCAATACCGATGGCAAGTTCGCCACTAAATGGTCGGGGTCGTTGAAAGAGGGCTTCAAGCTCGCCTTTGAAGGCACACTCTCGGCCACCGATCTCCTGATGCGGTCGACCGAATGGCTGCCCGATCAGGAATTGACCTCCACTTCGGTGACGGGAACGGTCAGCATCGACAATACACTTCCCACGGCTGCCGGCAAGTTCGACATCGATTGCCTCCTTGAGAATTGCGTTGTTTCGCCTTTTCGGGAATCAGAAAACGAACCGGCTGAACCGGTCCCCGCCGAGGATCTGTTCGCCCCGCTCTCAGCCGACGAGCGTGAAGACGCCGAGCCTGAATCCGAACCGGTTGAACTGGGACGGGTCCGCCTCGTTTCCACGGGTGTGATTGAGACCTCGAAACGGAATCTCGAACTGACACGTTTCGACTTTTCGACCGATCCGTGGCAGATGGAAATGGCCGGCACCATTGCTGACTGGGTACTCGACCCAGTGGTCGATATCGAAGGGACGAGCCAGGGAAACATTCACCCCCTGCTCTGCATCGCCTTCCCGGGCATTCGGCAGGCCATCGAAGTCGATCAACTGGCTCCCGATGAGTTCGCCATCCATGGTCGCATCCGCACTGCTCCCCCCGAGCAGCCGGAAGGAGCTGAAGGCGAGCCGATCGATTCCACCGCTCCTGCTCCGCTCACCTCCTCGGCCAAAGCCTCGCCGTTCGACGAAGCCGAGGAAGAACGCGAACCGACCAACAAAGAACTTCCCCTGTCAGCGGTCGCTCTCTGGTCCTGGGGCGAGTTGAGCAGTTATGGCGTCGATTCCAAAAACGGAGAACTGTGGACCAAGCTCTCCGAAGAGACCCTCAAGATCGTACCGGTCGAAGTGCTGATCGGAAAGAACGGCTATTACAAAGGCGTCTCCCACATCCATCTCAAGCCGGGCGAACGAACGTTCGTGATGGAACCGGGCGTGATCCTCGAGAACGTTGAGTTTACGCGGGGCATGTGTCGCAGCTGGCTGAAGTATGTCTCCCCTCTGTTCGCGAACGCGACCGAACTGGAAGGCCGCTTTTCGCTGGAGATGAAATCCTTTGAACTCGACCTCGACACCGGCGAGCCGAAAAGCCTGCGGGGGATTCTCAAAGTTGACCATTGCCGCCTCGGGCCCGGCCCCATGGTGCAACAGGCGACCGCTCCAATTCTCGGCGTTGGCGGACTGGTCGGTCGCGATATCGATACCAGTCTGCTGGAGGGGGGAGCGAAGTGGCTTGAGATCCCCAAACAGGATGTCGAATTCACACGTCGGGACGACCGCATCTATCACGATCAACTTCTGTTCCGGAGAGGCGACATCAACGTTACCAGCGGAGGCTCCGTCGGACTCGACCAGACGCTCGATCTGACGATCCGCATTCCACTCAATCTGCTCCAGGATCAGACCGGCCCGCTCGCTCAGTTCCTGCGGAGCCAGCCGCTGGTGATTCGCATCGCCGGCACAATGGACAATCCGCAGATCACCGGCGGAGACCTGAGGAACTACGGTGCCGGTGCCGTCAACAGCCTTCTCCAGGGCATCCTCGAACGCCGCCGCAACCGACAGAACCGCTAACGACCTGGCCGAGAGCCCCAACTCGTAGCGACGCTATCTTGCCGCCGAAGGGACGTGGCTAATACGCCGGATGTTGAACGTCGTCTGAGCGATTCGCCCGCCATCATTCCAGACAACGCGCTCTCGGCGGCAGGATGCCGCCGCTACGGAGGAACTCCCGACGCGTCTCTCAGCAAGAGTCGTCATCTGCTCAGATCCGGCTTGCAATCTCGGTTTTGCTGACTGATAATCGGTGCAGGTCAGCCCCGGGTTCATCTCTTTCTGAGTCTTCTATTCCCTCCGTCGGCTGGCCGCATCGTCAATGCATCAGCATCAGATCTGGTGCGGGTCTCAGGCCGTAACTCTCTCAACGGACTCTCACTCAATCAACTCTCGCGCCGCGCGGCACTGCAGTCGCATGCGCGTTCGCTTCCCGCTTCGTTCTGAAGAAATCATGGAGAGACTGATGCGACGTTTGACGTTTCCGCTTTCGACCCTGCTGGTCGCCGTTCTGCTGAATCCGATATTCCTGTTCGCTGAGGACAACCCCGCGGAGAAGAGTGCGGACACGGAACCGGCCTGGGTCGCCGAGATCGAACGGAACCCGCTGCTCCCGCCGCCGGTCCATGCCGCCGCGGACGAAAAAGACAGGCATCTTCTGAACGAGCTCAATCAGCCGTCCCTTGCCGAGCTCCTGGAGATTCCGTTCTCGGAGTCACTGCAACTGCTGGGTGATGTGCACGACGTTCACATTCATCTCCAACACAGGAATCTGGAAGAACTTGGTCTCGATGCCCGGACCCCGATCGCCCTCACCCTTCCCGGTGAAACGTCGATCTCGATGCGTTCGACCCTGCACCATCAGCTCCGGCTGCTTTCTCCTGAAGTCACGTGGAATATTGTCGATGGCGATATCGTCGTCAGCACTTATGAAAGCAATCACGAGTTCTCCCAGGTTCGCGTTTATCCGCTCTCTTCGCTGCTGCTCGATTCGCCTGAGGAATACCGCTTTGAAGCCGGTCCGGAGAAACGACTCGACAGCCTCGTCCAAATTGTGAAAACGGCCAGTTCCGGATGGTGGGTCGATACCGACGGAGAAGGCGGACAGGCCCGACCGCTGAAGATGTCCTCGGGACATGGTATCGCTGTCCGACAGACACGGCCGGCTCAACAGGAGGTCGCCGTCCTGCTGACCGCTCTGGAATCGATCGAAGCAAGCCATCGCGAGGGGGCCGCCGAAGCGACGCTTTCTCAGCATCCGTTTTGCGGTTACGCGATGAATGTGGAACGACTGCTCCGGAAAGCCGAGTTCCGCATGCGGGACAAACTGCGGACGGAAGTCGAGGCGGACTTCATTGAGGTCTCGCTGCAGGAGGTTGTTGATTTCTATTCCGACTTCTTCCAGCTCCCCATCCGCATCGATCATCCTGCGATGGATGACGAGGGGATTCCGAACGATGCCGAGGTGACGTACTTCGGCAACCAGGAACTCCGTTACGTCCTCGACGGAATCCTCTCGCAGATCGACTGCGACTACTACTTCGATCACGAAATGCTCGTGATCGCCCCCGCGTATCGCTGCGATGAGATGATGTCGACCTGCGTTTACGATGTGACCGACCTGATCGCGGCGAATGAACTCGCCCCCGTCCCGAATCCTGCGGATCCAGACTCTGTCGTGGAAGAGGAAAACCGGAATCCTCAACCTCAGGGCACGGGGGGTGGCGGAGCCGGATTCTTCGATATGGGCAGCCCGGTCATCTCGCTCGAGCCCGCCTCTCTGTCGGTCGATCCGCCAGCACAGCGAACGCATGCCAGTCCATTGAAGAACGAGAACTCTCTCGTTGATGCCATTCTCCACACGACCTCCGGTGAATGGGAGACCATCGGCGGCTACGGCGGAACCGTCCAGTTCTACGAAACCGCCAACGCCCGCATGTTGATTGTCCATCAGAACCGTCGGACACAGGAAGAAATCGCTGAGTTGCTCGAAAGTATGCGGCAGTTGAAGGGGGAATAGTCGAGGAGCCTGAGTTCTCAAAACTTTCGTCATTTCCCGGGATTCTGGAGAAGAACGAGCCGCCAGTCTCGTTTCTTCTCCAGATGCGGGATTGGACAAGAACTTGGGAGAACTCAAATGAAAAAGATAGCAGGTCTGGGAATCGGACTGGCCGTTTTACTGGCCGTGGCAGGGTTTTCGTTCGCCGAGCTGGGCGAATATTCACAGGTCTTCCGCAACCGGGTCAACGGTGCGGTACATGATCGGATTCCGATGTCGGTCGATATCGATCGCATGGAAGTGCTGATTCGCAAGCTCGATCAGCAGGTCGAATCGCAGAAGTATCTGGTGGCGAAGGCGAACATCAGTCTGCAGGATGCGCGGATGGAACTGCAGCAGAAGCAGTCTGTCAGCGAAGGACTGCTGACCGAAATGCGGCACCTCCGCGGCTGGCTCGACACGAGCAGTTACGCCACGATTCAGGTCGGCTGCCACGAAGTCGGTCGGGATGATATTTCGACCGCCCTGAGGCACAAACTGGCGGCCTGGAAAGAAGCGACGGCGACCGCCGAAGCCTGTGCCGAAACCGTGGCTCAGCACGAGCAGGCTTGCGACGCTTTGAACCATCAGTTCACCGAATGGCAGTCGCAGCGGCAGTTGCTCACGCATCGTCTCGAAAAGCTGAAGGCGCAGTACCTGACGCAGCAGATGAAGCAGGAGTCGACGCCGGCTCTCGATCAGTCCGATCTGGCCCGGGCGACGGAACTGGCCGATTCGATCGAAAAGGAACTGCGAGTCGCGGAAGCTCAAGCCGCCCTCGGCACCACGCCGCTCGATCAAATCCTGAGTGACCAGCTGAACGCCAACACCGAGGACGTCGAAGCCGAGGTCGATGCCATTCTGGGCAAGAAACGGGAACCGACGACTCGAACCGCCCGCAGCCGCTGAGACGAGCGTGCGTTCGTGACGAGCGACAGAAAGCGGATCTGCTCCGGCGGGTCCGCTTTCTCTATTTCCACAGGCTCTTTCATCTTGCCTCCGGTATGAATGCTCAAGCGGTTGTGCCATGGCGCGACACGCATCATTGCGGCGGACGCTTAAGACAGTCCTCCTGTTGCCCGGAACGTGGAATGTATGACTCCGAGGGTTGTGACCAAAAGATGCAATAGACTGGCCATTTCTCGTAGCGAGGCGGATCGTGTCCCTTCGCCCCCTTTAGGGGGAGAAGGTGCCCGAAGGGCGGATGAGGGGGCGATCAACCAGCGATGCTCCATACAAGTAAGAATCAATGGCCTGTGGAGCATGTCGCCCGCATTTCCCCCTCACCCTAGCCCTCTCCCCCAAGGGGGCGAGGGAACTTACGTCCCCGGGCGCCTTCTAATCATTGCTCGACAATCTCCCTGGGTCGCATAAATCTGCGAAACCCTCGCCACAATAGATCCCACATTCCCTGCAACACAGAGATGAATCTCTGTGCCATCCTTTGCTCCCTGTCTCGAATGTCCTCAGTGGCATCGGCTGGCAAGCATGTCACCCGCATTCCCCCGCTTACCCTAACCCTCTCCCCCATGGGGCGAGGGAACAAGGTGGGCCTCCGCGCAACCGTATCTTGACCCATTCTCGGGAATCGCCGATAGTTCGGCTTCGAATCTTCAGAGCCAGGGCAAGGATGCGGGGCATGGAAATCTTCTTCTCAGTGGGCGAGCCGAGCGGTGATGAACATGCCGCTGCGCTGATTCAGCAGCTCAAAAAGCGAAATCCGAACGTCCGCTGCGTCGGTTATGGCGGCGAAGAGATGGCCGAAGCCGGCTGCGATCTTCACTTTCCGCTCACCACGATGGCCGTGATGGGCATCATGAAAGTGCTTCCCCTGCTCCGGAAATTCTGGGGGCTCGGTCAGGCGGCGAAGCGGTACTTCCGCGAACATCGCCCCGACGCCGTGGTCCTCGTCGACTTTCCCGGCTTCAACTGGTGGATCGCCCGATATGCTCATCAGGCCGGTATCCCGGTCTACTACTACATGCCGCCGCAACTCTGGGCCTGGGGCTCGTGGCGGGTCAAGCGGATGCACAAGTACGTCGATCACGTCCTCTCGGGCCTGACGTTCGAAACCGAATGGTATCAGCAGCAGGGCGTGCAGGCGAAATTCGTCGGGCATCCCTTCTTCGAAGAAGTCGCCGAGCACCCGGTTCCAGCGGAAACTCAGGCCGAGTTGCGCGGCGGTGCCTCTCAGGTCATCGGCATTCTACCCGGCTCCCGCACGATGGAAGTGACGATGAACTGGCCCGCCATGCTCGAATGCATGCGACGGCTGCATCAGTCCCATCCCGACTGCCGATTCGTGGTCGCCAATTACAAACCGCATCATCTCGAATTCTGCAAAGCCGAGCTTCAGAAGGCCGGCTACGATCTGCCGATCGAGTTTCACACCGGGAAGACATCCGAAATCATCGCTTCGGCCGACTGCTGCCTGATGGTCTCCGGCTCTGTCAGTCTGGAACTGCTCGCCCGGAACACGCCCGCCGTCGTCACCTATAAAGGCGGACTGGTCATGGGTACGCTGGTCAAGCTGCTGGTCGTCTGCAAATACATGACGCTGCCCAATCTCATCTGTGGTTACCAGATGCTGCCCGAGTTTCCGTACATGTCTGGCGAGCCGAAGGTCATCGACGAGATGACCGAGATCCTCGACAGCTGGCTGTCGCAGCCGGAGCTTCTGGCTGAAAAGCGTGACGAAATGCGGCAGCTCGCCGAGAAGATCACCGCTTCACAGGCCTCTGCCGTGACCGCATCGTATCTGCTGGAAACGATCGATCAGCCACGAACGCTTTCGCGGGCGGCTTAGCAGAGCGACCGGAATTGAATGGCGGGTCGTGGTCCGCTAGTGTGATGCTTCGCGGGTGATCCCCGCCACTGGCTCGGCCGGTGGGACGCTTTTCTTTTCAGCATTGCGAATACAGGTAGCTCAGATGTCACTGCAAGATCAGACGGCTGTTGTCACGGGTGGAGGTTCTGGAATCGGGGCGGCGATCGCCCGCAGTCTGGCCGATGCCGGCGTGAAGGTCGTGATCAGCGGACGGAACCTCGACAAGCTGAAAGCTGTGGCGGAGCACAACACCGACAAAATCATTCCGGTCGAAGGCGATGTCGCCGATCGCGACAGTGTGAAGGCGATGTTCGACACTGCGAACAAAGAGCTCGGCCAGATCGACATCCTCATTCAGGCCGCCGGCATCAACGTGAAGAACCGGATGATGCACAATCTCGATCCGGCTGATTGGGATCGGATGATGGACATCAACGGCACGGGCGCTTTCAACTGCATGCGAGCCGTGCTGCCGCAGATGCGGGAACGCAAGGCGGGCACCGTGATTACGATCTCATCCGTCGCCGGCATCCGGGCCGCTTCACTGGGGGGCGTCGGCTACAACGCCTCCAAGTTCGCCGTCACCGGCCTCGGCATTTCCGCCGGCGATGAAGAAAAAGACCACGGCATCCGTTTCACGAACATCTACCCGGGTGAAGTCGAGACGCCGATTCTGGAGCAGCGTCCCAACCCGGTCACCGACGAACACAAGGCCCGCATGCTGCAGCCGGAAGACGTCGCCGCAGCCGTGATGATGGTCCTGCAACTCCCACCCCGCGCCCGCATCCCCGAACTGACGATCGTTCCGCTGTATCAGTCGTTCGTGTAAGCGGGGGGCGTCGACGGGAAAACGCACTGCCAGCAGTGGCAGCCCGTGGAACGTTGAAGGATCGTGCACTCCGTAGGGGCCGCTGGGCGGACGCGGAATGCGTGTCGGATTCTCTTCCAGTGGTCAGTGCTTCACGGGACGACTGCGATGGAATCACTGAAGGACCAACGCACCCATCCTCTGTTTCGGAACGTCTAATACGCGTCCGCACAGCGGACCCTACGGGAGTGGACTTAGTTCTTTTTCTGGAATTTGGGGTCGGGTTCGGCGACGGGGTTGCCGATGACGATTGGCTTTTCGCCGGTTCCTTCGTAGCCTTTTTCCGGCTCGCCGTTCTTCTGCAGATGATCGGTCGCCCAGAGGACGCCGCGGGCGACGGTGTCGAGCCAGATGTCGTTGTTCATGGTTTCATTGTGATGCCCGAGGGAGGTGCCGAACATTTTGGTGCCGCCGAATTCGTTGGCCCAGATCACGACCATGTCGCGTTCTTCCTGAACGCTGTAAGCCGTCGCGAGCGGCGTGCAGTTGTCCCAGACGTGTTCGATGTTGTAGAGCTCGCCGTTCGGGGTGTCCCAGGTTTTCGGGAAGTCCTTCATGATCGGATGATCGGCCGCCTGATTGACCACCTTCAGCGAACGCTTCCCCTTGTCGTGTTTTCGGGATGTCACGCCGATCGCCTCGCGCCAGGAATCGGCTCCGCCCGTCGAATTGCGATAGCTGTGCAGTGCACAGTGAATAAACACGGCTGGCTTACCCATGTAATGAGCCGCGGCGATTGACTTCACGAACTCGTCATCGGTCACGCCGCCAAAGCATTCGTTGTGAACGATGATGTCGTAGTCATCGGCCCAGTTTTCCTTCTTGTAGATGGAGACCTGGTGGTCACGGCCGTCGCCCCCTTCGTGGGCGATGTCCCAGGAAATGCTGATCCGCTGGCTGAGCCCTTCGCTGATGATTCGCTTCTGATTTTCGTAGTCGTGGCAGCAGCCGCCGGTAATCAGCAGGCCCTTGAGTTTCGTCGGCTTCGCTCCGTCCGGCTCGGCTGCCTGAGCAGTGGGAAGCAGAGTCGTCAGGCAGAGAGCGGCCAGAGCGTACGGCAGGTGTCGCATCGAGTGAGTTCCTGAAAGTGGTGTCGTTGGCATGGAAGATCGGCCAGCATGCCATATTCTGGAAACAGGGGCAACGATGGGCACCTTGCTGGACAAAGAGCATCGATTGACGCCGCCGCAATGCTCCTCCATCATGAACCGCAACCCGTTCCGAGATTTTCATTCCCGTCTACGAGGAATCCGATGTCGCTCCATCACCGCCTGCTGCTCGGCTTGATTCTGATGCTGTTCGCCACGACCTCGGTCGAGGCCGCCGAACGTCCGAACATTCTGTTCCTGTTCGCCGACGATCAGCGAGCCGACGCCGTCGGAGCCTGGGGCAATCCGCATATTCAGACGCCGCATATCGACTCGTTGGTCAAGCAGGGCTACAGCTTTCGGAACAACTACTGCTTTGGCTCCGACAGCGGAGCGGTCTGCATTCCGAGTCGGGCGATGGTGCATTCCGGTCGGACCTGGATGCACTCCAACCATCAGATGAAGGGCGAAGTTACACTCGGCGAACTGCTGCGGAAGAATGGTTACGAGACCTTCGGCACCGGCAAATGGCACAACGGGGGACCGTCGCTGCTGCGAAGTTTCGACCGGGGTGAGAACGTCTTCATGGGCGGGATGTGCGATCACACCAGGGTCCCAATCTCAGAGATTGTCGATGGCAAACTGGTCTCTCACGGCATTCAGGAAAACGAATTCTCCAGCGAACAGTTCGCCGATGCCGCCGTGAAGTATCTGCAGACCCGCGATGAGCAGAAACCGTTCTTCGCGTATGTCGCGTTCACTGCTCCGCACGATCCGCGCAATCCGCCGGAGAAGTTTCGGGAGATGTACTACAGCAAGCGGCCGCCGCTGTCGGAGAATTTTCTCCCCCAGTTGAACTTCAACAACGGCAGCCTGGTCATTCGAGATGAGATGCTCGCCGCCTGGCCGCGGGATCCCAAAGTTGTGAGCGATCAGCTCTGCGAATATTACGGGCTGGTCTCGCACATGGATGAACAGATCGGCCGCATTCTGAAGGCTCTCGACGAAACGGGCGAACGGGACAATAGAATCATCGTTTACGCCGCCGATCACGGACTCGGCATGGGCAGCCACGGGTTGCTCGGCAAGCAGTCGGTCTTCGAACACAGCATGAAATGCCCGCTGGTCTTCGTCGGCCCGGGAATTCCGAAGAATGAATCGAGCGAGGCGTTCTCCTATCTGCTCGACATCTATCCGACGCTGTGCAATCTACTCGGCATCGAACCGCCAGACCGGGTCGAAGGGGAAAGCCTGGCCGGGATCTGGAAGGGAGAGACGAGCTCAGTCCGTGAGACCATCTTTCTGCCGTACCAGCAAACGCAGCGCAGTGTGCGGGACCAGCGCTGGAAGCTGTGTGTCTATCCGAAGATCAACTTTCAACAGCTGTTCGATCTGCAGAACGATCCTCACGAGCAGCACAATCTGGCCGACGATCCGAAATATGCGGCTCACAAGGAACGGCTGATGTCGAAACTCGAACAGTGGCAGGAGAAGATGGGTGATGAGACTCCGCTTTCGGTCGAGAAACCGGCTCCTCAGTTCATCGACCTGACCGGGCACAAGCGGTCGCCCGATTCGCATCAACCCGAGTGGATCGTCGAAAAATACTTCGAATAAGCCGTTCGCGCACAACAACGAATGACAACGAGTAAGTCTGGGAGTTCATGACAGAGCCAATTATTGCAGACCAGTCCGTTCGGACCCGGCCGATTCGCGACCCGCGGGTCTGGCTGGCGGTCGGACTGGGAACCGGGCTTTCGCCGTTCGCTCCGGGAACATTCGGTTCCCTGCTGGGGCCTCCTCTGGTGTGGGGACTGGTCCTGCTAGGCATTCATGGGTTGTGGTTCATCCCGGTCACCGCGATTCTGTTCGGAATCGGCGTTCCGCTCTGCAGTGCCGGCGCGAAACACTTCTCGCGGAAAGATCCCCCGTGGGTGGTGTTCGATGAGATCGCCGCTTTCCCGCTGATGTACGCCCTTTCGCCGTTCAACATGTGGACCGCCTGTGTCGGATTCGTCCTGTTTCGCTTCTTCGACATTCTCAAACCCTGGCCGATCAAGCGGTTCGAAGCCCTGCCGGGCGGCGTCGGGATTATGATCGATGACCTTCTGGCCGCCGCTCACGCCTGCATCGTCCTGCGAATCCTGGTCGAAGCGGCGACCTACGGAAAGCTGTTCTGAAGTCAGTTCTCCGTGAATCTGATAGAAACGACGCAAACGATTGCCTAAAATCGGCAAGACGTGTGGTGAAATCGAAAGAGGAGGCTTCAACAGCGATCCCTTGCTCCCTCATCCGCCCTGCGTCCTCCGATCGAAATTGCCGTCGACCGACAAATAGCCGCCATCAGCGAAGATCTTCCCAGAGGAAGTCCCATGTCCGGAGTCAAAATTCCCTGCCCGAAATGTCAGTCGGTTCTCAAACTGAAGGACCGGAGCATGCTCGGCAAGACCGGGAAGTGCCCGAAGTGCGGCCACAAGTTTGAGCTTCAGGAGCCGACTCCTCAAAAACCGGATGCCCCGGTGAAATTTGAGCTCGTCGACGAACAGCCTGCTGTCGGGAAGAACGTACAGTGGATTCCCGATTCGCCCACGCCGGCTCCTCCCACTACTCCGCCCACTGCCGAACCAAACTTTTCTTCACTGATCGGTGAGCCGACGGCTTCGTCGGAACCAGTCGCGAATCCGCTCTCGTTTCTGGAGAAGGAATCCCCTGCTCCAGCCGAGAGCGTGCCGAGTTTCGCAGCCGAGGAACCGGCCGCTTCACCGCTGGCGGATATCACCAAAGGCTCCGATCCGGTCACGCCCCGTCGACGTCGCAAGCGTCGCCGTAGTTCCGGAAACTGGATCGTCGTGGTTGTGATGCTGGCCATCGTCGGAGGAGGCGGTTACTTCATCTACCAGCAGATGCAGCCCGGCACTTCAGGAATCGTGAAAGTCAAGACGCCGGGGGCCGTTGCGAATGCGACGCCCGCAGTCGCGCCGACCGCGACGGCCACAAACTCCGATCAGCAAGTTGCGAGATTCGATCCGGTTCTGGCCAAGAGTCCGACGGCTGGTCAACCGATACAACTCCTGCACCTGCCGGCCGGCGTTCGGGTGGCGATCAACCTTCGTCCGGCCGAGCTCTGGAGCAACGAACAGCGACACGCTGAGTTCCGCGCGTCTCTCGGACCGCTGGGAACGTGGCTGGAGAATCAGATTGTCGAAGTCTGTCGGCAACAGCCGAGTGAAATCGAAGAGTTGCTGGTCGGGCTGATCCTGGGACCAACCGGCACGCCGCCTGAAATCGCAGCCGTGATCCGCCTGAAGAATCCGCAGGTGCGGGCGGATCTGCTTACGACCTACGCGGGAGAAGCCTTCCAGGAGTTCAATCCGGAGATCCAGATCGTCGGCGAGCGGGCCTATCGAATCGTCGATGATCGCACGGTCTCGTTCTGTCCCCGGCAGTACGCCGAAGACATGCTGAGTTTCGAGTCGGCCCCCGCCATCACGGCTGGTCACATCGAACAGATTCTGAAAGCGACGGATCGTCAGCGGCTCATCACGCTCGCCTTCGATCCCTCCGATATCGATCAGCATCTGGAAGCTCTCTTCCCTCCCACGGCTCATCTGGCGATCGAGAAGATGATCCGCTGGCTGGGACCGGAAGCACAAGCGGCGACCTGGAGCCTGCACATCAACGACGACTTCTTCACCGATCTGGCCGTCCTGGGGCAGAACACGACGAAGCCGTTCGTCCTGAAGTCGGAATACCAGAAGCGGCTCAGCGCCGTGCCGGAGATCATGCTGACCTCGGTGCAGAAGATGAACCCGCAGCGGTCCGGTTACCGCAAGATCATCGGTCGATTTCCCGCCATGTTGAAGGTCCTGTCGATGACAACCGCCGTCGCAGTCGACGGGCAGTATGTGCGACTCGGCACTCTGTTGCCCGCTAAAGCCGGACCGAATCTGGCGCTGGGATCGCTGCTGACGTGGGACGAATCGACGCGGACCGATTTCTCAGTGGCTGCCGTCGTGACGCCGCCTCCCAAAGCAGCTGCTCCCAAGACGTTTGCGGAACGTCTGCAGACGAAAATGGACGTCGATTTCCGTCGAATTCCGCTGCAGGAAGCGATCGCCTTCATTTCCGATGAAGCGAAAATCCCCATCGAAATCGACGGCGATGCCCTGAAACTGGCCGGCTTCACCAAGAATATGCCGCAGACGCATCAGGAACAGAACCTGACGACAATGCAGGCGATCAACACGATTGTCAGCAAGTACGCGGAAGAAGCCGATCCGCTGGTCGCCCATGTTTCCGAGAAGGACAACCTGATCACAATCCTGACGAAGAAGGCTGCCACCGCTCGGAATCTGGAAACGTACGACTTCAGCAAGCTGCCGCAGAACTAACGGAATCGGTCGCAGCGACTGGAACGATTCTGCCGTCTCCGCTGACGCGTTTCCCTATACGTGCTCTGGACTTCCGGCAATCACACCGGACGATTCCCGCTCAGATCGCTCCTGCCTGGTGCGGAATTATGGCGACTGATCAGGCCGCACGCTGGTCTTGGATCGACCTTTATCAGATCTCTGAAGATGCTCAAGGGGAACTTCTGAGATTTCTCCAATCTTTGGAGGATTCACGACCTGCGGATTGTGCCGGACAGGAGGGGCATCGCCTGCCGCGACCCGCGCCCTCCCGAACGCCAGATGTTGCGGAGCTTCCCAAGCCAGTCAGACGCGGCCGCAGCCGTCCTTCTTTGCTTTAACTATCTTATCACGAACGACTTGCGCGTTTGCGAGTTTTCAGATGACTCAGATGCCCCTGGCTTTCCCCCAGTGGAGGATTGAGCTTCTGCATGGAACCCGTGATTGTCAGCGACGGCGTTCTGGCCCATAGGGAGTAAGGGCCTCAGGGGTGAACAAAGTTTGAGGAGATAAGACTGGCACGGAAGATGCGGAAGGGCAAATTGCCAAAGCGACAACAAAGTGGGGTTGCTGGACCAACTAGACATAAATCGGATGAGAAATCAAAGGGGAAGTATCATGTTAGGCTGGGCACTTACGTTTCTGGTTATTGCTCTGGTCGCTGCCATGCTGGGATTTGGAGGCGTGGCGGGGACTTCGATGGGAATCGCGAAGATTCTGTTCTTCGTCTTCCTGGTCCTCTTCGTCCTGACACTCATCTTCGGACGCCGAGTCCGAGTCTAATGTGAATCAATGACTACGCTGCATCGCAAAAGGGTCCGTCCCATGAGCACTTCAACACTGAGTCATGATTCGCTCTGGGGTGATTTCCTCAAGCTGTTCCTGGCGGTGGTCGCTCCGCCGGTGAGCGTATTCATTGAGAGCGGAATTAGTAAGGATTTATTCCTGAATGTTGTTCTAACGCTTCTCGGGTTTTTCCCGGGGATCATCCATGCGGTTTACGTGAGTGCCCGCAAGTAGCATCACAGAACAACCTGGCACCAACGAACTGGGGGGAGCCCGTGCTGAATCTGGAAGATTCGCGCGGGCTTCGTTCGTTTCCAATTAGCCGCGGGTGCGGATCGCGTGGGGAAACGCCTCTCATCGCTTCTCTGGCACGCCACGTGCATTAAAGACTGCTGCACTCCCGCTGGGATTGAATAACGTTTACCCCCCCTCCCCTGTTCCGAAGGCTCCCCATGAAATCCCGACGCCTCGTACTCTGGAATCCGAATGCGCGTCAAAGTGACTCGAGTGAAGCCCTGCTCGCTCGAATCTCTGAAGATGAGAACACGGTGGTGGCGATCCTGGAAGACTCGGATTCCGCTGCGCGTGCCTTTGACGAACATGGTGCAGGAGCGCACGTAATTATCGCGGGCGGAGATGGCACCGTTCATCGGGCGTTGAATTACGCCGTCGAGCACAATCCCGACTCGACCTACTCCATTCTTCCCCTGGGAACCGGGAACGACTTCGCCGCAGCTCTTGGGCAGACGAAATCTCCCTGGGAAGCCTGGGCGGCGATCGAGAACGACGAGCTCAAATTACGATGCGTCGATATCGCCCGACTGGTTCTCGACGGCAAGCCTCGTTTCTTTTTCAACACGGTCGCCGCGGGTATCTCGGCCGAATACTCCGAGAAAGTAACGTCCGAGGAGAAACGCCTGCTCGGTCCGCTCACTTATCTCAAGGGATCTTTCGACGTGATCGTGAATCAAAGAAGCTTTCCGATCCGCTATGCTCTGGAAGATGGGGAATGGAACGACATTCAGATCGCGAACTGCTTCGTCTCCAACAGCAGCGCCTGTGGAGGAGGAATCCAGATCGCCCCGGGCGCCGAGGTTGATGACAACCTGCTGCATTTCGTGATGTACCACGAAATGAACAGCGTCGATCGCATGTTACTGATTACGGATTACCTTGCCGGTCGGTACAAGGAAAATGAAGCGGTCAGTATTCATCAATGCCAGAAAGTCCGGCTGCAATCGAAGTCGCCGCTGCCACTCTCCATTGACGGCGAGATCGAGCACGCTCGCGAGATCGAAATTGAGTTGATCCCGCACCGGCTTGATATCCTCGTCCCGAAAAGCGAACGTCTGGCTGAAGAATCGATTCCGACGCTGCCCCTGTAGAAACTTTTCATGCTGCTCCTGCAGTTGAATCTGGAATCTGCTCCAGCGTGACAAGCTTGCGTCGCGACGACGGTTTGACTTCGGTCTTCAGCCCGGTACCATCCTGCAAGTGTTTCCGGTACACCTTCGCAGGATGTTGAACTCATGGCCCGTCTCGATCTTCCAGAATTTCTAAATCAGCTGGATGAGCATTTCGATGCGGGAGAACTGGTTTCGGTATCGATCTCCGGTCGGCATGAACGAAGCAGTAATCCCTCCTCGCGTTACGATGTGCGGCCCGTGGTCATCCGGGACATGGTGCAACTGCAGTGGACCTGCCGGGACGAATCCCGCCGGCAGACTCACGAAAACCTTTCCTGGGACGAAACCCGCGACCGCTTCGCCGAACTCTTCCCGACCGACTTTCGCAATGCACTGGTTCGGCTGCAGACTGAAGATCTGCAACTTCAACAGACCAAGAAAGGTCAACTGCAGTTACACCGTCATGCGTCGGCCCGGAAGGCGGCCGTGCCGCTCCAGCACGACGCCAGCCGTCAGTACATTTTTCCCCCGGGCAAGCCAGTTCCGTTTCTCGTCGAACTGGGCATCATGTCGGCTCAGGGCAATGTGCGGAAGCCGATGTACCGGAAGTTCCGGCAGATCAATCGCTTCGCGGAGTTCATTCTCGATCTGGACGACCGCTTCACGCGTGAACGTCCACTCCGCATCGTCGACTACGGCTGCGGCAAGAGCTACCTGACATTCGCGATTCGCGAAGTGCTCGTTAATCATCTCGGGCGATCGGTTGAGATTCACGCCTTCGATCGGAATCCGGAAGTCATTCAGACCTGCGAAGAGATCCGCTCAAAAATCGGCGTCGACGATATCCGGTTCGAAACCGCCGACATTGGCGAAGCCATGATTGATGCGCCACTCGATCTGGCGATCTGGCTCCATGCCTGCGACACGGCCACGGACGATGCCCTCGCGAAGAGCATCGAACTGCAGGCCGAAGTGATTCTCGCCGTCCCCTGCTGCCAGCATGAGCTGCATCACCAGCTCGACAGCGAAGATTTCGCCCCTGTCCTCAAGCACGGCATTCTGCGGGAGCGACTGGCCGCTCTGACCACCGATGCATTGCGGGCTCAATACCTGGAAATGTGTGGCTATCGCACGCAGGTCATCGAGTTTATCGACCTGGAGCACACCGCCAAGAATTTGCTGATTCGAGCCGTCCGCGGCGACCAGTCAGACTCTCAAGAGCAGGCGGCTCGCGAAGGATTCGAGCGACTGAAGCAGTCACTCGGAGTCGACCGCTTTCACCTCGAAACCGTGCAGGCGAACAGGTCGACTAACGGATCACCTTGATCTGACCGCCGACCGGCATATCAGGCCACAGAGCGCCCGTCTGTTCAATTCGCAGGGGAACGGAAGGTTCTCCCAGACCGGTCAGGGAATTGTTCTGGCTGGTCGAAATGGCGACACGAGTGACCACGCCGGTTCGCACCTCTCCATTGGGGAACCGGCAGCGGACCGGCATCTCCACTTCGAAGTTGTGCGAGTGCGAACTCGGTACATCGGCGACGACGTACGACTCCTCCATCAGGAACAGTTCCGCGAGTGTCTCGCCGGCTTTGACGTACTCTCCCGGACGACGGCGCAGATTGGCAATCGTCCCCACCGCCTGAGAATGGACAACCTGTTGCTGGAGCTGTCCTTCCAGTTCTTTGAGTTCCGCTTCGGCCTGAGCGAACTGCAGTTCGACTTCCGAGAGACCGACGGCCTGACGGACTTTCTCCTGCATTTGTTCCTTCTGTTTCTGGAGCTTTTCCAGACGAATCGTGCAGATCTCCAGCTGAGCGTCGGTCGCCTCGATCGCGTTGATCGCGGCTTCCTCCTTCAGCATGGCATTGATGACCGGATCTCCGACTTCACCGCCGTTGGCTTCCGCTTTCGGCTTCAGATTGTAATTGGGAGTCTCGAGCGACGCCGACTTCTTGCTTTCCCGCAGGTCGCGCCAGGCCATCGCTTCCAGCTCGTAGTAGTAACGCTTTTGCAGCAGATCGGCTGACTGCAATTCGGCCTGATAGATATCGCTTTCCAGCGTTCGCAAGTGCTCGTGCAGTTTAACGTCGACTTCGGCCTGCAGCGTTTTCAGGCGAGCAGCCAGCCGGGCGGTTTCCTGCTTCTGAATCTGCATCTGACGATTCAGGTTCTCTCCGCCGATCCGGCAGATCAACTGATGCGGATCGACCGTATCCCCTTCGGCGACTTCCCAGGCCTGCAGAATGCCATCGACGGGAGCGCGAACGGTGAGCGAGTCGACCTGAACATGACCGACGTAGTCATTGCTCGATGTCGCATACAGCCAGCGGTTCGTCGCGGTTCCGGCGAACACGGCCAGTACGGCAATCACGGCCAGCCGCAGCGGCGGACAGACAGATTCGGGAGTCGAGTGTTCGCAAGCGTCCTGGTGCACAGTCATTTCCGTCGACCATTTTCCATGAAGGACCGACTGCCTCGGCCTTGGAGTTTCGGACCGGGCGCGCAGCCTGAAGAGTTGTAACGGTTATCCGAATTATCGGCCCGAATCGCTGTTCGGATTGACCTCTTTTCCGCCCCCGGCGAATGAATTCATTCTCTCGGTAAACGCAAAAACCCGAGCTTGTGTATTGATTTTCACATCAAGACATCTGTACATTACCTCTCGCTGCGAATTCAGTCGGAAGGATGAAATCATGTGGAGCACAGCGGAATGGTGTCGGGCGGCCGAACGAGTGGCCCAGGATGTCTTGAACCATGGCGACTATCATTACGGAGCCGTGGACGGACTCAGACTGGCACATCGACTCGGGTTCGACGTCATTTATGATCGTCAGCAGACGACCCGCGGGCGGTTGAAGCAGTTCGGAATCCGACGTTCGATTTTCATCAAGCCCGATCAGCGGCCTGAACGGATTCATTGGGCGGTCTGCCATGAACTGGGAGAATCGTTCGCCGTTCAGGTCTTTCGCACCCTGGGAGCACGGCCCGACGACTGCGGCCCCGGTACCCGCGAACAGGTGGCCAATCTGCTCGCCAGTCGACTGCTGTTGCCGACCGCGTCCTTTTTCAGGGAAGCGGAGCGACTTGAAGAGTCTCTGCCTGAACTGAAAGCGATTTTCGCGACCGCGAGTCACGAACTGATCGCCACCCGTCTGCTCGATCAGGATCGCTCCCGCTGTATGACGATCGTCGATCAGGGTCGGATTACAAAACGCCGCGCCAATCGAGCCGCCTGCAGCCGAGAGTTCCTGCCGCTGGAACGGGAGTGCTGGGAAGAAGCCCATGAACAGGGTCGCCATTCCGAACGTGTTCTCGAAGAACTCCGAGCCCGCTGCTGGGCCATTCACGAACCCCACTGGAAGCGCGAAATCCTGCTGATGAACCCCCTGCACGAGGTTTCCGTCTGACCGGGATTCGACGGCAACCGAGCACAGCTCGATCTCTTTGACTCGAAGGCGGCGTCCCCCGTCGGACGGAGTGATTCCAATAAAAAAGCCCCAGCCAGGTCTGGCTGAGGCTTTGTGTGCGCCGTGGTTTGCTGACTTCAGCTTACGGCATCATTCGCATTTCAGCCGACGTACCGCCGGCTGCCGGGATGTAGGTGTTGGTCACGTAGTCCATCACCATCCGGTCAGCGTTGTAACGCCAGCCGAGCGTTCGCACGGAATGCTTCATCCGGCTGATCCATCTCTGCGGCAGATCATCGGTGTCCCGTTCGTAGTAAATCGGCACGATCTGGTTTTCAAGAACTTCGATCAGGCTTTCGGCATCACGCTGGTCCTGAATGTCATTGTTGACGTGAATGTGGCCGTCGCCAATGGCGAAGCCGTTCATTTCGTCGTAGGCTTCGGCCCACCAGCCATCGAGCACCGAGAAGTTCAGTCCGCCGTTCAACACGACCTTCTGACCGCTCGTTCCGGAGGCTTCGAGAGGACGCCGCGGGTTGTTCAACCACACGTCGACTCCCTGCACCAGATGCCGCGTGAAGTTGATGTCGTAGTCTTCGAGGAAGACGATCTTGCCCTTGAACTCCTTCGATTCCGACAGCTTCACAATCCGCTGCAGAATCGACTTGCCGTATTCATCAGCCGGGTGTGCTTTTCCGCAGAAGATGAACTGCACCGGTCGATTGGCCGCATTGGCGATGCGGGCGAGCCGTTCGGGATCGTGCACGATCAGATCGGCTCGTTTGTACGGAGCAAACCGGCGGGCGAAGCCGATGGTCAACGCGCGTGGATCCATCAGTTCAGACAGCTCGTTCAGTTCCGCATCGCTGGCGTTCTTTCGAGCCGCCTGCTTCATGAGACGGTTACGGGTGTAAACGATCAGCCGGGCTTTCAGCGCCTGGTGCGTTTCCCAGAGTTCGCCGGGCGTGACCTGCTCGAAGCCGGCCCACACTTCGGGTTCCCCGGTATGCAGATACCACTCAGCTGGCAAAACGCGGTCGTAAATGACTCGCATTTGCGTGGCCAGCCAGGAGTTCACGTGCACCCCGTTGGTAATGTGGCCGATCGGAACTTCTTCTTCACTCCGCCAGGGCCACAGGCAGGCCCACATCTTCCGGGAGACGACGCCGTGCAGATTCGACACGGCATTGGCCCGACGTGATGTTTTGAAGGCCAGGACCGTCATGCAGAACGATTCGCCATGGTTCTGAGGATCGACGCGGCCGAGAGCCATCAGTCCGTGGTGATCGAGTCCGAGAGCATCGCCCATCGGGCCGAGATGTTCATCGACGAGGCCATCATCGAAGCGGTCGTGGCCAGCGGCGACCGGAGTGTGTGTGGTGAAGACGCCTGTCGCGGCGGTTTCCTGCAGGGCATCGTTGAACGTCATGCCATCGTGATGCATCCGATGCCGAATGACTTCCAGTCCGGCGAAGGCGGAGTGCCCTTCGTTCATGTGAATGACGCGGGGATTGATGCCCAGAGCATGCAAGGCCCGCACGCCGCCGATTCCGAGCAGCAGTTCCTGACGGATACGAATCCGCTGGTCACCGCCGTACAGACGGGCGGTCAGCTTGCGGTTCTCTTCGGTATTCTGAGGGATATTGGCATCAAGCAGGAACAGCCGAACGCGACCCACCATGACTTTGATGATGCGGGCGAAGATCTTTTCGTGCCGCGTTTCGACGGAAATGACAATATCTTTGCCATCGCTGCCAACCACGGGGGCCAGCGGCATCGTGCTCGGGTCAACTTCGGTATAGGTTTCCTGCTGCCAGCCGTTTTCGTCGATCGTCTGGGAGAAGTAACCTTCGTGGTAGAACAGGCCGACACCAACGAGCGGCACGCCGAGATCGGAGGCGCTCTTGAGATGATCGCCGGCGAGAACGCCGAGACCACCCGAGTAGACGCGCAGTGATTCGTGCATACCGAATTCGGCGGAGAAATAGGCCACCGGGCGGAAGTTCAGCAGGCCGGCGTGAGTGTCGCCCCAGGTGCTGCGGTTCTTCAGGTATTCCTTGAACCGGCGGTAGGCCCAGTTGATTTTTGAGTGCAGGACTTCTTCGCGGGCCCGCTTCTCCAACTTGTCCGGCGGATACTCTTTGAGCAGCTGGACGGGGTTATGACTCAGCTCGGTAAACCGCTGCGGATCGATTCGGCGAAAGATGTCGTCGAGTTCGGGCTGCCAGCTCCACCAGAGATTGTTGGCGATTTCGCTCAGTTTCGCGTGAACCGACATTTCAGTTGGCATCGTGGAAATCCCTCCTCGTTCGATCTTGATGTTCGTCACTGTCCGCCCGTCGGTCGCTGTATCGAGCGCGGAAAACAGCGTAAACTGCCTGAGCTGACGGAACTTGCCCTCCAATATGCGCAGATTCCTCCCGTCGGCCGCCCGGATTATAGTGGCTGACTGCCGATCTCTGAAAGTTTGTCTCCACGCCGCGAGCGAAAAGTTTCTCACGTTAATACTGCCCGATATGTCCGTAGAAAAGCCTTCCTCCCCCGCCGTCTCCTCGCGATTTCTCGCGATCGGCATGACCGCGATCGCTCTGACGATGTGGTTCTGGCTCGATCTGTGGCTGGGCGGAGGCCTGATCGGCGGCGATATCTACACGTATTACTTTCCGCAGAAGGCGTTCTACGCCGAGCAACTCGCCGAGGGGATTCTGCCGACCTGGAACAATCTGGTCGGCCATGGTTACCCGCTCGTCGCCGAGAGCCAGACGGGTGTTTACTATCCGCCGAACGTGCTGCTCTACAGCCTGCTGAAGGTGAATACGGCTTACAATATCAGCCATCTGCTGCATTATGTGGTCGGATTCGCCGTCACCGCTCTGCTCGCTCTGGAACTGGGGCTGTCGCTTCCCGCAGCGTTGCTCGCGTCGCTGGCCTTCATCTACGGCTGGTTTGCTCCTCGCTCCTGTCTCGAATGGGCCATCGTGACGGGAATCTACCTGCCGCTGAACCTGTGGCTGCTGATCCGTTTTTTCCGCAGCCGATCGCTGCTCTGGCTCTGGCTGCTGGCCGGGGCTCTGTGCCTGCAGCTGCTGCCCGGGCACTATCACCTGGCGTTTATCACACTGCTGACACTGGCCGGGTGGTCTCTGGCGGAAGTCTTTTTAGGGGATCGTCTACAGCGCAAAGAAAGTCCGACTCCGCCAGCAGTTTCGCATCGCCTGAAATGGCTGGCGGGCCCGGCGGTCGCCGTGACTCTCGGATTCATCCTGGCCAGTGTCCAGCTGCTGCCGACCTGGTCGCTGAAGCAGAACAGTCAGCGGGAGACATCGAGCTCCGCCGATTTCGATCCGGGGTATGGACACATCCCGCCGCGATACATTTCGCAGATGATCGTTCCATGGGTTTGGTATGCGGATGCCGTTGAGCTGAGCGATCGTCTCAACCAGAAGACCCCGCTCGATTTCCCCTCCGCAACGAACCCGGTCGAAGCTCACCTGTACTTCGGCTTTCTTCCCTGCCTGCTGGCCATCTATGCGGGGGTGACGCTCTGTCGACCACGAAATTCGCAGCAATGGTCGCTGGCTGTTCTCGGTGTGCTGGGACTGCTGGCGGCTGTTTATGCGACCGGCTGGTTAATCCCCTGGTTTCAACATCTGCCGGGCTTCGGATTTTTTCGAGGATCCGGACGTTTCGGTCTGGTGACGACGCTGGCGGCTGCATTGTGGGCGGGATTTGGACTCGACCAATTGCGAAGAAAGCTCCCCGCGAACGTCGGCCTCGTATTGTTCGTGCTTACGGGCGTCGTCACGCTGGTCGACCTTTCTCTGGTCAGTCAACGAATCACGTACGCCTTCATGGTTGCCGAGACGCCTCTGACCCGAATCGAAGACAGCCCTGTCCGGCAGCTGCTGAAGGAAGCCTCTCCGCCCGCGCGGCTGTTCGCTCCCGGTCCGAATCTGCCGACAATCACGGGCATTGCCGCCACCCCGGTCTATCTGGGTTTGGGCCCTGAAGAATACTTCGATCCGGAACTGAACTATCCCGTCGCCGAGAACGAGTCCCCCACTCCGTGGCAGAGTTTTACGCCGGAACAGATCGACTGGCTCCGCCGTGCGGGAGTGACTCACATTCTCGGCTTTTCGCCTCCCAATCCGAACAGCGTCGATATTCGACTGGTCTGGCAGGGAATCGATCCGTTGCTCAACGGGGCGTGGGGCCGGCCGGAACCGATTTACCTGTCAGAAGTGACCGGAACACGTGGTCGCGTCGCCTGGGAGGAGCCACAGGAGGGGGCCACGATCGAGTGGAATGTTGGAAGTCCGCACGAGATTGAACTGACGGCCTCGACGCCGGTTCCCCAGACATTGATCCTGACGGAACTGTTCAATGACGACTGGCTGGCGACTGTCGACGGACAAGCCGCCCCGTCTCTGCGGATCGACGGAATGTTTCGCGGCGTCGAGGTCCCGGCTGGGAAACACCAGGTCCGCTGGAGCTATGAACCGGCCGCTCTCCGGGCCGGCAGCGTGGTTTCCATTGCAGGAATTACAATCTGGCTGATGCTCGGCGGCTGGCTGCTGACAAGACGAAGACGCCCCATCCTCTGAAATGAGTGCGACTTACGTCATTTCAAGCCGAATCCTCGCTGTTCAGCCTCGGTATTTTCACCGAGCCACTTGAGGCCGTCTTTCGTAAAATCTGGACGCACCTGCTTATTCCGGGTACAACTCCGCCCGACCTCACGTCTCCGGACGTGGATCACGTCTTCTCCTCGCGACTTCGCACCGGAAAGATGTCGCATCTTTCCCATGGTCTCTTTCTTCCTGACGAAAACTGGAGCGTGACGTATGCGCCACAGACTGGCCATCATTCTCCCCGTTTATACGCTCTTATTGACAGCCTCGCTGTTTTTCGCGTTCTGCCTGCGATTCGACTTCGCGATGGGAGCTTCGGAATGGTCCTGGTTCCTCCGGACGGTTCCGCTGGTTGTCGTCGCCAAGCTGGGTCTCATCGGGCTGGCCGGAGAATGGAAGCGCTCTTACCGCCACGCCTCCGTGATGGACGGACTGGTGACCGCTGGCGTCTGCGGAGCTTCCGCAGCATTGCTGCTTACGGTCTATTACCTCGACGCCCCGCGAGCGATGGTTCTGCCCCGATCGGTCCTGCTCATCGATACGATGCTGAGCATGCTGTTTATCATGGGATTCCGTATCGGCTGCCGCCTGGCCTGGTCGAAGCGAAATGTCTCCGAACGTCAGCAGCCGACCGAAGCCGCTCTAATTTATGGTACCGATGAAACCGCTATCGGCATCTGGAAGATGCTCATGGCCAGCAATGGACACCTCGGTCGCTTCCGTGTCACCGGGTTCATTGATCCCGGCCCGGATCGTCAGCGATCCCTGATTGGCGGCCAGCCGGTCTATTCGCTCGATGAGTGCTGGAGTCCGCGAACGACTTCTCGTGTTCAACACATTCTCGTGCCGACGACCACGTCCGGTCGCGTCGTGCGAGATCTGCTGCATCGCTGCCAGGAAGCCGACATCGATGTGCATAAGATTCCGACCGTCGAAGAGATTGTCGAAGGTCGTTTCCGTCTGGCTGTTCGTGAACTCGATATCGACGACCTGCTGCGACGTCCGCCGACGAAGCTCGATCTGGACAGCATTGCCGACTCAATTACCGGAAAAAGCGTGCTCGTCACCGGCGGAGCGGGCAGTATCGGCAGCGAACTGTGCCGCCAGATCCTCGAATTCAAACCGGCCAAACTCGTCATCTACGATCATTCCGAGTTCGGCGTCTTTCAGATGGAACGCGAGTTCGCCCGGCAGGACTGCGGCGAAACCGAACTCCATTACGTCACCGCGACGATTCTCGATCCCGATGCCCTCAACGGGGTGTTCAGCACGCATCGTCCGGAACATGTTTTCCACGCAGCCGCCTACAAGCATGTCCCATTGATGCAAGACAATCCGTATGCGGCCATCCGAAACAACTTCATGGGTACCAAGGCGGTTGTCGATGCCGCACACAAGCACGGAGCAGAACGCTTCGTGTTGATCTCCACCGACAAAGCGGTTCGCCCGACATCGGTTATGGGAGCCACCAAGCTGCTGGCCGAGAAGTATCTGCAGGCGATGTCGCAGGGCTCCGCGACGACCTTCATTACCGTTCGCTTCGGCAACGTGCTGAACTCGGTCGGAAGTGTGGTGCCGATCTTCCGTCAGCAGATCGAACGGGGCGGCCCGGTCACGGTGACCCACAAAGACATGGTCCGGTACTTCATGACCATTCCCGAAGCCGTGCAGCTCGTGCTGCAGGCGGGAGCGGTTGGACAGTCGGGACAGGTTCTGATCCTCGACATGGGTGAACCGGTCAAGATTGTCGACCTGGCTCGCGATATGATCGCGCTCTCCGGCTTGAACTATCCAGACGACATCGAGATCGAATTTACCGGACTGCGTCCCGGTGAAAAGATGTACGAAGAACTGTTCTACGCGCACGAGCACGGAGCTCCGAAGATTCACGAGAAGATTATTCTCGGAGCCGGACACCCCCCTTCCATGATCCAGATCCACGCCGATCTGCAGCAGTTGCAGAAGACGTTGAACGGCTCTGCCGATCAGATCACCAGCTCACTCTGGAATGTGGTCCAGCGTTATGTGGCGATCGACGATGCGGAAGTGACCCCGGAAGAGATCCGCTCGGCTGCCTGACGGCTCGTCTTTTCTGGCATGGCCAGCAGGCACGTGCTACAGTGATTCCTCCAGAACCGCGGTGGTGCCGCGGTTCTTTCATTCGTGAGGAGCACACATGCAACGCCTGCTGCGGAACTCGATTTTCCTGCTCGTTCTCTCGGTCGGTCTTTCCGCTGTTGCCGCCGACAGCTGGCCGCAGTTTCGCGGCCCGGGGGGACAGGGACATGCGACCGAATCGTCGCTCCCGCTGAAGTTTGATGAAGAGACCAATCTCCGCTGGAAACAGGCAATTCGCGGCGAAGGCTGGTCGTCGGCTGTCGCTCGAGACGATCAACTCTGGTTGACCACTGCCGTTCTCGAAGACGAGCCGAAACCGCTGCTTCGTCTCTATGCCGTTGGGCTCGATCCTGAAACGGGTTCGATCCGGCACGAGATCGAGCTCTTTCAGGTCGAACAACCTGAAAAGATTCACGACGACAACAGCTACGCGTCCCCCACGCCGGTGATCGACGAGCACGGTGTCTATTGCCACTTCGGCACCTTCGGCACGGCGGCCATCGATTACCGGACCGGGAAGATCCTCTGGAAGAACGATTCCTTCGAGATTGATCACCAGGGAGGACCGGGCAGTTCTCCGGTGCCCTACGAGAATCTGTTGATCCTCACCTGCGACGGTGCCAATGTTCAGTTCGTCGTGGCACTCGACAAGCAGTCTGGGGAGGAAGTCTGGAAGACGACTCGGACCGCTCCGTTGCGGGACAACTCGATTACGCATCGTGCGTTTGCAACACCGCTGATCTGGAATCACGGCGGCCGCGACCTGCTTATCAGCCCGGGCCCCGACCAGGCGCACGCTTACGAGCCGGCGACTGGCAAAGAGTTGTGGCACGTGCGCTATGTCGGCTTCTCGAACGTGCCCGCTCCGGTCACCACAGACTCCCTGGTCTTCCTCTGCACCGGTTTCTTTGAAACCGAACTGCTGGCGGTCGAACCGGGCGGCTCCGGAAATGTCACTGAGTCTCACGTGAAATGGACCTACACGCGGAGCGTGAGCACGGTTCCTTCTCCGATCGTCGTCGACGACAAACTGTTCAGCATTAATGAAGCGGGGCTGGTCGCCTGTCTCGACTGCACCACCGGAAAGGTGCTGGGAAAACGACGACTGATCGGCAAGTACTCCGCCTCGCCCATCTACGCGAACGGGCGGCTCTACTTTTGCAGCGAAGAGGGCAAGATCTCCGTGCTCGCTCCGGACAGCGACATGGAACTGCTGCAGGTCAACCGACTCGACGGTCTGATCAAAGCCTCCCCTTCCGTAGTCGAGGATACACTCTATCTCCGGACGGCGACGCATCTGTATCGCATTGAAGACACCGCGGTTCGCAGCGGACCATAAGTGCTGCCCGGGCGGTCACGGACGATTCGACGAGGGATCGCATGGGCGCCTATCCCCTGCCATGCTGAGTTTGCTCCAGCAAATGCCTGCAGTCGAATTTTGGAAATGCTCTATGAATCCGCGTACGGCCTGGGCTCGTCGAGGGCGGCGTTCAGAACGTCTTTGAGATGTGCGTCGAACGATCCCGGCAGATCCTGTTCGTAGAGTTCTCCGAACTGCTGCCGGGAGCGGGACGTAAGCGGGCGGTCGATGAGGATCAGGGTCGCAGCGAGGTCTTCACCGGCGACTTCAATCACATCGTACTCAGCCAGCAGCGGATGAAGCTGTTGCTGGCGTGCATGGGAAAGCTGACCGAGGCTCACCGTAAGAGGACGGCGACGGAGCCGGTCTCGCAGCTGGGCGAACGTCTGATTCAGGACGGGATGGCGTAGACCCGCCGCCACATCACACAGGGGATCGAGGACAAAGCGGCGATACCAGCAGGCGGGGTGCGGAATTATCAGCCGTTCGGTTTCGAGGATCTCCGAGCCGAAGAAGATGAGATCAATATCGAGCGTTCTGGGTCCCCAGTGAATCTCACGCACCCGACCGGCTTCGTGCTCAATCCGCTGGCAGACATCGAGCAGAGCCTCGGCTGCGAGCGAGGTCTCGATGAGGATGGCGGAGTTCACGAACCGGCTGCCCGCGGCTGCGCCAACGGGTGAGGTTGTGTAATTCCGGCTGACGTTCAGGACACCAATCTCTGGATGTTCATCCAGCAGTCGGGATGCGGTCTGCAGCAGGGCGACGGTGTCGCCGAGATTTCCGCCGAGAGCGAGACCTGCTTTCACCACGACTGCACTTTCGGGAATTCGTCAGGCGGCGTTCTGTTCCTGAGTCGCAGCCAGGGCCTGAAAGCCGATGTCGAGACTGAGCGCTGCAGTGGACCGATCCGTGCGTCGAACATCGACTCGAAACCCATGCGGGTACACTTCGCCGATGGCGGCTTCGATTTCCAACGCTCCGATCGGCTCGCATTCAATTTCGGGAACCGAACCCAGAGAAGGTGTGAAAACGACGTGCCCGGAAACCTGCTTCTGCCCTGCGGCCAGTTCCAGCCGAAGCATGCCTTCGACGGTTTCCGAACCATCGGTCTGACGACTGCGGGACAGCCACTGCACGATTTCCCCGGAGTGGACCGCCGGCTCTTTTACTGAAGGAGAAGTGTCCACTGAAGTAGACTCCACTTCTTTGGGCGTCGCTTCAACAGCTGATGTTGTTTCAAGGCCGAGGAGATTCAAGCCGCGACTGGCGAGCACCACGGTGACTCCCGCCATCACGAAGGCGTGCAGAAACACAGACCAGAAACTGCGGAGAGGTGTCAGAGCCAGGCTGCTGAGCAGAATGCCACCCAGCGTGATAGTGGCGAGCAGCAGAACCTGAGACCGGGCTGAAGGCGTGAGCGGACGGGAACGCAGCAGATGCGTGGACGACATCAGACCGAGACCGGAAAGACCGAGAATCGAACCGGCAGCGCGAATGGCGTCGGTATCGGGAATGAAGCTGCCAAGAGCGCGGGCGGTCAGCAGCACGAAGCCGACGATGATCCACGTCAGTCCACAAGCCCAGCAGTACTGCAGATCCCGAGACTGTTCGGTCTCGCGAGCCCAGCGTTCACAGGTTTGACCCAGCGACATGGCGACACTCCTTCGCTCGCCGATTGCGGTTCCACCAGTTTGATCAGGTTCGGAAGATCGACTCGCGGAAACTGCATCCGTTCCGCGAGTCGTTTCCGGGTTCCATTAGCTGATGACGAATTCCGTCTGAGGCACGTCGCTGCTCAGGCCGCATGCCTGACGCAGAGCCGATGCCCGATCGATGGCTTCCCAGGTGAAGTCCGGATCGTTGCGGCCGAAGTGACCACCCCAGGCGGTCTTGCCGAAGATCGGACGACGCAGGTCGAGCGTTTCGATAATGCCCTTCGGAGTGAGCGGGAAGATCTCGCGGATCGCCCGTTCAATCTTGGACTCGTCGACTTCGTGGGTGCCGAACGTATCGATGTGCACGCTGACCGGCTCGGCCACGCCGATGGCGTAAGCGAGCTGGACTTCACATTCGCTGGCCAGACCGGCTGCGACCACGTTCTTGGCCACGTAACGGGCCATGTAAGCGGCAGAGCGGTCGACCTTTGTTGGATCTTTTCCACTGAAGGCACCACCCCCGTGACGGCCCCAGCCGCCGTAGGTGTCGACGATGATCTTCCGTCCGGTCAGACCACAGTCGCCGTGAGGACCACCGATGATGAACTGGCCAGTCGGGTTGATGTGGTACTTGGTCTGGTCGTTGAGGTACTCAGCCGGGATCACATCCTTGACGATCTGATCGACCGTGAACTCGGTGATTTCCTTCTGGGAAACCGAAGCAGCGTGCTGAGTCGAAACGACGACAGCGGAGATGCGAACCGGCTTGGAGCCGTTGAACTCAACGCTGACCTGGCTCTTGCTGTCCGGACGCAGCCAGTCGACTTCGCCCTTCTGACGAGCTTCGGTGAGGCGATTCAGAACGCGATGCGACAGAGCGATGGGGACCGGCATGTATTCTTCGGTCTGGTTGCAGGCATAGCCGAACATCAGACCCTGATCGCCGGCTCCGTCGCGGTCGACACCCATGGCGATGTCGGCCGACTGCGAGTGCAGCAGGACATCGACCTTGCAGCTATCGGCGTTGAAGCCGATGTCGTCGCTCGTGTAGCCGATGCCGCGAATGACGTCGCGGGCGACCTGCTCGTAATCGACCTTGGCATTGGCGGTGATTTCACCGGCCAGACAGACATAATCGGTCGTGCAAAGCGTCTCGCAGGCCACGCGGGCCCGGGCGTCCTGGGCCAGCAACGCGTCCAGGATTCCATCCGAAACCTGATCCGAAACCTTGTCCGGATGGCCCATGCTCACCGCTTCGCTGGTGAAAATATAACTCGACATTCTTCTCCCTCACCACTGTGTTTGCGCAAACTCTAAGCCGCGCATTCTAAGCAAGTTACAAACGTTCCGGAAGCGAAGCAGAGCCGGTTTTCACGTATTCCACAGCGATCTGCCGGCGGGATCCCGGCGGCGTTCGCTTCCGCGAGAAGCCTCCAACCGGCGTGCTTTTCCTCCGCATCCTCTCGCACCCCGGCCTGCGCTCGCAGGGAGACGAGGGAGATCTGATCATGTCCAGCGGCAAATCCGTAGAGAGACGCAATCCTGATCACGCCGCGGGACGAATCGTCTCCGGCTGCGTGAGGTGCAGCGTTTTTTCGATCTCGTTGAGGGTCAGCGTGGTTGCACCCTGCTTGCTGAGCACGTAATTCTGGGCGGCTCGACCCAGTCGCTGGGCGGACTGTGGAGACCGCAGCAGTTCGCCGATCTGGGTGATCAGTTCGTGCTGATTGCTGACGATCCGGCAGGCCCGAGCCTGTTTCAGATCCTCGACCACGTCGGCAAAATTCCAGGTATTCGGGCCAAAAAGCAGGGCGGCTCCGTAGCCGGCCGGCTCCATCATGTTCTGTCCGCCCCGCTGGTTCAGACTGCCACCCACGAAGGCAATATCGGCCAGTCCCCAGCAGGCGGAAAGTTCGCCGAGTGTATCGAGCAAATACACCGGCGGGATCTGTTTCATCGATTTGCGTGGTTTCTCGCCGAGTTTGGACCGGCGGACGGCGTGGAACCCGGCCCGCTGAATCAGCTCGGCGACTTCCTCGAACCGCTCCTGATGCCGGGGGGCGATCAACAGCTGTAACTGTGGAAACTGCTGCCGCAGCGAGATCCAGGTGGAGAGAATGATCTTCTCTTCCGGTTCGCCTGTGCTGCCAGCCATGAGAATCGGAGCGTCGGGCTTGATGCCGAAGTTTTCCCGCAGCTGACGGGTGGCCGGACTGTTCCGGTCGGTCGACAGCCGATCGAACTTGATCGACCCGGCAACATGCAGTCGATTCTTCGGGACGCCGAGCTTATGGAAACGTTCGCCGTATTCTTCGTTCTGAGCGGTGACCACAGCGAGCCGCCGCATGAGTGAGGCAACAAGCGGGCGAATGCGACGGTACCCTCGATAGCTCTTCTCACCGAGCCGCCCGTTGATCAGCAGCAGAGGAATCCCGGCACGATCCACTTCCAGAATCAGGTTCGGCCAGAGCTCCAGTTCGACCAGCACCACGCAGCTCGGTTTGAGTCGTTTAAGCGTATTCCGCACGGCCCAGCTGAAATCGAGTGGGCAGTAGAACAGGTGCGCGTCGGGATAAGTTTTCTTCGCGACCTGCATGCCGGTTTGCGTGGTCGTGCTGATGGCGATGTCCCAGTCGGGGAAGCGTTCCCGCCAGCCTTTCACAATCGACTCGAGCTGCAGCACTTCGCCGACACTCACAGCGTGCAGCCAGACACAGGGGGCTTCGCTGTTACGGGGTTCGATGCGGCCCCAGAGTTTTTCTGACCAGCCTTCGCGATAACGGCCGGTGGTCCATCTGCGATAAAGCAGCATCGGAGAGACTGCGGTAACGAGCAGAACATAGACGCAATTGAGCAAATATCGCACGAGAGAGCTTCCATTCACTCCAGTGGACTCAGGCGACCAGCGATCGCCCGCGAAATCAAGTTTCGACCCGCTCCGCGAGTCTTCCGGCTCAGTAGGCTGGAATCGCGGTGTCTCTGTGGTTTTCCAATTTGCAGGATGAACCAGAGGCGGTTCACAGGTCACGCGGATCATATCCGCATCGCAATTCTGCTGCGACAGCGATTTTAGTCGTCGTCGCCCCAGCTGTCGTCCGGGTACACGACCACGACATTGGTTCGGATTCCGCCGCGGGCCGTGAACTCGGCTCGCAGTTCCATGGATCGGGGCTGCGTCGCGGCGACCAGGTCGTCGAGGATCTGGTTGGTCACCTGCTCGTAGAAGGCTCCGTGATTCCGGTACTGCTGCAGGTACATCTTCAGCGACTTCAGCTCGAAGCAGAGTCGATCGGGAATGTAGGTGATATACAGGGTGCCGAAGTCGGGCTGACCGGTTTTCGGGCAGACCGAGGTGAATTCCGGGCAGACGGTTTCGATCACGTAGTCCCGCTCGGGGTACGGATTGTCGAAGGTTTCAAGCAGATCGGACGTAGGTTCAGGCATGGGCCGTTCAATCAGGAAGAGGCGAAAGCGGGACGAAGTCGTTGCCGTCTATGATTCGACGCGGCAGGCGATTCGTCAACAATCGGCGTGAGCACGAGCATCGCAACGGGGTCGCACTGGCTTTGCAGTACGAGTGGGATTGTGACCGGGTGGCACGGACTAACCAGTGCCACCCGGGTGAACCCCGTCTTATTCGCCGTAGACTATCACCTGCTCCTGATGTTTCAAGGGAGCCGAAATCTGGTCGGCCATCACCTCGAACTCGACACGACCGTCGCCGGCCGCCCTGGCGTTGAAGACGACATCAAACTCCGCTTCGCCGTTCGGCTTCAGGCTCTCCATCGCTTCAAATTCGATGACGTCGCCCTTCTGAACGCCGGTCACCGGGCCGTTGGCGGAGATGTACTCCAGCTGCGGCGGCACGTGACAGCGAACAATCACCTGAGAGGCTTCAGCCGATCCCTGGTTGGTCACCTTGAAACGGAGTGAAACCCGCTCACCCTGAGCAGCAGGCCCCCGATTGTCCGGGCTGCGGACCGCCAGAGACGGGAAGCCTTCGACTTTCACAGCCGTGCTGACTTCGGCTCGATGCCCGCGGGCATCTTCGACGGTCGCCAGGATGCTGTGAGTGCCGACATTGGCCGGGAGCAGTTTCGTGGAAACCACCTGCTCTTCATTAGGCTGCAGCTGGGGCAGAACCCAGGTGACCAGTTTCATCTGGTCGTTGTACATCCCTTTGTCGCTGGACGACTGGAATTTGAAACCGGCCGGTAGCTGGGCCACCACGGTGACCTGTTCCAGGACGCGGCTCGAATTGTTGCGAACGGTCGTCTGGTACTCGGCAACATGGCCAACGAAGCGACGCGTCGGACCGCGATGGCTGATGCTCATCACCGATTCGATGACCCGAACCGTGGCTCTGGCTTCAGCCGAGACACCACTGGAAGACTTCACGGTGGCGACGTTCTCAAAATCACCGACGCCGCGACCGATCATGGTCAGAGTGACTTCCTTCTCGTCGCCCCCTTTGAGCATGCCGACTTCATATTCGAGGTCGGAACCCGCCGGATGCTCCAGGCCTTCTGGAATCAAGTTGCGGAGGATGACGTCGTGAGCGTCGCCCTGTCCGGTGTTTTTGATCACGAAGTGAACCTGAGCGGTCTCATCGAGGGCAATTTCCGGCGTCGCGGTCAGGTCGATTTCGAGTTTCGGAGCTGTCACCATTGTCTGTGCGGAAACCGACGACTTGTAGGCGACCGTGGAAACCGATCCGATCTTACCGGGCTCGATTGGAACAACGCGGACAAGGATCTTCTTCCGCTCGGACGGTTTGAGTTCTTCAAATCGCCAGATGAGCGTCTTTTCAACGAGCTCGGCTCGTGGAATTGTTCCGGTCAGCTTGGTCCCAGCCGGGAACTTGTCCTCGACAACGACGTCGGTCACCCCGACTTCGCCGGTGTTCTCAATTTCAATCGAGTAGATCAGCGGTTGACCGAGGACAGCATTATCTGGAGCGGTCTTGAACAACTCCACCTTGGGCTGCAGGACTCGTTCGGGAACATTCTGGTCGAGACGGGCGCCGCCCATGAGAACTTCATCGTTGGGCTTGGACTGCCGGAACTCCGTATCACTGGCCATATTGGCCGGAGCCGGGGCCTTATTCATTTCGACGGGAGCCGGAACCGGCTTGTTCATCGGAACCGGAGCGGGCTTTTCCGCAGGGGTGTCCGCAGTCGGGAAACCGGCACCTGGCTGTGGGCTCGGTGCGGGAGAAACATCAAATGGAGACGGCTGCTTCTGAGGCTCAGCCCGCATTTCCACTGCGGGGGTGGCCGGTTCCGGAGCAGGATTCATCTCTTCGGGCGGAGTCAGTTCGAACTTCGGCGCCGGCTTGGTTTCAGGAGCTTTTTCAGTCGGGATTTCCGGAGCCGGAGCGGGTTTCATCTCCGGAGCGGCATCGAACGGCGATGGGCCTGGGGTCGGTTCGTCCTGGGGATCGAACGTCGGAAATCCGGACGGACGTTCGGGCGTCGGAACAGGCTCGGTTTTCGGTTCCGGTTCTGGCGCAGGTTCCGGCTTCATATCGGCTTCTGGTTCCGCCGGAGTCTGAGGACTGTCCGGGGGCGTCAAAGCAAACGGAGACGGAGACGAGTCGGTTTCAGGCTTTGTGCTCGGCATTTCCTGATTGAACTGCGGCACGAGGCGATAAGGATCATCGGCTCCGGCGGCACTGGTTTCGGTCGCAGGCTCGCTGGGGAAGAACGACGCCGGTGGAGCAGAATCAGCTTTCGGCGCGCTGGCAGCCGGTTTTGTCGGGAACGACTTGTTCGCGGCAGCATCAGAATCAGCGACGCGGGCGGGAGTGATTTCCGGCATCGAATCACCCGGCGAAATCGAGGGAGCGGATTCCTGAGTCGAATCGGCACCCGGGAACTGAGCGCCCGGAGTAATCTTCGGCATCTGCTCGGCTTGCGGAAATGCGAACGGTGAAGCCGATTTTGCAGGAGCAGGCTCGTTCACGGCGAACGGATCTTTCTGTTCACCCGCAGGCGGCAGCGGCGCGGGAGCATCGCTGGCGGCGACCGGAACAGTGACCGGTTCGGAGTCTGCAACCGGCTCGTTCTGCGAATCGATTGGCTTGGCGTTTTCCGCGTCGAACGGCAGGAACGGGGGCGGTGTGTCGCCATTCCTGCTGTTTTTCGAGGAGTTAAACTGGGCTACCGGTTTGGCATTGGTCCGTCCGGCCAGCTGAATCAGTTCCTGGGCGGCTGAGCTACCGCCGCCGGGTCCTGCGAGAGTGACCCGCATCTCAGGAGTTGACTTTGAGGTTTCCTCAACAGCCGTGGCGACAGCATTGATCAACTGCCCCGGCTCGCTCTGTTCCAGCTCGCCGCGAACCTCATTGGCGGTTTGAACGATCTGGCTCTGCCAGGCATCGGCTTTGGTCTCGGCCTCCGCGACGCGTTCATCGACCTGCTGCATGGTCTGCTGAACGGTATTGTTCAGATTCCTTCCAGCCTGAGTGACTTCCTCTCGCACCTGATCGGCGGGAGCGCGAAACGCGGAAAAGGGATCCTGGTCGGTCGATTGTGACGGATTTGCTGAAAATCCAGCAAATGGATCCGTTGCCGGGGGCGTAGTGTTGTTCTGCGGGGTTGGTTCCGACTGGGCCTGAAGGGGGGCGTCTGTGCGTCGAAAGGGAGCCGCCTCCGTGGTTCCGGACATTTCTGACGGAGGAGCAGAACCAAACGGATCAGGGCTCGGCTCGCCGAGCTCTGCGACCGCAAAGTCTTCTGCCGTAAGGAGTCCCGACTCTTCGACCGTCGGATCCGAAGATGAATCGACCTCGCTGGATGGGGTCGAATTGGACGCTGTCTGGTCCAAATGTTGCTGAACTTGCATCAGGCCAAAGAAACCAATGGTCAAACTGGTGGCCAGTGCTGTCAGCTTCCAGGCTGCACCCTGCATGGGATTCCCTTCCCGAGTGATAGCAAAAACTTACGATAATTTCCGGCGTCCCTGTCTTCCTGGCAGAACACCGAAGCGATTGGCTGAGAGGAGGCAGAAATATCAGGTTTGGCAATTTTTG